>VAWL01000055.1 GCA_005883965.1 Actinomycetota bacterium
AGAGTGGGAAGATCGTCAAGCCGAAGCGCGGCATGGAGAGCAGGGGCCAGCGGTGGCTGGGCACGCACAGGGGGATCGCAAGGCTGAGCGCGGCGAACAGCCCGTACGGCGAGCCGAAGCGCCGCCAGGCGATCACGGTGAGCACGACGAAGAGCACGAGGAACGCGAGATTCTCCAGGTTGATGGTGGCGGCGCGGATCGGGTCGGTGTCCTGGACCGCGGTCCAGTAGACGTGCGTGTGCGAGCCCGATGCGAGCTGCTCGACCCCCGCCCAGCCCGCCCTCAGGCCGTCCCAGATCCCGCCGAACGGTCCTGCCGGCGAGAGGTGCCGGCTCCAGAGCCGCTGCGCCCGCACGAAGGCCCAGGGGTCACCTTCGGCCTGCCAGAGGTAGAGCGGGTACGCGGCGAACATGACGAGCGAGACGGCGAGCGAGGCGAGCGCGCGCAGGCGATTGCGCTCCTGCCAGGCGAGCAGCGCGAGGGGCGGCAGCAGCGCGAATCCGGTCGGCCGTGTCAGGAGCGCGAGCCCAGCGACGACGCCGGCTTCGAGGTAGCGCCTGCGCTCGGCCAGGGCGAAGGCGGCCAGCGTCAGCAGCAGGTAGAGCGACTCGCTGTAAACGGCCTGCAGGAAGAGCGCGAACGGGAAGACGGCGAGGTAGAGCACGGCACGGCGCGCCCCCTCGGCGCCTAGCCGCTCTTCCGCCAGCACATAGAGCAGCTGGAAGGAGGCAAGTGCCGCGGCCAGCGAGATCAGGATCCCCGCCAGGACGTAGTGCCCGAAGAACGCCCGCCCGAGCAGCGCAACCGCGCCGGGGTAGAGCGGGTAGAAGGCCGACGCCGCCCCGCTCGCCGCGTCGTAGCCGTGCTCGGCGATCCGCAGGAACCAGACGCTGTCCCAGCGCGCCCAGACGTCGGTGACCGCGCCGAGATCGTGGGTCAGCGAGGGGTCGTCCCAACGCCCAGCGAGCGGGTGGCGGTTGGGCACGAACGTGAAGAGCGCGAACAGGGCGGCGGCCCAGATCGCGGTCCGCGTCCAGAGGAAGATCCCCGGTGCCGGGCTCCGCGCCCAGACCGGCGGCGGTGCCCGGCGGGCGGCCGGTCGCTCGCGGACGCGTTGACCCGCTGACACGGCGCGCGATGATACTCGCATGGCCACGCGATACTTCACCCCGGCCGAGGCGAACGCCCTCCTGGCGGAGGTCAGGCCGGCCGCCGAGGAGCTCGTCCAGCACCGGCGCGCGATGACCGAGGCGGCGGCGCGGCGGGCGCAGCTCGTCACGCGGATCGCGGGCAACGGGGGCGACTTCGACCCCGGGGAGGCGAGGGCGGACGCCGAGCTGTTCGAGCGCGAGGCCGAAGCCGCCGCCCGCTGCGTCGAGCGGCTCGAGGCGATCGGCGTGCTCGTCAAGGACCTCGACAGCGGCCTCGTCGACTTCCCCGCCCTGCACGACGGCGAGGAGGTGCTGCTCTGCTGGCGGGCCGGCGAGGACGAGGTCGCCTTCTGGCACGGCGCGGACGAGGGCTTCGCGGGCAGGAAACCCCTGCCCTTCGAGTAACTGAGGGTGACGATGCCGTTCTGGCACCGGCTTGTCGTGCTGGGCGCGGTCCTGTTGGTGACCGTCGTCGTCGCGCGCCTCGTGGACCGGCGCATGGCTCGCCGCGACCTGCCCGCGACCGCGGTGACCCGCTACCGCGTCCTGCGCCGCGCCATCGTCGCGCTGATCTTCTTCGTCGGGATCCTCTCCGCCCTCCTCGTGATCCCCGAGGTGCGCGCGGTCGCGACCGGGATCCTCGCGTCCTCGGCGATCGTCGGGATCGTGGTCGGCTTCGCAGCGCAGCGGACGATCGGGAACTTCATCGCCGGCCTGCTGATCGCGTTCACGCAGCCGATCCGGATCGGCGACCACGTCGAGATCGACGGCACCGAGGGGGTGGTCGAGGAGATCGGGCTCACCTACACCTTCATCCGGGCGACCGACAACGACCGGCTCGTGATCCCGAACGACCGGATCGCCTCGGATACCATCCTCAACTCCACGATTCGTGGAAGAAAGAAGCTCGCACACGTGACCGTCCAGGTTCCCCTCGATCGCGATCTCGCCGCCGTCTCGGAGCTTCTGCGCGAAGCTGCTGACGACGAGCGCGCCGAGGTCGCCGTCACCTCGCTCGAGGACAAGGCCCAGCTCGAGCTGCGCGTCTGGGCCGACGACGAGCCTTCGGCGCGTCGGCTCGAAGCCGAGCTTCGCCTGCGGGTGCACGGGCGCCTGCGCGAGGCCGGGGTCTTCGCGTGACGCCCCCTCCGTCTTCGCGCGGGCCGAGCCGCAGCCGCCGCGACGACGACTTCGAGGACGTTCTCCGCCGCACGCGCCGCCGGCGCGGCCGAAACCGCGGCCAGCGCAAGCGCCGTCTCCGGATCGTTCTCCTCGCGCTGCTGATCCTGGTGCTGGCGATGATCGGCTCCGGGGTCGGCGCCGTGGCCAAGTTCCGCTCGAGCTGCGACCTGAACAAGCTGCGGCCGGTCGAGAACGGCCAGAACTCCTTCGTCTACGCCTCCGACGGCTCGCTGCTCGGCTCGATCCCTGCGGACAAGAACCGCACCCGCGTCGCGCTGCGCGGGGTCAGCTTCTGGACGCGGAGGGCGACCGTTGCGATCGAGGACCACCGCTTCTACGAGCACGGCGGCGTCGACTACCAGGGCATCCTGCGCGCGGCCTGGAGCGACCTCCGCGCAGGCCATGTCGTCCAGGGCGGCTCGACGATCACCCAGCAGCTCGTCCGCAACCTCTACATCTCGAAGGAGCGGACCTTCAAGCGCAAGCTGAAGGAGGCCTGCCTCGCGATCAAGCTCAGCCGCCGGTGGTCGAAGAGCCGGATCCTGGCCGAGTACATGAACCAGGTCTACTACGGCAACCACGCCTATGGGATCGAGGCCGCGGCCGAGACGTACTTCTCCGAGCACGCGCGGCAGCTCGGCCTCGACCAGGCGGCGCTGCTGGCCGGCCTGCCGCAGGCGCCGTCGGTCTACGACCCGTTCCACCGCCCGGCGACGGCGCTCGAGCGGCGCGACGAGGTGTTGCGCGCGATGCTCAGGTACGGCTACATCAACGTCGCCCAGTACCAACACGCGGTCGCGCAGCGGAACCTGCGCCTCCGGCCCGGCGTGCTCTACACCCGGATCAAGGAGCCGTACTTCTTCAGCTATGTGCGCGACCAGCTGATCGGCGAATACGGGGCGAACACGGTCCGCTCGGGCGGGCTGCGCGTCTACACGACGATTAACCCGCGGCTCCAGCGGGCTGCTGCGAAGGCGATCCGAGACACGCTCTACCTGCGCAACGACCCCGCCTCGGCCGTCGTCTCGATCAACCCCGCGACCGGCGCCATCCGCGCGATGACCGCGGTCACCCCGGGACGGACCGGCAACCAGTTCAACCTGGTCGCGCAGGCCCGGCGCCAGCCCGGCTCGACCTTCAAGGTCTTCGTGCTCACGGCCGCGGTCGAGATGGGCATGAACCCGGACTCGACCTACTACGTCTCGGCGCCCTTCCACTACCAGCCGGACCCGTACACGGCCGCCTGGGACGTCCAGACCTACGACCACACCTATTCCGGCTCGATCTCGGTCACCAGCGCGACCCTCGCCTCCGACAACACCGTCTACGCGCAGCTGACGCTGGACGTCGGCCCCCAGCGCGTGGCGGCCATGGCGCACAAACTCGGTATCCGGTCGCACCTCGACGTCGTTCCCGCGATGGGGCTCGGTGCCGACGCGATCTCGCCGCTGGAGGAGGCCTCGGCCTACGCGACCCTGGACGCGGGCGGCGTCTATTCCAAGCCGATGGCGATCATCGAGGTCAAGCTGGCGAACGGCAAGGTCGACACCGACGCCGGCTGGGGCAAGCCGCAGCGCAAGCGGGTGATCTCCGACGGCGTTGCCGCTGAGGTGACGCGGATCCTGCAGGAGAACGTGCTCGGCGGGACCGGCGTCGGCGCCTACTTCGGCCGCCCGGCGGCCGGCAAGACCGGCACGACCGACAATCACGCCGACGGCTGGTTCTCCGGCTACGTGCCGCAGCTCGAGGCGACGGTCTGGGTCGGCTACCCGCAGGGCGAGATCCCGATGGAGGACGTGCACGGGATCGCGGTCGCCGGCGGCACCTTCCCGGCCACGATCTGGCGCCTGTTCATGGAGGCCGCCATCGGCAACAAGCCTGCGCTGTCCTGGCCGTCGCCGCTGAACCCGGTCGTCTTCCGGCCATTCTCGCAGGGCCAGTACGGCTCGAGTTACGCGCCGACGACCACGTACTCGCCGACGACCACGTACTCGCCGACGACCACCAGGACGCAGACCACGCAGCCGACGACCACCGGGCAGACGGTCACGACTGTGCCGCCGCCTCCGCCGCCGGTCGAGCCGCCGCCGCCTCCGTCGCCGCCTCCGGTCCCCCCGCCTCCGCCCCCACCGCCGTAGCCTGAGAGCTCCGGCCGTCCGCCGCGCCGCGCTCGCCGCGGGACTCTGCGCGCTCGTTCTCACGGCTGCCGCGGCCTTCCTCGGGTGGGCGCACAACTCCCGCATCGCGCCGCGGAACGGCGAGCACGTCGTTGGGAACCGGAGTGTGGCGCTGGTCTTCCTCTTGCTGCTGTCGGTCGCGTTTCTCGCGTACGCGGCGGGCGCATGGCTCGTCCGGCGCGCATCTCCCGCCCTGATGGCCGTGGCGGCAATCGCGTGCGCGATGCAGCTCGCGCCGCTCGCCGCGCCGCTGCTGCTCTCGACCGACGCCTGGACGTACTGGGACTACGGCCGAATTGCCGCCGTCCACGATGCCAACCCCTACCAGCATCCGCCGAGCCACTTCCCCGGCGATCCGGCCTACCCGTACGTCGGTGTGGCCTGGCGCGGGACGACCTCGGTCTACGGCCCCGCCTTCACGCTCGCCTCCGAGCCGCTCGCGCGGGTCGCGGGAACGTCCGCCGACGCGGCGGCCTGGATCTACAAGTCGCTGGCGGCGGTCGCGATGCTGGCGATCGCTTTCCTGGCGGCGCGGCTCTCACGGCGGCCGGCGTTCGCTTGGGCGGTGGTCGGTTGGAACCCGGTGCTGGCGATCCACTTCGCCGGCGGCGGCCACAACGACGCCTGGCCGTTCGCGCTCGTCCTCGCCGCGCTGGCGGTCGCACTCTCGGGCCGGCGGGAGCTCGCCGGCGCCGGCTGGGCGCTCGCGGCGCTTGTCAAGTGGGTGCCGCTCGTGCTGCTGCCGCTGCGGCTGGTCGAGTCGCGCGCCCGGCGCGTGGGCTTCGGGTACCTCGGGCTTGCGGGGGCGGCCGCCGTGGTACTGGCGCTCGGAACCTGGCGCTACGGCCTCGCGTGGGCCGATGCGCTCCGGCCGCTGACCGAGCACGCGGAACGGGAGACGGCGTTCGCGCTGCCGCACCGGCTGACCCAGCTCGGAGTCCCGCATGACGTTTCGATCGCCCTCTTTGCCGCGGCCTTCGGGCTCGCGTATTTGTGGCTACTGCGCGCCGCCTGGCGCGGCCGGGCGCGGCTGGGGCTGGCCGCCGGCCTGTTGCTGCTTGCGATCCCGTACCTCGCCGCCTGGTACGTGGTCTGGACGCTGCCACTCGCCGCCGCCGAGGACGACGACCCGGCTCTGCTGCTCGGCGTCGTGCTCAGCGCCTACCTGCTTTCGCAGTCGATCAAGGTCTAGGGCGGGGTCACCCGTTTGAAGACGAGCACGCCGTCCTGCTGGAAGACGAGGCGCCAGGCCGGGTTCTGCCGCAGCCAGACGAGCTCGACCGCGACGGGCAGCGGCGCGATCCGGTCGGTGTAGCCGGGCTTCGTCTCGTCGGCCGCGATCCAGGTTGCGTCCCGGACGATCGGGAAGCTGAGCACGCGCCTGCGGGCGGAGAGGTGGGCGCCGAGCGAGTTGGTCGCGCTGACGACGGCGTGCGGCGGGATCAGCTTCAAGGCTTTGGCGGCGATCCGGTCGTGCTCGGTGATCCTGGTCGCATAGGCCTGCGCGGTCTCGCCGGCCGGGAAGTAGCGCCAGACCGGGATCGCGCCGAGCGCGTAGTTGGCGACGATCGCAAGGACGAGCACGCCGGTCGCGACCTGAAGCCGGGCCCGGGTCAGGCGCGCCGCGCCGAGCACCGCGGACGCCCACAGGACCGGGATAAGGCCGGCGGTGTAGTGGAACTGGATCGAGCTCTGAGCCGGAGCCGCCGAGAGCAGGGCGAGCAGGCCGAGCGGGAGGAAGAGCCGTGCCAGGTAGCCGAGGCCGCGCCCGGTGAACGCGGTCGTCACGTCCTTCCACGGGTGCGTGACCGCGGTGTGGAGGATCCCCGAGGCCGAGCCGCCGACCTGGCTGTAACGGGAAAAGAAGCTCGAGGTACCGGCGTGGTTGAAATGCGGGATCACGACCTCGATCGCGACCAGTGAGATCGCCAGCCCGCCGAGGACGATCGCGGCGCCCTCCAGCCAGCGCCGGCGCGCCAGGGCGTACCAGAGCCCGAGGCCGGCGACCACGAGCCCGATCTCCTCCTTGCTGATCGCCGCCGCGAGCGCGAACAGGGCGAAGGGCAGGAGGCGGTCCTCGTCGAGGTACCAGATCGCGAACAGCAGCAGCGGGCAGGCGAGCGCGACCGGGTGGAACTCGTTCAGCGTCAGCCACTGGGTCGGCGGGTAGAGGAGGTACGCGAGCGCGAAGGCTGCGCCGGCGCGCGCGGAGGCGAGGTGCTTGCGCGCAAGCCAGAAGACCGGCAGCGCGCCGAGGGCGACGGCGATGGCCTGCGCCAGGAGCAGCGAGTCCGGGCTGGGCCAGACGAGCCACAGGGGCGCGAAGGCGGCGAGGATCGGGTCGAAGTGGGCCGCTAGGCGCGAGATCTCGTCGCCGCGGAGGCCTGTCACGGCCAGCGGGTGGCCATGAGCGGTCGACCAGACCGCCTGCACCATGTTGCCGAGGTCGAAGCGTCCTGTCTGCAGCGCACGGTGCCGCAGGATCGAGAGCGCTGTGAAGCCGGCCGCGTAGGCGGCCATCGCCGCGTAGACCAGGGAGGCCGGGCTCGTCAGTCGGCGGATGGTCATGCTCGGCGCGATCGTACGGCGCGCTCGAGGAGCGCGCGCCAGCGCGCGCCAAGCACCTGCTCGCTCGCTTCGCGGCGGTAGGCGGCGTGACCCTCCTCGGCCAGTCGCTGCGCGAGGGCCCGGTCGCCGGCGAGGCGGCGCAGCGCCGCTGCGAGTGCGGGGGCGTCGCCGGGAGGGACGAGCAGTGCGCTCTCGTCGTGGGCGAGCAGCTCCCGGGCCGCCGGCGTGTCGGCCGTGACGAGCGGCGTCCCGCAGGCGAGCGCCTGGAACGCCTTGTTCGGAATCACTCGCCGCGCCTTGTCGGAGGTGCCGAAGATCCCCAGAGCAGCGCCGGCCTGGTGCAGCTCGCCGGAAAGCTGGTCGTACTCGACCCAGGGGACCCACTCGACGTTCGGCGGGCGCGTCTCGAGCAGCGCGTCGAGCTGGCCGGTGCCAACCAGCCTGATCCGGATCTCCGGCGCCTCGCGCGCGGCGGCAAGGATCGTCTCGAGCCCGTGGAGCGGGATCAACTTGCCAACGAACAGGAACGTGAACGGCTCCTGAGGCCACCAGCCGGGCCTAAAGAGCCGCTCCTCGGCGCCGACGAAGCAGTGCTCGACCCGCTCCGGCGGCAGGCCGGCGAGCCCCGCGAGATAGGCGGCGTTGGCCCGTGTGTCCGCGACCGTGAGATCGGCGGCCCGGAGCGCACGTCGGTCGATCGCGGCCAGCGCCCGCGCGGGCGGGGAGCCGGGGCGGAACCGGCGGCGGTCGGAGACGAACGTGTCGGTCAGCGAGACGAGTGGGTTGAAGACGACGGGCCTGCCACGGGCGGCGCGCCGGGCGGCGGTCAGGTCGAGGTGGCCGGGGTAGCCGACGAGCACGACGTCGAACTCGGCGTGGGGTTGCCGCAGGAGGCGCAGCTCGGCCACGGCCAGGCGCGCGGCCGTGCCGACGCCTGCCTGCCAGCTCTCGCGCCGCCCCTCCCAGACGCTCTCGTGCCGCTCGACGACCTCGACTCCGGCGCCGCGCAGGCAGGAGATCACCTGCGCGTTCCGCGGGTAGTCGCGGTCGTACGTGCCGAAGTAGAGGACTCTCATCGCGCTCTCGGCCCTTGGTCCCTTAGTTCAGGCGCACCCGGCCTCCTCCCCGCTGCGAGCGTATCGAGGGAGCGCGCACGGGTGTGAAACGGAAGCGTGCCGAAAGCGTGACTTCGGGCCGCCGGGCCCGCGCCGCTAGGAGAGGATCTCTTCGACGTCGAGCTCAGCCCGCTCGCGCGGCCCGGTCCGTTCCTCGTGCTGGCTCGTGATCAGCTCGCTGATCAGCCCGAGGGAAAAGAACTGCAGCCCGACGACGACCAGCAGCACGCCCAGCGTCAGCAGCGGCCGCTCGCCGATGGCGTGCCCGCCGATCTTGAGGATGGTCAGGTAGACCAGGATCGCGAAACCGAGCGCCCCGAGCGTCAGGCCCAGCCCGCCGAACAGGTGCAGCGGCCGGTGCCGGTAGCGGCCGATGAACGAGACCGTTAGGAGGTCGAGGAAGCCGCGCAGGTAGCGCTCCACGCCGTAGCGCGAGCGGCCGTGCTCCCGCGGGCGGTGGTTGACAGGGAGCTCGGCGATCCGGTGGCCGCGGTAATGCGCGAGCACCGGGATGAAGCGGTGGAGCTCCCCGTAGAGGCGCAGCTCCTTCACGACCTCGGCGCGGTAGGCCTTGAGGCCGCAGTTCATGTCGTGGAGGCGCAGGCCCGAGACCCGGCTCGTCACCCAGTTGAAGATCCGCGAGAGGGCGCGGCGGCTGAGCGGGTCCCGGCGGTGCGCCTTCCAGCCGGAGACGAGGTCGAAGCCCTCGTCGAGCTTGGCAAGGAGCCGCGGGATCTCTGCCGGATCGTCCTGGAGGTCGGCGTCGATCGTGACCACGACATCTCCGCGCGCCTGCCCGAAGCCGGCCGCGAGCGCTGCCGCCTTGCCGAAGTTGCGACGGAGGCGCACGACGCGGACGTTGTCGTGGGCGTTATGCAAGCGGGTCAGCGCGGCGAACGAGCCGTCCATTGACCCGTCGTCGACGAAGACGGCTTCCCACGGCTCGTCGAGCGGCTCGAGGGCCGCTTGGAGCTCGTCGAAGAGGAGCGCCACCGTCCGCTCCTCGTCGTGAACGGGGACGACGACCGAGATCATGGCGGCGTGAGCCTATCCGCCAGCGCGTAGCGTATGTGGCGGTCTTGGCCGAGCTGCTGACGATCGACGAGGCCCAGCGCCTGATCCTGGAGCGGGTTCGGACCCTCGAGCTCGAGCCGGTATCGCTGGAGATGGCCGGTGGGCGCATCCTGGCCGAGACGGCCGTGGCGGCCGTCGATCTTCCTCCGTTTGCCAGCTCCGCAATGGACGGGTTCGCGCTGCGCTCGGAGGACACTCCGGGCCGGCTGCCCGTCGTTGAGCGGGTCGCGGCCGGCGCTCCCGCCTCGCGCGAGCTCCGGGCCGGGGAGGCGATGGCGATCGCGACGGGCGGAGTCGTTCCCGACGGAGCCGATGCCGTCATCCCCTTCGAGTATGTTGTCGAGAGTGACAACGCTATCGAGATCTCTGATCATGTGGCTGCCGGTGCCTGCGTGCGCCCTCGCGGCGGTGATATCCACGCCGGCGACCCCGTGGTCGAAGCCGGGACGCGGCTTGCTCCGGCGCACCTCGGCGCGCTGGCGGCGGCGGGCGTTCCGGAGGTCGTGTGCGCCGCGCGGCCGCGCGCCTCCGTGCTCACCACGGGAACCGAGCTCCGGTCGCCGGGCCAGCTGCTTGGGCCGGGCGAGGTCTACGAGGCCAATGGATTGATCCTCGCCGCACAGCTGGCGTCGGCGGGCGCGCTGCCGGAGCGCCTGGCGCCGGTGGCCGATGACGAGGACGCGCACCGCGAGGCCCTTGGGCGGGGCCTCGAGGCTGACGTGCTCGTCACGTCGGGCGGCGTGTCCGTTGGACCGCACGATCTGGTCCGCCGGATCGAGGCCGAGCTCGGCGTCGAGGAGATCTTCTGGCGCGTGGCGGTCAAGCCGGGCAAGCCAGTCGCGTTCGGCGTCCGAGGCTCGACGCTGGTCTTCGGGCTGCCCGGAAACCCGGTCTCCTCGCTCGTCGGCTTCGAGCTGTTCGTGCGGCCGGCCGTGCTCGCGTTGCAGGGCCATTCAGACCCGCTTCCCCGGTTCCAGCCGGGGCGGCTCGCAGCTGCCCTCAAACGGAACCCCGCCCGCGACCAGCTCGTCCGAGCGCGCGCCCGAGCAGGTGACGAGCGCTGGGTCGAGCTCGAGCCCCTGAGCGGCCAGGAGTCGCACATGATCGCGCGGGCGGCAGGGGCCGACGCGCTCGTTCTGGTGCCGCGCGGCGAGGGCGAGCTCGAGGCCGGCTCAGCGGCGCGCTACCTCAGGCTCGACTGATCATGCGGGCGGCTCAGCCCTGGGCCGCCGCCAGCGGAGCCGCTGCGAGCACGGTTCCGGGCACGTGGAAGGCCCGCCCACCCCGGGGCCGGACCTCTACCAGCCGCGCGTAGACGAGATAGCGGTGCGACGCGAAGAAGCGCGGGTGGCAGGCCTGGAGGACAACCACCTCGCGGCCGTGCGAGTGGAGGACGGCGACGTCGTTTGCGCCGACGACCCGGTGCCGGAAGACCCGGTAGCGGAAGGTCCCGTACGGCACGTCGAGCGTCACCGAGTCGCCGAGGCGAATCGCTTCGATGTGGGCGAACGGGGCCAGGTAGGTCGTCCGGTGGCCCGCGATGTAGATGAGCTGCCCCTCGCCTGGCATGTAGGTGCGCAGGTCGCGACCCGGGCCCTTCCGGAGCGTCGAGTCGTCGGTCCCGTTGACGAGGATCATGTTCAGGCCGAGGCGCGGCACGTGGATCCGGCCGATCGCTTGGCCCCGGTGCGAGGCGAGCCGGTAGCTATGGGCCTCGCGCTCGACCGTGCGCATCTCGGCACCCACCGACTCCGACCGGGAGACGAGACGCGGCTGGTACGCGGCGAAGCGTTGGCTATAGCTGTGGGCGAGCTGGTGCTGCTTCCAGTGCGTGTAAAGCGCCGTGAAGGGGTCCTGCCAGCGCCAGACGACGACGACCCAGACCAGCATCAGCAGTCCGGCCACGATCAGGCCGGTGCCTGCGATCCGAACGCTGCGCCTTAGGCTCATCCTCGCCCCTCCAATGCCCGTTCCTCGGAGGCCGATGCACGCCTCCGTGCTCTCACTGTAAGGACCGTGCGCCTGACGGTCTCCCGGATCGGCCCGCGCGGCGGCCGCTCACGCGCGTCCGGGTACGGCGCGTACCGCCCCGCCGAGAGTGCCGCGACCTGGCCGGCGACTGCCAGCCAGCCGGCGGCGATCACGAGAGCGGGCAGGCCCGCGTACCCGGTCGCGGCCAGTTCGGTGAGGTACCAGACCGAGTCGAGGCCGACGCCGAAGCGGAACGCGAACGAGCCGAGCAGCAGCAGCGGCCCGACGAAGCCGGCCAGCAAGAGTGCCGCCCGCGCCCAGAACGGACGGCCGCGCAGATGCGGGAGCCAGAGCCAGGCGTGCAAAGAGGGGAGCAGGAAGATCAGTGCGAATGGGTTGGTCGCCACGACCAGCAGCGAGATCACGCCGAGGGCGAGCAGCGCCGCCGCGGTGCCCGCCAGCTCGTCTGATGGCGAGACCGGCCTACGCGGGAGCAGGCGCTGCCGGGTGACGAGCCAGCCGATTCCGCTCAGCAGCCCGAGCCCGATTAGTCCCAGCACAGGCCACTGGCTGGCCGGCGGGCTGTCGGGCGGGAGCGGCACGGAGGGCGCGCTCGGCCAAACTCCGGCGAGCGTGAACAGCTCGAAGATCGCGATCGTCCAGAGCCAGAAGCCGACCCGACTCCGGTAGCTGCGCAGAGCGGGCGCGAGCGGGATGTGCCGCCGCCGGCAGCGCGCGAAGAGGTCGACGGCGGCGACCAGGAATGGCGCTAGCGCCGCAATCAGCACCAGCTCGATCGCCCAGCCGGGAAGGATCCGGGGGCCGAAATAGACGTAGGTCGAAGTTCCCGGCGACAGCTCGACACCGGAGTCGAGCCAGCTCAGCAGTTGCTGGGCCGCGCGGCCGAGCTCGCCGAGCCGGTTGGCGTCGAGCCGCGACGGCCGGTCGAAGAACGCCGCGGGAGGCCGCTCGCCGCCGGTGGTCAGCGTCAGGGCCGGCAGCCCGCGCGCCAGCAGCGGCCCCTGCTCGTGCAACGTGAACGGAAAGGCGAGGTCGATCAGCTGGGCGAGAGCGGACGGTCGGTGTGGTCGCTCGCCCGTCTGCTCCAGCAGGCGTTCTGAGGCGGTCTCGACGATTCCAGGCGCCGCCAGGCGAGGCTCGGTCCCGGCCAGGACGAGGCGCGGCGGCGCGCGTGCGGCAATCGCGGCGAGATCGATCACGGCGAGGACGTGGCCATCATGCGTGGCTGCGAAGTGGCGGGCCCCCAGCGCGCCGAAGGCGCCGCCGTCGGTGGCGACGAAGACCAGGGTGTGCAGCGGGCTCAGCGCCCGGCTCCCCGTCGCGGCCACGGGAGTCCCGTAGGAGCGGGCCAGCTCGAGCAGGGTGGCGATCCCGGAAGCGTTGTCGTTGGCTCCAGGCCCGGTGCCGTCGTCGTCGCGGTGGGCCATGACGACGATCTCGCTCGGCAGCCGGCCCGGGATCGTGAGCACCTGGTTGACGAGCGTCTGCGTCCCCCGACCGGGGAGCTCGGCACGGAACCGGTCGGCGACCGGCTGGAGCCCGTACGGCGCGAGTTGCTGTCCGAACCAGCTCACCGCGCCGGCACCGCCCGCGGTTCCGGGCACGCGGTCGGGGTAGTTCCCGGCGAGCTCTCTCGCGAGCGTGAGAGCTCCGGCCCGGTCGAAGGCCGCGGGGAACGACGGCTGTGGCACCGGCAGCGGCTCGGCCTTCCTGACGGCGAAGGCCGCGAGCAGCAGTGGAATGCCGACGAGCAGCCAGGTGCCGCGGTAGAGCCTGCCGCTGACAGGGCGCTCGAGCGAGCCGAGCCGCGGTCGGCGCCGCGAAGGACGGGGCGGGAGCGCCGCCATACCCTGGCTATAGTAGGTGGCAGACCTACCAGCGCCGGCGGGCACTGCCGATGCCAGATTCCTCGACCATTCTGCTCGTCGACGATGAGGACGCGGTTCAGAAGCTCCTCGCCTATCCGCTCGAACGCGACGGCTTTCGTGTGCTGCAGGCGCGTGACGGCCAGGAGGCACTCGAACGCTTCGAGCGCGAGCACGTCGACCTGGTCGTGCTCGACGTGATGCTGCCGAAGCTCGACGGCCTCGAGGTCTGCAAGCGGCTCCGGGCCTCGAGCGCCGTGCCGATCATCATGCTGACCGCGCGCGACGACGAGCTCGACAAGGTGCTCGGTCTCGAGCTCGGCGCCGACGACTACATCACGAAGCCGTTCTCGATTCGCGAGTTCCGCAGCCGGGTGCGCGCGCTTCTGCGCCGCGCCGCGTCGCCCCCGCAGGGCTCCGACGAGGAGCTGATCCGGAACAAGGGCCTGACCATCGACCTCGCCCGGCGCGAGGTGAGCACGAACGGCCGCGACGTCCAGCTCACGTACGTCGAGTTCGAGCTCCTGCGGACGCTCGCCTCGCACGCGGGACGCGTCTATACCCGCGAGCAGCTGCTGCAGGCGCTCTGGGGCGGCTCGGACTACCGGGAGCCGCGCACGATCGACGTGCACGTGCGGCACCTCCGCGAGAAGCTCGAGCACGACCCGGCCGACCCCGAGTTCATCCTGACCGTGCGCGGCGTCGGCTACCGCTTCCGCAGCCCGTGAACCGCTTTTTTCGCAGCGTCGGAACCCGCCTCAGCCTGGCTCTGCTGCTGGTCGTCGGCATCAGCCTCGGCATCGTCTACTTGGCGGTCGTCCCGACGCTGCAGAGCCGGCTGGAGAACGCTCGCCTGGCCCAGCTGAGAAGTTCGACGCGGGACCTCCGCCGGCAGGTGGTAAAGGAGCCGATCTATGCGCTCCCGAGTCTCGCCAACACGGAATCGCGCGACATCGGAGCGCGGGTCGCGATTCTGCCTTCGACGCTGACGGGATCGATCGCCGACTCGAGCTCGACGGGAGCGACGTTCACCAACGATCCGATCGCCGCCAGGGCGCTCGCGTCCGGGCATCTGGAATCCGGAACGGCCGCGCATGGGGACAAACGCTACGCCGAGGTTGCGGCGCCGTACCTCAACGGGACCGAGACGTACGTGCTGATGCTCAGCGACTCTCTGGACAGCCAGCTCGGCAGCGTGCACCTCGTTCAGCGGCGTGTCCTGCAGTCGGCGGCCGCGGCCCTCTTGATCTCACTCCTGCTCGGCTATGGCGGGGCGTGGATCTTCGCCCGGCGGATCCGCCGGCTGGAGCAGGCGGCCGAGCGGATCGCCGGCGGGCGGTTCGACGAGCCGGTGCGCGACAGCGGCGGCGACGAGCTCGGCGATCTCGCGGTCGCGTTCGAGCGCATGCGCGTGCGGCTGGCACAGCTAGACGACGCGCGGCGAGAGTTCGTCGCCAACGCCTCCCATGAGCTGAGGACGCCGCTTTTCTCGCTCGCCGGGTTCCTCGAGCTGATGGACGACGCCGACATGGACGAACAGACGCGGCTGGAATTCCTCGACTCGATGCGCGAGCAGGTGACCCGGTTGACCAAGCTGGCGTCCGACCTGCTCGACCTCTCGCGCCTGGACGCGGGACGGATGACGGTCGAGCGGGAGCCCGTCGACCTGGCCACGCTGGCCGGGGACCTCGTCGAGGAGTTCGGGCCGGCCGCGCGCGCCTCCGAGCATCGGCTGGAGCCGTCAGGCGGCGAGGGCGTGAGTGCGGCGGCCGACGAGCTACGTGTCCTGCAGATCGGCCGGATCCTGGTCGAGAACGCGCTTCTGCACACGCCAAAAGGAACTCCGGTGCGGGTTCGAGCCGCGACGCGCGGCGACCACGCCGTGCTGGAGGTCGAGGACGAGGGCGGCGGCATCGCGCCGGAGCAGCAGGAGCAACTGTTCGAGCGCTTCTACCGCCTTGACGGCACCCGAGCATCCGGCAGTGGCCTCCGCCTGGCGATCGCGAAACAGCTGGCGGAACTGATGGACGGCGCACTGGAGGTGGAATCGGACCCCGGGCGCACGAAGTTCACGCTGATTCTGCCCGCGGCGCACGATCCATCCCCCGAATCGCAGGAGCTCCAAGCCGTTTTGCCGTGAAATCAGTCCGTCCGCGCGCTCAGCAATCGTGTTCAGGTGATTCGCTGGGCGGCTGGACTTTTTGAGGGCGAGGGATCCGCAACGCGTTGTCGGGGTCGGATTCGGCTGTCCTTGAAGATGACTGACGAGGAACCCGTCCTCCGGTTCCTGGCAGTCGTGAATGCAGGAAAGGTCTATGGACCCTATGAGTGGAACGGCAAG
>VAWL01000195.1 GCA_005883965.1 Actinomycetota bacterium
AGCACGTGGATCCGGTCGCAGACGCCCATCACGAGCGCCATGTTGTGGTCGATCAGCAGCACCCCGGCCCGGTGGTCGTCGCGCACGGAGCGGACGACTTCCACGAACTCCGGCACCTCGGCCTCCGGCAGGCCCGCGGCGGGCTCGTCCATGAGCACGAACGCGGGCTCGGTGACGAGCGCGCGCGCCACTCCGAGCCGGCGCTCGTCGCCCTGGGCGAGCGCGTCCGCACGCGTGCCGGCGAGATCTGTCAGGCCCAGCCGCTCGAGCAGCGCGTCGGCCCGCCGCCGAGCCTCGCGCCCTCTGACGCCGACGCCGAGGGCGGCGACCTCGATGTTCTCGCGCACGGAGAGCGCCCGGAACGAGCGGCTGTGCTGGAACGTGCGCGCCAGCCCCGAACGCGTGCGCCGGTGGGCGCTCCAGCGCGTGATCTCGCGCCCGCGCAGCTCGACCGTGCCCGAACTCGGCAGGTCGAAGCCGGTGAGCACGTTCACGAGCGTCGACTTGCCGGCGCCGTTCGGGCCGACGAGCCCAACCACCTCGTGCCGGTGCAGCTCGAGGGTGACGTCCTGCAGCGCCCGGACGCCCTCGAAGGAACGCGAAACGGCGGAGGCCCGAAGGGTTTCTTCGGGCCTCCGCTCGAGCTCGCTGGCCGGGGCCGAGCTCCCCAACTACAGCGTCGGGATGACCTTGGCCCGGATCAGGCCCTTCAAGTGCGCCTTGTTGTTGTTGATCTCGATCACGCGGTAGTCGCGCCCGAAGACGGTGTGCAGCCTCCCGGAGAAGCTGATCCTGCCGCCGAGAACGGGGACGCGATGGAACCTGACGAGCTTCGCCGCAAGCACGGACCCCTTCGTGGAGCCGTGAGCCCGCTTGATCGCGGTGACGATCCCGTCGATCGCGTCCGCACCGCCGAGGAAGCCGCCGGTTGCCGGCGCGGCATGCGCCCGCTTGAGCGCTGCGATCATCCGGCGGACCGCAAGCGACGGATCGTCGCCGAAGACGGACGCGTAGGTCACGAAGTAGTAGTTCGTCACCTTCGGGTTCTTCGTCACCCAGTACGTGCCGTCACCTGCCCACGAGTTGATGATCGGCGTCTTGTTGCCAAGCGAGCGAAACCCGGAGACGAATGCGGGCAGCTCCCCGAACGACGTCGACGTGACGTAGACCTGCGCCTTGTGGCTGTTCAGGCGGGTGACCGCGCTGTGAACGTTGTTCGCCCCGGTGGCGTAGGACTCGCGGTCGACGACCTTGCCGCCGAGCTGCCGGAAGCGCTTGTCGAACGCCTGGACGACGTTCTTGAAGTAGACGAGCAGCGTGTTGGTGGCGAGTCCCGCCGTCTTCCAGCCGCGGCTGTGCGCGTACTCGGCCATCGCCGAGCCTTCGTCTTGAGCGACGTTTCCGAAGCTGAACGCGAGCTTCCCCTTGGCCGCGAAGCGCTTCGGGCCCATCTGATCCGTGCCGATGCAGGGAGCGATCGCGAGCACGCCGCGATTGATCCCCGCCTGCACGACGGGCGTCGCGTAGTCGACGTCGCAGGTCGTGAAGATGATCTTGGCGCCCTGGGCGAGCAGCCTGACCGCACAAGCCTTGGCCGTGGTCGGGTCGTTGTTCTGCGTGTCACACGTCTTGATCACGAGGTGCCGTCCGCCGACGCCGCCCTTCGCGTTGATCTGCTTGACGCGGATCCTCGCGGCGGCGAGGGCGGGATCGTCGAACGGTGCCATCTTGCCCTTCGAATCGAAGGCCCACCCGATCACGATCGGCCTCTTTGCATCGGTGGCTGCGTGTCCGCCCGTCGCTCCGGCGATGACGGCAACCGCAACTGCCGCTCCGACGAGTGCCACCAGACCGCTCCAGCTGGTCGTCCGCTTCACTGCGCCTCCTCTCGGTGTCCCTCCAGCACTAGAACTTACTACGGCTGCGCTCCATCAACGGTTGCCGTCGACAGGAGCTGACGCAGCCTTTTAACGCCTTGCGTTGCCACTTTGTTGGGCTCCTCCCGCCAGAGCGACCCGGGCAGCTCCGCGTCGGAGAAGATCTCGAGGTCGAAGAGCCCGTCCCAGCGGAGCGCTTCGAGGATCGGCGCGAACTCGATCACGCCGTCTCCGGGGAGGACGCGGTCGTTCGTGTTTCGGGTCGGTTCGCGCCAGTCGGCGATGTGGACGCCACAGATGCGGTCGCGATGGCGCTCGATCTGCTCGAGCGGCTCGCGCCACAGGTGCCAGGTGTCGTACATGAGGCCGACGTTGCCGCCGGATTCGTCGATTAGCGCGGCGGCCTCGTCCAGCGAACTGACGGTCGTCCAGAGATGAGCGAACTCGCGCTGAATCGGCTCGAGGGCGACGCGGACGCCCCAGCGCTGCCCCTCGTCGGCAATCGCTCGCAGGCCATTGAGGATCGCCGTCCGGTCCTCGCCGGGCCCGGTCAGGAAGAGCACGCAGGGCGGCTCGAACGGCGCCAAGCGGCGGATCCCGGCGCAGATCGCCGCGACGCGCTCTTCGGGGTCCTCCGGCCCCTCCATCAGCGGCAGGGGCAGGATCGACGGCACCGCCGGCACCGCTGTCGCGGCCACGAGCTCGCTTTGCCGGAACCGTTCGAGCGAGTCCTCGGCGAGCTTGAACTCCCAGATCCCGATTCCGTCGGTTCCGGCCGCGCGATAGGCGTCGAGGTCGTCCGCGAAGGATGCCGAGACCGTCGTGATCTGAGAGATCGAGACGCGGGCGCTCATCGGCGGACGCGTTTCTTCATGCGGTGGAGCAGCGAGGGCTCGAGCAGCCGCTTCGCCACGAGCGTTCCGGAACCGGCTCCGAGGCCGGGGCCCGGGTGCGTGCTGGCGCCGATCTGCCAGAGCCGTCTGACCGGAGTCGCGTGTCCGGGGCTGGCCGCGAAGGGCCGCCAGAGCAGGTTTTGGTCGAGCGCGAGCGAGCCAGAGTACGGGTCCCCGTG
>VAWL01000196.1 GCA_005883965.1 Actinomycetota bacterium
GGCCCGACGGGCTCGACGCCCCCGGCCACCTCTCGAGCGCGCACGACGTCACCTACCTCGCGCGCCTGGTGATGCACCACGCGATCGTGCGGCAGATCGTGCGGCAGCGGGTCGCGACGATCTCGGACGGCCACGTCCTGCGGACTTGGAACGACCTGCTCTACAGCTATCCCGGAATCTTCGGAGTCAAGACCGGCCATACGTCAGGCGCGGGCTGGAACGAGACCGCGGCCGTGCACCGCCGCGGTGTCTCGATCTACGCGACGCTGCTCGGGAGCCCCGACCGCTCGACCCGCAACGCCGATCTGGTCAAGCTGCTCGACTGGGGCTTCTCGCGCTACGTCGGCGTCCGGCCGGTGGTGCAGGGGCGGGTCTATGCGAGAACACTGCTCGGCTACGGCCGCCACCCGCTCGAGCTCGTCGCCGCCGCGACGCCCGGACTGACGGTGCCGGTCGATCGCCCGCTCGTCCGGCGGGTCGTCTTCCCGGGCGTGGCCTCCCTGCCAGTGTCCCGGGGACAGTCCCTGGGACAGGTCCGCGTCTACCAGGGCTCGCGCCTGCTTGCGGCGGTGCCGCTCGTCGCCTCCCGCTCGGTGTCGCGACCCGGTGTCGCCGGCCGCGTGGGCTGGTATGCGACACGTACCCTGCACCACATGTGGGGTTGGGTCTCGTGATCGTCACCGTCACCATGAACGCGGCGATCGATCGGACGCTGACCGTGCCGAACTTCCAGCGCGGCCAGCGCCATCGCGCGAGCCAGGGCTTGACCCTCGC
Source organism: Actinomycetota bacterium (assembly GCA_005883965.1). Lineage (GTDB taxonomy): Bacteria > Actinomycetota > Thermoleophilia > Gaiellales > Gaiellaceae > AC-32. The sequence continues at coordinate 775 of VAWL01000196.1, forward strand.
CGGCGGCAAGGGGATCAACATCGCCCGCGCGCTGAAGCAGCTCGGCGTCCCGGTCGTCGCCACCGGCCTCGCCGGCGGCAAGACCGGCACGCGGATCGTCGAGGAGCTGACTGCCGAGGCGATCCTCAACGACTTCGTCCGCATCGAGGACGAGTCGCGTACCTCGACCGCGATCGTCGATCCCACCGGCGGCAGCTACACCGAGGTGAACGAGTGGGGCCCGCACGTCTCGGAGGACGAGCTGAAGATCCTGCTCGAGAAGCTGGTCTACCTCTCGCGCGGCGCCGAGTACGTGGTGTTCGCCGGCTCGCTCCCGCGCGGCGTCGACGAGGGCTTCTATGCCGAGGCGATCCGCGACCTCAACCGCCGCGGCGTGCTGACCGTCCTCGACTCGGACGGCGAGCCGCTGCGGCTCGGCACGCACGCCGAGCCGTTCCTCGTCTCCCCGAACGAGCGCGAGGCGGAGAGCCTGGTCGGCCAGGAGTTCCACGACGACGAGGACTTCCTCGACGGGCTCGAGGCGGTCGCCGAGCTCGGCGCGCGCAACGTGCTGATCACCTGCGAGTCGGGCTGCTGGGGGCTGCTGCGGGCCGACCGCGAGGTGCACCGCTACCGCGCAGTCGCGCCGAGGCTCGATCCCATGTCCGCGGTCGGCTCGGGCGACGCTCTCCTCGCAGGCTTCATCGCCGCACGGCTCGAGCAGCGCTCCGACGAGGAAGCCCTGCGTGCCGCGGTCGCCGCCGGAGCCGCGTCGACGCTCGAGCTCGGGGCAGGGCGCTTCGAGCCGCGCGAGGCAGGGCGCCTGGTCGCGAGCGTCGACGCCGCCCAGCTCGAGCCCGCGGCTCGGTAGCCGTCCAGAGACGGTGCTACGATCGCCGTCCACCTTGAGAGAGCTCCGCGAGAACGGTTTTCCGGCCCAGGCGGCCCCGAGCGGCGCCTGGGCCTTGTGCGCTAAAGGGGGCGGCTAGTGGAAGTCGAGATCGGGCTCGGCAAGAAGGCGCGCCAGGCCTACGGGTTCGACGACGTCGCGATCGTTCCGTCGCGGCGGACCCGCGACCCGCAGGACGTCGACATCGGGTGGAAGCTCGGCCCGCACCTGCTCGAGCTGCCGCTGCTGGCCTCGGCGATGGACGGGGTCGTCTCGCCGCAGACCGCGATCGAGCTCGGCAAGCTCGGCGGCCTCGGGGTGCTCAACCTCGAGGGGATCTTCACGCGGTACCAGAACGCCGAGCGCGAGCTCGACAAGATCGCCAAGCTGCCGAAGGAGCGCGCGACAGCCGGAATGCAGAAGATCTACGAGGCGCCTGTCGACCAGAAGCTGATCGCCGCCCGAATCCGCGAGATCAAGAAGGCCGGCGTGCTGGCTGCCGGCTCGCTGACCCCGCAGCGCGTTCGGGACCACTACGAGGCGGCGATCGGTGCGGGGCTCGACATCCTCGTCATCCAGGGCACCGTCGTCTCGGCGGAGCATGTCTCCTCGAACGGCCAGGCGCTCAACCTGAAGGAGTTCATCGCGTCGCTGCCGGTCCCGGTAATCGTCGGCGGCTGCGCTTCGTACCAGACGGCGCTGCACCTGATGCGGACCGGGGCCGAGGGTGTTTTGGTCGGCGTCGGGCCGGGGCACGCGTGCACGACGCGCGGCGTGCTCGGCGTCGGCGTGCCGCAGGCGACGGCGATCGCCGACGCCGCGGCGGCGCGCGTACAGCACCTGCTCGAGACCGGCAACTACGTCAACGTGATCGCCGACGGCGGCATGCGTACCGGCGGTGACATCGCCAAGGCAATCGCCTGCGGCGCGGACGCGGTCATGGTCGGCTCGCCACTCGCGCGGGCGAAGGAGGCACCGGGCCGCGGCTTCCACTGGGGCATGGCGACCTTCCACCCGACGCTGCCGCGCGGGGCGCGCGTGGCGGTCGAGCAGAACGCCACGCTGGAGCAGATCGTCATTGGCCCCGCGACCGAGAACGATGGGACCCTGAACCTGATGGGCGCGCTGCGCACCTCGATGGCGACCTGCGGCTACGAGTCGATCCACGACTTCCAGAAGGCCGAGGTGATGCTCGCGCCGGCGATTAAGACCGAGGGCAAGTCGCTGCAGCAGGCGCAACGGGTGGGAATGGGCTGATGGGCGAGGTCGTCCCTCTTCCGGTCAGCGAGCCCGGGCCGGAGGAGCGGCCGGTGCTCGTCCTCGACCTCGGCGGCCAGTACGCGCACCTGATCGCACGCCGCGTGCGCGAGTGCCGCGTGTACTCGGAGCTCGTTATGCCGAAGGTGCGCCACGCGTCGACCCGGAGCTGTTCTCCTTGGGCGTGCCGGCGCTGGGGATCTGCTACGGCATGCAGCTGATGGCGCAGGAGCTCGGCGGCGCGGTCGACCGCACAGGGGTCTCGGAGTTCGGCAAGACCGGCGTGCACGCCGAGCCGGACAGCGAGCTCTTCGCCGGGCTGCCGGAGGAGCAGACGGGCTGGATGAGCCATCGCGACTCGGTGACCGCCGCTCCTACGGGCGCGCGAGTGACGGCCGGCTCCCCCTCGGCGCCGATCGCCGCGTTCGAGGATCCCGAGCGACGGCTCTACGGCGTCCAGTTCCACCCGGAGGTCGTGCACACGCCGCATGGGCAGGAGCTGCTGAAGAACTTCCTCTACACCGTCGCGCACGCGCCGCCGACCTGGACGGCCGCGGCCGTGATCGAGGAGCAGGTCGAGCGGATCCGCGCGCAGGTCGGCTCGGAGCGGGTCCTCTGCGCTTTGAGCGGCGGCGTCGACTCGGCGGTCGCTGCGCTGCTGGTGCACAAGGCGGTCGGCGACCAGCTCGTCTGCGTCTTCGTCGACCACGGGCTGCTGCGCAAGGACGAGGCGGTGCAGGTGGTCGAGACCTTCGAGGGCCACTTCCACGTGCCGCTGGTTCACGTCTCCGCGGAAGAGCGCTTCCTGGCGCGGCTGGAGGGCGTGTCGGACCCGGAGGAGAAGCGCAAGGCGGTCGGAGAGGAGTTCATCCGCGTCTTCGAGCAGGAGTCGGATCGGCTCGGGAAGATCCGGTACCTCGTGCAGGGGACGCTCTACTCCGACGTGATCGAGTCCGGTGGCGACGCCTCGGTCGCGGCCACGATCAAGTCGCACCACAACGTCGGGGGCCTGCCCGAGGACATGGAGATGGAGCTGGTCGAGCCACTACGCCTGCTGTTCAAGGACGAGGTGCGGCGGGTCGGCGAGGAGCTCGGGCTGCCGGAGCGGATGGTCTGGCGACAGCCGTTTCCGGGGCCGGGGCTCGCGATCCGGATCATCGGCGAGGTCACGCGCGAGCGGCTCGAGATCCTGCGCGAGGCCGACTCGATTCTGCAGGAAGAGGTGCGGCGGGCCGGGCTCTACCGGGAGCTCTGGCAGTCGTTCACGGTCCTGCCGGCGATCCGCTCGGTGGGCGTGCAGGGGGACGAGCGGACCTACGGCTACCCGGTCGTCGTCCGGGCGGTGACGAGCGACGACGCGATGACCGCCGACTGGGCGCGCCTGCCGTACGACCTGCTCGAGACGATCTCGTCGCGGATCGTGAACGAGGTCCCGGCGGTAAACCGGGTCGTGCTCGACATCACGTCGAAGCCGCCGTCGACGATCGAGTGGGAATAACTCAGCGGCGCCGGGCGGCGGCGACCAGGCCTGCGGCGAGACCGGATGCGGCCGCCAGCACGATCGGGCGCGGGTCGATGATCGGGCGGAAGCGCGTCTCCGAGCCGCGCAGCTCGATGTAACCGACCGGCCAGGCCGCCCCGCCGCCTCCGCCGCCCGCGCCGGCGCCTTCCGGGCCCGAGCCGCCGCCGAAGCCAAAGGCCGCGCGCGACACCGGAATAACCGTCACTTCGCCACGCTCGACCGGCTCGCCGAACACCGTCGAGGCTGCGTAGTTCGCCCCGACCCGCTGCGCCAGCCGCTCCACGAACGTCTGCTCCTCCATCGCCCACCTCCTGCTTGCCGTTTCGCGCCAGCCTACTCCGGCTGCCACGGCCAGGGACTGTCACTGGTTCTTCGCCGGCCGGGCCACGGCGTTCGTGACGAAAGTGTGACTTTCCGTCCACGGACACGCTCGAACTGGGGACGATTCGCGGTGGCCGGGCGGGGCTAGCGGGCAGACTCGGCTTGGGAGCTGTACGCGGGATACCGCCGACGCACCTCGTCTACGTACGTGCTCAAACGCCCCGCCAGCTCGGCGTCCGGGATCTCGAGCACGTTCTCCGCGTTCTGCTCGCCCGAGTGCGAGAGGTTGAACGACCCGACGAAGACGACGTCGTCGGCGACCACGAGCTTCGCGTGCATGAAGTCGTGCAGGCTGCCGGGCGCCCACGGCGTCGAGTTCTTGCCCGAGAAATCGCCGGCCATGACCTGCTGGAGCAGCGGCAGCTTCCAGGAAACGTTCCCGTCCACCTGCCACTGGTGGATCACCTCGTCCACCTGGGTCGCGTCCACGCAGCCCGCGATGTCCGCGTGCCCGTCCGCGATCCGCTGCGCGAGCGTGGCCAGGACCGGCGCCGAGGTGATCACGGGCGAACAGATCCGCACCCGCTGGGCGTGCCCGATCTTCTTCGCGAGCCGGTGCGTCAACGCATCCGCGAACCCCG
>VAWL01000197.1 GCA_005883965.1 Actinomycetota bacterium
GAGATCGACTACACGCTCGAGGAGAACGAGGAGCGCGTGATCGCCGCGATCGACGCGGCGCTGGCACGGATCGACGACGGCACCTTCGGGAACTGCCTGGGCTGCGGCCGGCAGATCGCTGCCGAGCGGCTGGAGGCCGTGCCGTGGACGACGCAGTGCATCGACTGCAAGCGCAAGGAGGAGCGCGGGTGACGGTCCTTCCAGAACCGGGGGCACCTCCCGGTTCCCCCGCTCGCCCCCTCCACACCCACATGGGCCGGAGGCCCGGCCCATGAGCGAGCCGGGGTCGCGGACGCTCGACGTCCGCGTGGGGTCGAGCACCGATGCGCTGACGCCGGTGTCGATGGCCAAGCGTTCGCTCGCCGCCCGGGCGCCTCAGTGGCTCGGGCTGAGCGCGGTGGTGCTGGCCGCAGTCGCGGCCGACCAGATCACGAAACTGATCGTCTCCAGCCAGCTCGCGCTGGACGAGTCGCTGCACGTGGTGGGACCGCTCTCGATCCATCACGTCCAGAACCCCGGGATCGCGTTCGGCCTCTTCGGCGGCGCGACGTCGGTGGTGACCGCGCTGACGGCGCTGGCCGTCGGCTGGATGCTGCTCTACTTCGCCCGCTCGGGTGCGCGGCACCCGGTGCTGCCGGTGGCGCTCGGGCTCCTGATCGGCGGCTCGACCTCGAACCTGATCGACCGGATCCGGCTCGGGCACGTCACCGACTTCCTCGACTTCAAGTACTGGCCGGCCTTCAACCTGGCGGACTCGTTCATCGTCGTCGGGGTCGGGATCCTGTTCGTGGCGCTCGTGCTCTCCGAGGCGCCGCGCCGGAAGCACTGAAGGCTCCGGTCCCGGAGGAGGCCGCGGGAGAGCGGCTCGACCGCTTCCTCGCCTCCCTTCCCGAGGTCGGCTCGCGCGCTGCAGCGGAGCGGCTGCTGGAAACGGGTGAGGTGCTCGTGGACGGTGAGCGGCGCCCGAAGAGCCACCGGCTGACCGGCGGCGAGACGGTCGAGCTGGAGCCGCCCGAGGCGCCCCCCGAGCTCGTGCCGGAGGAGGTGCCGCTGAGAGTCGCCTACGAGGACGAGCACCTGATCGTGGTCGACAAGCCGGCCGGGATCGTCGTCCACCCGTCGCCGGGCCACGCCACCGGCACGCTGGTCCACGGCCTGCTCGGCCGCACCGCGGGAGGTGAGTCGGCCGATCGCCCGGGCATCGTCCACCGGCTCGACCGCGACACCTCCGGCCTGCTCGTCGTTGCGCGCAGCGAGGAGGCGTACGGCGGCCTGCGGAACCTCGTCAAGCGGCGTGCGCTCGAACGGCGCTACAAGGCCCTCGTCCGCGGCCGGCCGCGATCGCGCACGGGGAGGATCGAGGCGCCGATCGGCCGGGACCGGCACGAGCCGACCCGCATCTCACTCGACACCGATACCCCCCGCGACGCCGTCACGCACTTCGAGATCGAGCGGCTCCTGGACGGACACGCGTTGCTGGACGTGCGCCTCGAGACCGGCCGCACGCATCAGATCCGCGTCCACCTGGCTGCGATCGGGTTGCCGGTCGCGGGCGACCCGGTGTACGGCGCGCCCGACCCGCAGCTCGGCAGGCAGTTCCTGCACGCCTGGCGGCTGGCGTTCACGCACCCGGTGACCGGCGAGCCGCTCGAGGTCGAGTCGCCGCTGCCGCCGGAGCTTCAGGCGGCGCTGGAGCGCTTCGCCTCGTAGAGCCGCTCGTCGGCGAGCCCGAAGAGCGAGTCGGCATCGGCTGCCTCGTCCGGGAACGACGCGAAGCCGGCAGAAAAGCCCGTGGGACCCGGCAGCTCGCCGAGCTCGACGAGGTCGTCGATCCGCTTGTGCAGGCGTTCCAGTAGCCGCGGGGCCGACTCCTCGTCGGACTCGACCAGGAACGCGGCGAACTCGTCGCCGCCCATCCGGCCGGCCGGGTCCGAGCCGCGCAGGCAGGCGCGAAAGGCCGCGGCGAACCCCTGCAGCGCGCGGTCGCCCTCCGGGTGGCCGAGCGTGTCGTTGAGGCCCTTGAAGTCGTCCAGGTCGATGAAGACGAGCGTGACCGAGTGGCCGTAGCGAGTGGCTCGCTCCAGCTCGACCTCGAGCTCCCGGATGAACGCCTGGTGGTGGAGCAGCCCTGTGAGCTGGTCGTGCCGTGCCTGGTGCGCGAGCTCCGAGGTCGCCCGGTCGAAGTAGGCGACGACGCACTCCGCGACCAGCCGGTCGATCGTGTCGTTCAGGCGGTGCTCGACGAGCAGGACGTCCTCCGGCCCGAGCGAGGCGGCTCGCTCCGAGACGAAGCGCCAGAGGACGCGGCGCAGGAGCAGAAACTCGACCACGATCTCGCGCGGCGCGAACCCGAGGGCCTCGCGACCTCGCGCGTGCTCGCGGGCCTGCACGGCGAGTGCGCTGCCGGGCCGAAGGCGGTCCGGTCTCGGCTCGACGATCTCCCGCCCGAGCTCGGCGATGAACGTCGGGATGTCGCCGAGCTGCCCAAGCCGGCCGAGCCGCTGCAGCGAGGGCACCTGGTCGTCATTCAGCCCCTCCTCCACGGCCGCGACGGCAAGCTCCCAGGCGCCGGCCTCGATCGCCGAAGCAAGCTCCTGCAGGGCGGATGCGGGCTCGCGCGCAGGCACTGTCCCTATTTCCATCGGGTTGCGGGCGCGGAAGCTTGAACGCCCTCGGCTACACTTCCCGGCTCAGAAACCCCAACCCGGCGAGCTCACGCGGGTGGCGGTGCCGGCCAGACGGAAGGCCGGTTCCACCCGGCTCTCGCCGGCAGAACCGCCGCAAACCGAGAGAAAGGATCAGAACGTGTCCGTCGTCACCATGCGAGAGCTGCTGGAGGCCGGAGTCCATTTCGGTCACCAGACCCGCCGCTGGAACCCGAAGATGAAGCGCTACATCTTCGGCGAGCGCGGCGGCATCTACATCATCGACCTGCAGCAGACCATGCAGGCGCTCGAGGAGGCCGCGACGTTCGCGCGGAACCTCGCCGAGCGGAACGGCACCGTCCTGTTCGTCGGCACGAAGAAGCAGGCCCAGGACGCGATCGAGGAACAGGCGAAGCGGCTGCGCCGGCTGCGGGACGAGGGCCAGCTCGGCTTGCTGCCGCCCAAGGAGCGCATCGCGATGGAGGCGGAGCTCGAGAAGCTCGACGCGAATCTCGGCGGCGTCGCCGACATGCGCAAGCAGCCGGACGCGATGCTCGTCATCGACCTGCGCAAGGAGCAGCTCGCGGTGCGCGAGGCGCGCCGGCTCGGCCTGCCGATCATCGCACTCGTCGACACCAACTGCGATCCGGACGAGGCCGACTACGTGGTCCCGGGGAACGACGACGCGATCCGCTCCTGCGGCCTGGTCGTGCGCGTGATCGGTGACGCGATCGAGGCCGGCAAGGCCAAGGCGACGCCCCAGGACTTCGCTCCCGCTCCGGCCGAGGAGACCATGCCTGAGCCCGAGGCAGAGGAAACCCCCGAGCCGGCGGGGGAGACCCCCGCGCCGGAGGAGACGCCCGAGCCGGTGCAGGAGGAGACGCCCGAGCCGGTGCCGGTACCGGAGGGAGCCGAATGAGCCAGGTGCAGATCTCCGCAAGCCTCGTCAAGGAGCTCCGCGACCGCACAGGCGCGGGGATGATGGCCGCCAAGCGCGCGCTGGAGGAGACCGGCGGCGACGTCGAGGCGGCGCAGCGGCTTCTGCGCGAGCAAGGCATCGCCGCGGCGGGCAAGAAGGCCGGCCGCGAGACAACCGAGGGCGAGGTGCTCGCCACCGTCTCCGGCCAGGTTGGCGCGATCGTCGCGATCGGCTGCGAGACCGAGCCGGTGTCGAAGAACGAGGAGTTCCTGAGCTTCGCGGAGGCGGCTCTGGAGGCCGTCGAGGAGAGCGGGCCCGACGCCGTCCAGGGGCTGGAGGAGCAGCGCCTCGAGCTGATCGCGAAGATCGGGGAGAACGTCGAGCTCCGGGGTGCCTCCCGCATGGAGGTCGGCGACGGCGAGCTGCTCGCCGAGTACGTCCATCCGCCGGCGAACAAGATCGGCGTTCTCGTCGGGCTCAAAGGAGGCGACGCGGCCTTCGCGCGCCGGCTGGCGATGCACATCTCGTTCGCCGCGCCGCGCTTTCGCACCGCCGACGAGATCCCGGCCGAGGAGCTGGAGGCCGAGCGCTCGATCTACGCCCAGCAGCCCGACGTGCAGGACAAGCCGGAGGAGGTTCGCGCCAAGATCGTCGAGGGCCGGCTGCGCAAGGAGTTCCTCGCCCCCGTCGCGCTCGCTGAGCAGGCGTGGATCCACGATCCGTCCAACACGGTCGCGCAGGCGCTGGCGGAGGCGGGAGCCGAGGTGCTCGAGTTCGTCCGTTACGCCCTGGCGGAGTGACGGAGACGGTCCCGCAGGAGCGTTCCGCCGGCGCTTCCGGCAAGCCTGCCTTTCACCGCGTCCTGCTGAAGCTCTCCGGCGAGGCGCTCATGGGAGACAAGCCCTACGGCCTCGACCCGGAGCGGCTCGCCGCGCTCGCCGAGGAGATCGTCTCGGTCCACGCGAGCGGCGTCGAGCTGTCGATCGTGGTCGGCGCAGGGAACATCTACCGCGGGATCGAGGCGGCGGCCGAAGGCATGGACCGCGCGACCGC
>VAWL01000056.1:0-4036 GCA_005883965.1 Actinomycetota bacterium
CGGCGTCGGCCACATCTACGTCGTTCACCTGCGCGTCGCGAAGCCTGGTCGTTACTGGCTCGTCGCCGAGCCGATCGGGGGCAAGCCCGTGCAGGCGTTCGCGACGCTCGACGTCGGCGCCCGCTCCGAGTCGCCGGCGATCGGCGCCAAAGCCCCCGCCTCCGACACGCCGACGCTTGCGAGCACTCACGGCCGCATCGCCCTGCTGACGACGCGCGTGCCGCCGGACCGGGCGCTGCTCCGCTACTCGGTCGCCGGCTCGCTCGCGGCGCACAAGCCGTTCGTCGTCACCTTCGCGACGCCGCGCTATTGCACGAGCCGCACCTGCGGGCCGGTGGTCGACGTCGTCGAGTACGTTCGCCGGCGGCTCGGACGTCGCGGGGTGCGCTTCATCCACGTCGAGGTCTACGACCGGAACGTGCCGGCCCGCGGCTACAACCGCTGGATGAAGCAGTGGAACCTGCACAACGAGCCGTGGACGTTCCTCGTCGGCGCCGACGGCATGATCAAGGCCAAGTTCATGGGCTCGGTCTCGGCAGGGGAGCTGGAGGCCGCGGTTCGACGCTTCCTCCGCTAGCGGAACGGACATGATCCAGCCGTGGGCGCCCGGACGCAGCGGCTGAGACGCGGGCTCGAGGTGACGCGGGTTGCCCGCCGGAGCGGGCTGCGGCGCGTTCTGCGGGAGGTGGGAGTCGCCGGCGAGCGGCCGGCGACCCGGGAAGGCGCCGTCGAGTTCCGGCTCGGGCTGGAGGAGCTCGGGACGACCTACGTCAAGCTCGGACAGCTGCTCTCCTCGCGGCCGGACCTGCTTCCCGACGTCTACATCGACGAGCTCTCGAAGCTCGTCGACGACGCGCCGCCCGTCCCGTTCGAGCAGATCGAGGAGACGATCGTCGCCGATCTCGGTGCGGATGTCTTCGCGCGCATCGACGCAGAGCCGCTGGCGAGCGCCTCGATCGCCCAGGTCCACGGCGCGCTCCTCGAGGACGGGCGCGAGGTCGTGGTCAAGGTGCGGCGGCCGGGGGTGATGGAGCAGGTCGACGTCGATCTCGACCTGATGCGCTCCACGGTCCGGTTCCTGCACCGCCACTCCGAGAAGGCGCAGCTCCTCCAGCTCGAGGCGCTGGCCGACGAGCTCGAGGTGCACCTGCGCGGAGAGCTCGACCTGTCCGAAGAGGCGCACAACACCGAGCTCGTCGGCGCCGCGATCGCCGACTTTCCGACGCTCTTCGTCGCGCAGGTGATCCGGCCGCACGTCACGGAGCGCGTCCTCGTCCTCGAGCGGGTCCACGGCGAGAAGGTCGGCCGGGGACACGGGCTCGCGCAGGACCAGGCTCGCCGGCTCGCGCGCGACTTCTTCCGCGCCTACATCCGGCAGGTCACGCTCGCCGGCGTCTACCACGCCGATCCGCATCGCGGGAACGTGAGCTTGACCAACGACGGGCGTCTGGCCCTGCTCGATCACGGCCTGCTCGGACGGCTCGACGACGAGACGCGCACGACCCTCTCACTGCTCCTCCTGGCGATCGCGGGAAACCGCACCGACGACGTCGGCGCGCTGCTGCTCTCGCTCTCGCTGACCACCCTCGACTCGAACGAGCCGGCCTTCCTACACGAGCTCCACCGCAAGCTGCCGCGCTACCACTGGCGGCCGCTCGCCGAGATCTCCACGGGCGAGGCGCTCGCCGACCTCCAGCGGATCGCCCTCCGCCACGAGATCCGCCTGCCGACGAGCTTCGCGCTGATCGGCAAGACTCTTTCGCAGGCCGACTCGATCGCGCGCCTGCTCGACCCGGAGCTCGACCCGATCGCGCTGATCGAGCAGGAGTCACTCAGGCTGATCTTCGCGGAGGCCGAAGAGCGCCTGGAACCGGACCGCTTCTTCGGCACGCTCCTGACGCAGCTCGCCTCGCTCTCCCGGTTGCCGCGCCGGGTCGCGGAGGTCGCCGAACGCCTGGAGGCCGGGACCCTGAAGGTCGGAGTCGTGCCGACCGATCTCGAGGGCACGGAGCACATGCTCCGCTCGGTCGCCAACCGCGTCGGTGCGTCGCTGATCGTGGTCGGCCTGCTGATCGCCTCGGCGCTGATGGCTCGCGTCAGCCATGCGGTGGCCCTCGCCGGCTTCTGTCTCTCGGGCTTGCTCGGCCTCTACATGGTCTGGCGGATCATCCGCACGCCTGGAGAGCTTTAGCAAGGAACAGTCAGGTTTAGGCCGAATTGTCTGGGGCAGTACAAGCTCCTCCTCTCCCCCGAAATGCAGCGGCGGCCTTGGCCGCCGCTGCACATTGGCGGGAATAAATCGGTCGCCCAGGTCGTCTAGACGAAAACCGGCGGGAAGCCTACAGTTCCCGAAACGCTGCTCAGGGGAGCGCCAGTGGACATCGAAGCGGGCAAAGTCAAGCTCACCGATCTCGCCTCCTGCGGGGGGTGCGCGGCCAAGTACTCGGCGGCCAGGCTCGAGCAGCTGCTCGCCGGCTTCGTGCCTGTGGAGGCCGAGAACCTGCTCGTCGGGCTCGCCCCTGCCGACGACGCCGCGGTCTACCGACTGGACGAGGAGCGGGCTCTTATCTTCACGCTCGACTTCTTTCCACCGGTCGTCGACGACCCCGGCGACTACGGCGCGATCGCGGCCACGAACGCGCTGAACGACGTCTTCGCAATGGGCGGCACGCCGCTGCTCGCGCTCTCGATCGCCGCGTTCCCCGAGGAGCTGCCGATGGAAATGCTCGCCGAGATCTTCGCCGCCGCCGACGCTCAGGTGCGCGCGGCCGGAGGCCTGCTGGCGGGCGGGCACACGATCCGCGACGCGGAACCGAAGTACGGTCTTGCCGTCATCGGCACGGTGCACCCCAACGGCATCTGGCCGAAGAACGGTGCGCGGCCCGGCGACGTCCTCCTGCTGACCAAACCGCTCGGGACCGGCCTGATCATGACGGGCTACAAGCGCGGCAACGCCGGCACCCAGCAGCTCGAGCGCGCGATCCGCTGGATGCGGACCCTGAACAACGACGCGGCCGAGGTGCTGCGCGCGTTCGAGCCGAACGCGGTGACCGACGTGACGGGCTTCGGCCTCTTCGGACATGCGCACGAGGTCGCCGAACGCAGCGGCGTTCGGGTGCGACTGGAGTCCGAGCGGTTCCCGGCGATCGACGGCGCACTCGACATCGCGCGCCATGGCGTGCGCACGAGCGGCGACCCGCGCAACCGCGATTTCGCCGGGCGGCACATCCAGCTGAACGGGGTGCCGGAGACGCTCGTCGCCCTCGGCTACGACCCGCAGACGGCCGGCGGCTTGCTCGTGTCGATCCCCGCCGAGCGGGCGGCGGCGCTCGAGGCCGAGTTCGAGGCGCGCAAGCTCTTCATCCGCCGGGTGGGCCGCGTCGAGGAGGGCGTCGGAGTCGTCGTCGAGTGACCCGCGGGCACCTCGCATTCCTGGGGCGTCGCTGGCGACGCGGTCGCGGAGGGGACAGTGCTCAGGGCACGGCCCCGGAGAACACCGTGGCGACAGCGACGTCAGGCGGTCGCGGGGCCCGGCTCCGCCGGGCGTGAGCGATCGCCGGCCAGAGATGCGAGGGATGGTTCATGGGCGGTTCCAGCCGTTTCACAACGGTCACCTGGATTACCTCCGCGGGGCCGCCGAGCGCTCCGACGAGGTGTTCGTCGGGATCACCAACCCCGACCCCGCGCGCATCAAGCCTGAGCCCGCCGACCCGCTTCGTCACCTGCCGGAATCGAATCCGTACTCGTACGTCGAGCGCCTGCTGATGGTCGAGGCCGCGGCCGCCGACGCCGGAATCGAGGCGGAGCGCCTGCACGTAGTCCCGTTTCCGGTCAACGAGCCTGAGCTGTGGGACGCCTACGTCCCGCGCGACGTCGTCCAGTACATCCGGCTCTTCTCGGACTGGGGCGGAACCAAGCTGGAGCGCCTGCGCGAGGCCGGCTACGAGGTGGTCGTCCTGGACGAAGGCGCGGAAAAGGAGCTTTCCGGGGCGGACGTCCGCGCCGCCATCCGTGACGGCGGCGACTGGGAGCGCCT
>VAWL01000056.1:4091-20910 GCA_005883965.1 Actinomycetota bacterium
GGGAGCGTCGCTCCCCGCCGCGAGCGTCACCAAGACGGTCAAGATCACGTCGACAGCGTTCTCGCCGGCGACCGTCACTGTCGCGACGGGGGACGCGGTCAAGTGGTCGAACAAGGACACGACCGCCCATCAGGTGGTCGCCAACAACGGTGCGTTCGCCTCGCCGATCATCCGGGCCGCGCACGCGTGGACCCGGACGTTCAACACGGCTGGGACGTACAAGTACCACGATGGGCTTCACCCGAGCCTGACCGGCAAAGTCGTGGTCACCGGGCCGCCGCCGGACGTCACGATCGGCGCGGCCGTCCCGATCGTCACCTACGGGGATACGACGACCATCTCCGGCGCGGTCTCGAGCAAGCTGGCCGGACAGACCGTGACGGTGTACCAGCAGCCGTACGGAGACGCGTCGCAGGCGCTGATCGCGACGCTGCTGACCGGCCCGAACGGCGTGTGGTCGATGACCGTGACTCCGTCGCTGCTGACGACGTACCAGGTGCACTGGAAGAGCACGGTCAGCGCGCCGATCATGGTCGCCGTCAAGCCGCACGTCGCGTTCACGGTCGGCCGCCGCTTCGCCGCGGTGAAGGTCAAGGCCGGGCGCTCGATGGCCGGGCGCAAGGTCTACATCCAGCGGTTCACTCGCTTTCACGAGTGGGTGAAGATCCACAAGGTCCTCCTCGGCGCCAGTTCGGGCGCGCGCTTCCGGCTGCGCCTGTCGCCGGGTCGCTATCTGCTCCGTGCCTACATCACGGTCAACCAGGCCGGAGCGGGTTACCTCGACGGCGAGAGCCGCACCGTCTCCGTCCACCGCAGGTAACGCCCTGGGCACATGGCGCGGGGGGTTAGCCTCCGCGCCGTGTACCCGATCGTTGTCTTCCTGCTCGACGGGCTCGGCGACCGCGCTCACGACGTCCTCGGCGGGTTGACCGGGAACGAGGCGGCGAATACGCCGAACCTCGACCGGCTCGCCGCCCGCGGCTCGTGCGGAGTGCTCTACGCGGTCGGGCCGGGACGCGCGCCATCCAGCGAGGTCGCCCACTGGTCGCTGCTCGGCTACCGTCCGGACGAGTTTCCGGGGCGTGCGGTGTTCGAGGCGCTCGGCCGCGGCCAGGACGTGAGCGACGAGCACGTCTTCGCCTACGCCGCGCTCCGGCCCGCCGAGCGCCGCGAGGACGGCTGGTGGCTGACCGGGCGGCCCGATCCGGAGCGGGACGCCGAAGAGGCCCAGCGGCTGGTCGAGCTTTGCGACGGGATCGAGCTCGACGGCCTGACGTTCTCGCTGGCCCACGTCTATCGCGGGGAGGCGATCCTGCGGATCTCGGGCGGAGCGGACGAGCGGGTCACTGACAGCGACGCTTTTTTTCGCGACCGGCATCCGCTTCTGCGGCCGCAGCCGCTCGTTCCGGAAGCCGAGCGCACCGCGCGGGCCTGCGAGGAGTGGACGCGCCAGGTGATCGGCCGGCTCGAGGGCGCGCGGTTCAACGTGATCACGCTCAAGTGGTTCGGGCGTCCGCGTGCCGTACCGTCGTTCCTGGAACGGCACGGTGTCACCGGCGCGTTCGCGGCCGACTCGTCCTTCCTGCGCGGGCTCGGGCTCGCTCTCGGGCTGCAGCCGGTCGAGGCGCCCGAGACCGACGACCCGGTTGCCGATCTGCGCGGCCGCGCGGAGCTCGCGCGACAGCGGCTCGATGCCGGCGACACCTTCGTCTTCTGCCATCAGAAGACCACCGACGCGGCCGGCCACACGAAGGACCCCCGGATCAACGGCGACCCGGTGCCGCTGCTCGTCGCCGGGCCGGGAGTGCGCGCCGACCGCGTCGAGCGCTTCGGAGAAGCCGACTGTGCGCGCGGGATCCTCGGCCACCTGCGCGGGCCGGACCTGATGCCGGTCCTGCTGAACGCCGCCGACCGGCCCCTCTTCCTCGGCTCCCGCCCGACTCCGTTCGAAGGAGCAGACGGCTACCCTGCGCTGCTGGAGCGGTTCCGCTGATGGCCATCGACACCACTGCCGCGCGGGTCCGGAGCTTCGAGCTCTCCGCAGCCGGGTTCCTGCGGGTCGCGCTCGCCTCGGTCGGCGCGCTCTGGCTGATCATTCTCACGGGCGCAGCGGTGCGGCTGACCGACTCCGGCCTCGGCTGCCGCCACTGGCCCGGCTGCGAGCCGGGGCATCCGCTCCCCGAGAAGAGCTACCACGCCTTCATCGAGTTCGGGAACCGGGTGATCGGCGGCGTGACGATCGCGATCGTGCTCGTGACCTGGCTCGCCGCTCTGCGAACGCCGTCGCTGCCGCGCTGGGCGCGCAGGCTTGCCCTCGCGATCTTCGTCGGCGCGCTCGCCCAGGCACCGCTCGGCTACCTCGCGGTCAAGACCGACCTGCGCTGGCCGGTCGTCGCTGCGCACCTGCTGCTCTCGGCGCTCCTGCTGGCAGGCGCAGTGGTGCTGGCGCTCGAGGCGTACCGCGTCGTCCGGGGCCGGGCGGAGCCACTCGTGCCGCTGGAGCTGCGGCGGGCCGGGCTACTCGTCGCCGCCGCCGCGCTCGCGTTGGTCGTGACGGGCACGCTCGCCACGGCCGCAGGACCGCACTCCGGCGGCGGCGCGACCCAGGTCCACCGCCTCTGGCGGTTTCAGCCGATGATCTACGTCCACGCAGCGGCGGTCGCGGTCTTCGCGGTAGGCCTCGTGTTCGTGCTCGGCTACCTGGCCGCGCGGCGCGAGCGGTCCCCGCGCCTCTTCGTGCTCGGCCTGGTCGTGCTCGGCGCCCTGCTCGCGCAGATGGTGATCGGCGAGATCCAGTACCGCACACACCTGCCCTGGCCGCTGGTCCTGGCGCATGTTGGCTTCGCCGCGGCCGTCTGGGCACTGGTGGTCGCCTTCGTCACGGTTCTGTGGCGCCCGCCGGGCGCGCTTCTACCAGACCGCGCGTAGACTGAAAACGATGGCCGGAGACCTCCGCGTCCACCGGCGGCCGCAGCTCACCCGCCCGGTTCTGATCGCCGCATTTCGCGGCTGGAACGACGGCGCGCAGGCCGCCTCACTGGCCGCCGGCTACCTCGCCAAGACGTGGGAAGCCGAGCGGTTTGCCGACCTCGATCCCGAGAACTTCTTCGACTTCCAGGCGACCCGGCCGCACGTCTCCCTCGAGGAGGGCGTCACGCGACGGATCGACTGGCCCGACACCGCCTTCTACCACGCGCGTCCCGAGGGGCTCGACCGCGACGTGGTGCTCCTGCTCGGGATCGAGCCGAACCTGCGCTGGCGCACCTTCACCGAGCTGCTGATCGGGCTGGTCGGCGAGCTCGGCGTCGAGATGATGATCACTCTCGGTGCGTTACTGGCCGACGTTCCGCACACGCGGCCCGCGCCGGTGACCGGCAGTGCCAGCGACCCGGAGCTCGTCCGGCAGCTCGGCCTGTCGTCGTCGCGCTACGAAGGGCCGACCGGCATCGTCGGCGTCCTCCACGACGCCTGCCGCCGGGTCGACATTCCCTCCGCGAGCCTCTGGGCGGCCGTTCCGCACTACGTCTCGCTGACGCCGAGCCCGCGCGCGGCCGTCGCGCTCTGCGAGCGGCTCGGCAGCCTGATCGGCTTCGAGATCGACGTCGAGGAGCTCGAGGAGGCGGCGCAGAGCTACGAGGAGCAGGTCAGCGAGGCGGTCGCCTCGGACGAGGAGACGGCGTCCTACGTCGAGGAGCTCGAGCGCCGCGTCGATTCGCTCGAGGAGGAGGAGGAAGGCGAGCTTCCGACCGGCGACTCGATCGCGGCCGAGCTGACGCGCTTCCTGCGCGAGCGCGACGAAGAAGACGACGACGCAGCGCGCGAGCAGTAGCTAGCCGAACGTAAAGGCGTACGCCGAGATCCCCGGCGTGAAGCGCAGCTCGAGCTGACCCTCGCGGTCCTGCGAGTAATGGAGCAGCGTGTACAGGCGGCTGATCCCGGAGACCTGGATCGTGCGCACCGACTTGCCGTCGACGAGCACCTGCAGGCGGCCGGCACCGCCGAGGACGAGGTAGACGTTCTGCGCGAGGAAGTGCAGGCGCAGGCGCGCGTTTTGCAAGGCGTCGATCCGCTGCCGCTCGACCTTCCAGATGCCCGAGTAGGCGAGCTCGTTCAGCGGCAGCGCGCGCGGGAAGTGGTACGCGTTGGCCCGGTCGGGCACGATCGTCGAGCCGCCGTAGCGCGCGAGCCGCTCCCAGCCGAGGTACGACTCGGGCGTCATCAGATGCTGGGGGGTCGTGTCCTTGACCGAGGCGAGCTGCGCGCCGGGCATGCCGAGCAGCTCGCGGATCGAGTGCTCGGTGCCGCCATAGTTGCCCTCGCCGTCGTGGATCTCGCGGACGTGGCCCTGCCGGTCGATCAGATACTCGGCCGGCCAATACTGGTTCTGGTACGCGTCCCAGGTGTGGTAGCCGTCGTCGACCGCGACCGGGTAGTGGACGCCGAGCCGGTGGACGGCGCCGCGCACGTTGGAGACGACGTGCTCGAACGCGAACTCCGGCGTGTGGACGCCGACGATCACCAGGCCGTCCTTGCGGTAGCGCGAGTCCCAGGCCTCGAGGTGCGGGAGCGTGCGCAGGCAGTTGATGCACGAGTACGTCCAGAAGTCGACCAGGACGACCTTGCCGCGCAGCGACTGGAGGGTCAGCGGCTTCGAGTTCACCCAGGCGGAGATCCCGGAGAAGTCGGGCGCGGCGCCGTAGTTCTTCAGGTCGACGGCCGCGGCTCCCGGCTGGGCCGTGAAGCGCGTCTTTCCGCGGCCTTGCAGCTTCGAGAGCTCCTTGTCGGCGGCCGAGCTCCGCTCGATGCCCTGCAGCGCGTGCGTGTAGTTCGGGAACCAGGTCTGGAGCTTCTGGTCGCCGTTGAAGAGGATCGCGAGCGCAGCCAGGGCCATGACGACGCCGAAAGCTCTTCGGAGCTGGAGGGCATTTCCCCGGATCCGCGTCGTCACGCGCTGCCCGAGTGCGGCGATCGCGAGCATCGGGATCGCGGCGCCGAGTGCGTAGGCGACCGTGATCACCACGGTCTCCCAGCCGAAGTGCAAGCGCGCCGCATTCGCCGAGATCGCGCCGATCACCGGGCCGCCGCACGGGACGAAGACGAGCCCGAGGCTGGCGCCGAGCAGGAAGCCGCCGCCGAGGTCGCTACCCGGCTTGCGCCGGCTGAGGCGTGCGAGCGGCCGTTCGACGATCACCCCAACCTGCGGGAAGATCAGGATGGCCGCCAGCAGGAACAGCAGGCCGATCGACAGGTTGCGCAGGAAGTCCTGCGGCAGCCCGAGCTTGTCGAGCAGCCAGGTCGCGACGAGCGTGAAGGTCGCGAAGCTCGTGACGAGGCCGGCGATGATCGCGTACGGCTTGCGCTTGCTGCCGCTGCCGCCGCCCGCGAACAGGATCGGCAGCACCGGGAACACGCAGGGGGAGATTGCCGTGATGACCCCTGCGCCGAGGGCGATCGGGATGAGCAGAACGAATCGCGCGTCCATGCGCTACTCCGGTAGTCCTTCGACGACGCTAGGCGTTACGCCTCGGCCGCCGGAGCGGTTTCCTGCTTCGGCTTGGCCTCGGGCTTGGCGCCGTCCTGCTTCTGCGCCTGTTGCTGGCCCTGCGCCTTCGCCGCCGTGCCCTTCTTCTTGCGCTTCCGCCGCCGCCGGCGAGACCGGCCTGACGCGGCCTTCGGCGCGGGCAAGTTGTCGGCGAGCGCGTTTGCGACTTCCTGAATCGTCCCGAGCCGCTCGCGCGCCGCGTCGATCAGCTTGTTCGCCCTCGGCGTGTAGCCCTCGGCGGAGGCCAGAAGCGCGGCACCCACCTCGCGCGGCTGCTCCAGCGCGGCGTTGACGAGCCTCGCGGCGTTCTCCTCGTGCCGGTGGCCGCGCGAGTTGGCGAGCGCGCCCAGGAGCCGTTTCGCCTCCGGAAACTCGCCGCTCGCCCGCCGGTCCTGCACCTTGCGCGTCGCGCGCGCGAGCCGCCACGTCCAGCGCGCGAGGATCTGCTCTGGCGCGTCGACCTTGCCCTCGCCGAGAGCCCGCAGCAAGGTGCGGACGCCCTGGCTGCGGTCCTTCTCCCAGGTAGGCGCCTGGGTGACGAGGGTGACGAGATCGTCGAAGCTGGCGCGGTCGACGGTCATCGAGACGCGGTCGGCGAGCGCGGTCAGGCGCAGCCGCCGGTTCGGGTTCTCGGCGGCACAGGCGCTCAGGAAATGCTCGAGCGCGCCGCGGCTCGCCGTGCCCTCGGTGAACTTCTTCACGAACTCGACCCGCTCGTCGAAGCGGACGTTGCGGCCCGCGATCGTCGCCCAGTAGAGCTGCTCGTCGTCATCGAGGTAGCGCGGGTCGACGCGCTGCCACTCGCGCGTGATCACAGCCAGTCGGCGCTTGACGTCCGGCGTCACCGGCACGAGCCACGGCGCGGGCGAAAGCTTGCGGCGCGCCCGGCGCTGAACCCGGCGGCGCGGCGCGGGCGTGACGCGCGCGCCCTCGCGGTAGAAGTCGGCGTCCAGCAGGCCGTGCAGCGAGACGACGCGCTCGTTGTGCGTGGCGCCCTTCGGGACGAAGTCGACGACGACGCCGGCCTCCTTGCGAGGATGCGTGCGCATGATCCGGCCGATGCGCTGCTGGTAGACGCGCTTCGAGGCCGTCGGCGCCAGGTGCATGACCACCGTCGCCCGCGGCGAGTTCCAGCCCTCGGCGAGCAGCATCGCGTTGATCAGGATGTTGATCTCGCCCCGCTCGTAGGCGGCCAGGGTCTCGGCGAGCTGAACCGGCGGCGTGCGCCCGCTGACCGCCGTCGCCTTGAGTCCGGCGGCGCGGAACTCCTTGGCCAGGTTGTACGCGTGATCGACTCCGGCCGCGTAGACGATCCCCGGCGTGTTGTCGAATCGGTCGCGGTAGAGGCTGGCGGCCGCCTGGTTCAGCGCGGTGTGGTCGAGGACGGCGGCCAGCGCGCCTTCCTCGAAGTCGCCGCCGACGATCGGCACCGACGAGATCGCGGCGGCCGGCGGGACCCGCAGGCAGCGCAGCGGCGCGATCAGCCCACGGCGGGCGGCGTCGCCGAGCGGCAGCTCGTCGATCGAGGCGGGGAAGACGTCGGAGACCTGCTTCGCGATCAGCTGCTCGGTCGCGGTCATGCCGATGAAGATCGGGTCGGAGAAGCTCCGGATCGCCGAGCTCGTCTTCTCGCCGAGCGCCGTGTGCGCCTCGTCGCAGATCACGAGCTGATACGCCTCGGGGTTGAGGTCGTCCCAGTGGCGGGCGAACCAGGCGTAGGTCTGAACGGTGACCGGGTTTGGCCGCGGGACCGACTGGCCCTTCTCGACGGCGTCCGTGAAGCGCTCGCCGTAGCCCTCGGCGGTCAGTTCCCGGTGGAACTGGGTGACGAGCAGGCGGCGGTGCGTGAGGATCAGGACACCCAACGTTCGTGCCGCCTCGACGAACCCGGCGGCGGCGATCGTCTTGCCCGAGGCGGTCGGGTGGCGGAACCGGTAGCGCCGGCTTGCGCCGGGGTCGCGGCCGGCGGGGGCCTCCGGGAGCTCCAGCTCGTCGGCGGGGGCCTCGAGATGGACGCCGAGATCTTCTTCCTCTTCTTCCGGCTCGACCTCCGCTTCCTCGACGGCGGCGGCGCCGTTGCCGTTGCCGTTCAGCTCGGGCTCGACCTGCGTCGCGGCGATCAGCTCCGTGAGCATCCCGGCGAGCGCGTCGATCTGGTGGCGACGCAGCTCGGTGCCGGATGCGAGTCGCGGGGGTCGCTCGCTCAGCACGCGCTCGAGGCCGAGCATCAGGGAGTAGCGGATCTTCCAGCCGTAGGACGGCTCGGCCGCGCCGCCCTCCATCTCGGCCAGCGCGTCGTCGAGCGCGCGCCGGCGGGCGGTTCCGGGCGCGAGAACGACGCCGTGGTCTTCGTCCGGATGGAGGAAGGGCTCCCCGGCCCATGCTTCGGCACGGAGGGCGGCGGCGCTGAGTCCGTCAGCCTCCGACACAACGGTCAGATGCTCGGTCGCTTCCTGCATGTCCGGCAGGCCAGCCCGGCGCTGCCAAGTTCTCAGTAAGAGAGCGCGCTCGCGGCAATCCCCTGGGCGAGCGTCGCACCACGAAGCATAGCCGATTCCGAGGAAGGCGAAAAGCGCGTGAGAAAGCGGCTAAATGGGGGTTCCGCTGCCGCCCATGACGCTGAAGACGGCGAATGGGTTGTCGCGGGCGGCCTCCCAGACGAGCTCGCCGCCGGGCTCGGCGGTGCCGTGCAACCGCTCTGCCAGAGCGCGCGCCTCCTCCTCGGATGCCGTGCCGACTATCAGGTAGCGGAAGCGGCGGACCGGCTTGTAGCCCTCGCCTTCGAGCTCGTCCGCCAGCTGCGTTGCCTCACGGTGGGAGGGGAGCTCGACGCGCACCTCCCAGGGTGCGTTGCCGTGCTCGACCTCCTCTTCCTCCCAGGTCTCTTCGCGCGGCTCGCTCGACCAGCGCTCCTCCTCTTGCAGCCAGCGCTCGACCTCGGTGACCCGTGCCTCGACGTCGTCGTCCGCGAGCTCGGCCTCGACGATCTGCCGGGCCCGGTCGGCCTCGGCCGCGGTTGACGCGTAGACGAAGAGCTCGCCGCCGTCGCGCGAGACCGCAAGCTTCCGGCCCTGGAGCTCCCGCGCGAGCCGCTTCGCCTCGTCGGAGCCGAGGCCGTGCTGGAGCCGGCCTGCGATCGCCTCGGCGTGGTGCTCCTCCGGAGGCTCGATGCGGATTCGGTAGTCGTCGCTCATGTCGTGGTGGCCGCCGCCGCACCGGTCTCAGCCAGCGGTTGCCCGAACATCCTCTCCGATCTGCCGGTCTGGTCGAGGAACTTGGTGATCCCGCCGAGCCAGAACGGCCAGCCGGCGCCGAGCAGGAGCGCGGTGTCTACGTCGGCGGCTTCGGCGACGACGCCCTCCTCGAGCAGGTGGTGGATCTCGTCGGCCACGGCCTCCAGCGCGGTCTCGAGGATCTCTTCCTGGGATTTCGGCGCGTTCTCCTCGACGACGATCTCGTCCTTGCCCTCGGCGTAGTTGGCGAGGGTCGGCGAGAGCGGGAAGCGGTCGGGGTAGGCGTCGTGGAGGGTCTCGAGGACGTGGTTCGCGACTCGGGGCCCGACCATCTGGAGCAGGACCGAAGGTGCTATCGGCAAGCCGAGCCGGAGGATCGCCTCGTCGACGTCGTCAGGCGGAGTGCCGTGCTCGAGCGCGTCGAGGACGACGGCCATCAGGCGCGTCAGGACGCGGTTGACAACGAAGGCGGGCGCGTCGGCGACGATGACCGGCCGCTTGTGCAGCTTTTCGGCGAAGGCCCAGGCGGTCGCGAGCGTCTCGTCGCCGGTCCGGGGGGTGCGGACGAGCTCGACGAGCGGCAGGACGGCGACCGGGTTGAAGAAGTGGATGCCGACGTCGGCGCCCATCTCGGCGACTGACAGGCTCGAGGTGTTGGTGGCGAGGACGCAGTTGTCCTTCGTGTGCTCGCGCAGCTCGGCGAAGACCTGTTTCTTGATCTCCAGCTCCTCGAAGACGGCCTCCAGCGCGAGGTCGCAGTCCGCGAAGTGCTCGTAGCCGGTCGAGGTCGAGACGAGCGAGGCCAGGAAGCGGGCTTTGCCCTCGTCGTAGCGGCCCTTGGCGACCTGCTCGGCGAGCTCGGCCTCGATGCTCTCGCGTGCTCGGGCCAGTGCTTCGTCGCTGACGTCCCGCAGCGCGACCGGGACCTCGAGCCGCCGCAGGACGAGTGCTGCGAGCTGGGCGGCCATCAGGCCGGCGCCGACGATCCCGACCTTGCGGACCGGCCGCGGCTCGGCGCTCGGCTTGCCCGGCGGGTTCTTGGCGCGGCGCTCGACCAGGTCGAAGGCGTAGAGCGAGGCTTGCGCGTGACGGGCCGGAAGCAGCCTGCCCACGGTGTCCTCCTCGGCGCGGTAGCCGTCCTCGAGCGTCCAGCCGGAAAGCGCGCCCTCGATCAGCTCGAGCGCGTTGTAGGGCGCGGGCGTTGCCGCGTGAACCTGGTCGTCGAGCCGCGCGAGCGCGTTCCGTATCACTTCCGCCACAGAGTGACCGTCCCTGTGACTGTCCCTGAGACTGTCCCTGGGACTGTCCCCGTTCGCTGCGAGCTCGCGGGCGAACGCGATCGACTCGTCGAGGAACTCGGCCGGCTCGAGCAGGCGGTCGGCGAAGCCGAGCTCGAATGCCTTCGGCCCGCTCAGCATCCGGTTCTGCCGCATCGGGTTCTCGACGATGAACGTGACCGCGGTCTCGACGCCGACGAGGCGCGGGACGAGCTGCGTGCCGCCCCAGGCCGGCACGATGCCGAGGAAGCACTCCGGGCACGCGAAGTGCCGCACCGCGGTCGAGATCGTCCGGGCGTCGCAGTGCAGCGCCAGCTCGACCCCACCGCCGAGGCAGGCGCCGTTGATCGCCGCAACCGTCGGGTACGGCAGCGCGCGAATCCGCCCGAAGAGCTCGTGGCCGGCCCGACTGCCCTCGATCGCCAGCTCGCGGGTCGCGCCCGGGAACTGGGTGATGTCGGCGCCGGCGGCGAAGACGAACGGCTTGCCGGTGACGACGAGCGCCCCCCAGTCGCCGTCCTCGAGCTCCGGCAGCAGCCGCTCGAGCGACTCGAGCGCGGCGCGACCGAAGAAGGTCGGCTTGGTGTAGTTCTCGCCGTTGTCGATCGTGACGAGCGCGATCTCGCCGGCCCGCGAGAGCTTGAACTCGGTGTCAGGCAGCGAGTCTCTCCCAAACGAGGGCCGCGCCCATGCCCATCCCGACGCAGAGCGCCGCGAGCCCGTACCGCGCCTCGGGCCGCTCGTCCAGGCCGTAAGCGAGCTGCGCGAGCAGCCGCACGCCGGTGGCAGCGAGCGGGTGCCCGCAGGCGATCGCGCCGCCGTACGGGTTCAGCCGCGGGTCCTCCGGGTCGATCCCCAACTCGTCGCACCAGGTGAGGACCTGCACCGCGAAGGGCTCGTTCAGCTCGAAGAGGCCGATGTCGTCGAGTGACAGCCCGGCCAGCTCGAGCGCCTTGCGCGTCGCGGGCGCGGGCCCGAGCCCCATCAGCTCGGGTTCGACTCCGGCGAAGGCGTACGAGACGAGGCGCATGCGTGGCTCGAAGCCGAGCTCACGGGCGGCGCTTTCCGATGCGAGCAGGCAGACGGCCGCGCCGTCCGTCAGCCCGGCCGAGTTCCCGGCGGTGACGCGGTCCGTGAAGACCGACATCGGCACGACCGTCTCGTGCATGACGCCGTTCTCCCACGCAGTCGCCGCCCGCTGCTGCGAGCGAACGGCGAAGGCGTCGGCCTCCTGCTTAGTGAGCTCCGGGAAGCGGTCGTGGAGGTTCTCGGCCGTCGCGCCCATCGTGACCGCGGAGGGATCGACCAGCCGCTCGGCGACGAAGCGCGGGTTGAAGTCGACGTCCTCGCCCATCGGATGGTGGCCCATGTGCTCGATGCCGCCTGCGAGCACCACTTCGGCCGCGCCCATCGCGATCTCGCCCGCGCCTGCCGTGACCGCCGTAAGCGCGCCCGCGCACATGCGGTCCACCGCGAACCCGGGCACCGACTGCGGCAGACCGGCCAGGAGGGCGACGTCTCGCCCGAGGGTCAGGCCCTGGTCGCCGACCTGTGCCGTCGCTGCCATGACGACGTCGTCGATCCGATCCGGTGGGAGCTCGGGGTTGCGCCGCAGGAGCTCGCGGACGACCTTGACGCCGAGGTCGTCGGCCCGCGTCCGCCAGAAGATCCCCTTCGGCCCCGCGCGCCCGAAGGCGGTCCTGACACCGTCTACGTAGACGACCTCGCGCAGCTCACGCGCCATGTGAGGAGCCTAGCTTTGTGGACGAAGCAGCACACATGCGGCGCGGCCCAGTCACCCACACGTGCGTATTTGGTGGTTACGATCGCTGCGGGGAGGAGGTTGGGTGTGCCTGAAACGAGAGCCGCAAATGGGCCGCGCGGGGACGCGGGCGGGGTGGACTGGGCGGCGCACCTGGCCCGCGAGGAGGCGCGCTACCGGGACGGCGAGGCGCGGCTTGCTTCCGAGGCGGCCGAGGGCGACGTGGACCCGCGCCAGCGGCAACTTACGCGGCTCGGCAACGCTGCCGGGGGCGCTGGGCTCGCGCTGCTGATGCAGGGCGAGCCCGGGCAGGCGGCCGAGTGGTTCGCGCGCGCGGCCGCCCGCTACCGCGAGAGCTTCGCCGACGCGCCGCCCGGCAGCTGGGGTCGGCCGATCGGCGCGGTCAAGGCGCTCGTGCTTGCGGATGACTGGGCCGGCGCGGAGGAGGCCGCCGCCTGGGCGCTGACGACGGGCGCCGCGGAGTCCGACTCGCCGGTCGGCGGCTATGCGGCCGCCCTGGCCCTGCTCGTGCTCGGCCGCGATGGCGAGGCTCGCGTGCGCGCCGACACGATCCGCATCCACCAGGACTTCCCCGCGGATGTCGGCGACGCGCTCGCGTTCATCGCGGCCCAGGACGTCGTCGGCTACACGGTCGCGATCCAATCCGTCCTCGAGTCGTTCGAGGCCCGCGACGAATACCTCGAGGACCTGCCGGTCGCCGACACAGTGCTCGTTCTGCAGGCGCTCGCCGCGCGCCGCGGGATGGCCGCCGAGCTGAGCTCGACGTTATTACCCGGCTAGCCGAGGCGCCCGGTGGGCGGGTGCAGGAACGTCGACATGACGAGCGGCTCGGCGCCCTCTTCCTCGGCGTCCCGCACGCGGTCGACGAAGTCCGCGACCAGCTCGAGCGCGCGCTCGGCGGTCACGCGACCGGTGACCTGGGCCGCACGGAACGTGCCCGCGGCGCCGTGTTCGCTCCAGCCGCGCTGCACCTCGTCGAGCATCGCGGCCCGCAGGTCGCTCGTCAGGCCGGAGGCCAGCAGCTCGGGAGCAACGCGCAGCGTGCGGGCCACGGCGCGGTACGGCTTCTCGCGCCCGTGGCCCTCTTGGACGAGCGTGATCAGGCCAGCCCGCAGCAGCATCCGCACGTGGAAGTGAAGGTGCCCGGGATCGACGCCGAGCTCGTTCGCCAGCTCGCGGTTCGTGAAGCTCTCGTCGCCGTTCGTGCCGAGCATCTCCAGCACGCGCAGGCGGAGCGGATGCCCGAGCGCCTTCAGCTGCTCGGGCCGGTCGAGCAGCATCACGTCGAGTGGCTCGCCTGCCATGCTCGCCTATATATACGACGTGAGCCGCTAAGTGTCTAGCTGGGTGCTCAGACGGGAGGCGGCCGCTGCGTCGGCGACGACCCGCGTCCTGCCGGAGGCTGATCGGATCAGGCTGGACGGCGTGGTGCGCTCCGGCGGACGGCCGAACGCACGCTCGACCGCCTCTGCTTTTTGCTCGCCGGTGACCAGGAAGAGAACCTCCGGCGCGGAGCTCAGGACCGGCACCGTCAGCGTCACCCGGTCGACGAACGGCTCGAGCTTCGCCTCCGCCGGGATCGCCCGCCGCGCGCGCTCGTCGAGTGTCGGCTGATCCGGGAAGAGCGAGGCCGCGTGGCCGTCCGGGCCGATCCCGAGCAGGACGAGGTCGAGCTCCGCTCCCTCGAGCTCCGCGTCGTACTCCCCGGCCGCCGCCTCCGCGCCGAGCTCACCGCGGATCCGGTGCACCTTGCGCGGCTGCGCCGAGAGGCCGTCGAGCAGCCGTTCGCGGGCAAGCCGGTAGTTCGAGCGCTCGTCCTCCGGCGGTACGCAGCGCTCGTCGCCCCACCAGAGCTCAGTGCCGCTCCAGTCCGGCTCGTCCTCCACCGCGAGCTCGTACGCGCGTCCGGGCGAGGTGCCGCCTGTGAGCACGATCGCCTGGCCGGCCCGCGCTGCGGTGACGAGCTCCTCGGCGACGACCCGCGCCGCCTCCTCCTCGTCGGCCACCTGGACGAGCTCGACGCCGTAGAGCGTCAAAGCTCGCCTGCCGCCAGCTCCCGCGAGCGCTCCATCGCCGCCTGGATCGCGTTCAGGAAGGCGGCCCGCACACCGGCCCGCTCGAGCTCGCGGATCGCCCGGATCGTCGTCCCGCCGGGCGAGGTCACCTGCTCCCGCAGCTCGACCGGGTGCACTTCCTCGTCCCGCAGTAGGTGGGCGGTGCCGAGCATCGTCTGCACGACGAGCTGCGTCGTCACCTCGCGGGAGAGGCCGAGCAGGATCCCGGCTTCGATCATGGCCTCGGCGAGGAGCGCAAAGTAGGCCGGGCCCGACCCCGACACGGCGGTGACGGCGTCCATGTAGCGCTCGGGCACCCGAACCACCGCGCCGAGATGGCTCAGCGCCTCCTCGGCGAGATCGAGATGCTCGTCGCCCGCGTGCGCTCCCGCGCAGACGCCGGCGATGCCCTCGTGGACGGTTGCAGGGCGGTTCGGCATCGCGCGGACGACCGGCACGCCGGGCGCGATCCGGCCCTCGATCGCCGAGGTCGGGATGGCTGCCGCGACCGAGAGCACGGTCTGCTCGGGCGTCAGCAGGCCGCCGATCTCGCCGAGCAGGACGTCAAAGTCCTGCGGCTTGACGGCGATCACGACCAGTGCCGCGCCGGCGACCGCCTCCGCGTTCGACGTGGTCGCCTCGACGCCGTAGCGCTCCGCCAGGTTGGTCGCGCGCTGCTCGTCGCGGACGGTGACGACCAGCTCGGAAGGCTCGCGCCAGCTGCCGCTCAGGAGGCCGCGCAGGAGAGACTCGCCGATCGTGCCGGCGCCGAGGATCGCTACGCGGCGGGCCTGTGCCACGCGGGAGAGTCTAGGCGGCGGCGCGCTGCGGGATCGGCACGAGACCGAGCCGGTGGGCCGAGAGCAGGTAGACGCTCGCGAGGCCCGCCCATTCGCCGTAGGGCTCGAGTAGCTCCGCCGTTTCCCACGCCTCGACCCGGCGGCCGCGCAGGGCGGAGCAGAGCTTGACGAGGCCGAGGTCGCCGGTGACCCCGCGCTCGAAGCGGCCGAGCCCTTCGAGGCAGACCACGCCTACCGACCAGGGGCCGAGCCCGCGTTCCCGCTCGAGCCGGTCGGCGGCCGCCGCGGTCGGCAGTGAGCGGAGCCGCTCCAGGTTGACCGAGCGGCAGAGCCGGACGAGCGTCGCGCCGCGCCGTGCGCCGAGCCCGAGCCGGCGCAGCTCCGCGGGAGCGAACCGCGCGAACGAAGCCGGCGTAGGTGGAGTGTTGAGCCGTGTGCCATCGAGGACGGGTGTCGCCGCATGGATCACCCGCCGCTCGATCGCGCGGGCGAGCTTCGCCTGGATCAGCTGGCCGCAGACCGCGCGCAGGAGCGAATGCGTGACCGTCGCCAGCCGGACCGGCCGCACGCCGCGCAGCTGCGGCAGCGCCCGGCCGAGCAACGGGTCGTCGCGGAAGCGTTCGAGGAACTCGGAATGGTCGTCGTCGAGGGCGAGCACGAAGCGCAGCTCGGCGACGCCTGCCTCGTCCGGCGCGCGCAGCTGCACGACGCCGTCGGGCTGCTGCCAGGCGCGGCCGATCCCGCCCGAGGCGAGCGCGGCCATGAACGGCCCCTCAGCTTTGGTCCGCGTCGCGTCGCCGGCGAGACGAGTCGAGAGGCGAAGCGAGAAGGGGCCGCGCGGTCGAACCGCGGCCGAGATCACGGGCTCTTGTGCGCTTCGACGGTCAGCGGTTCCGAGGCGAGGTCGGCGGCGCGCTCGAGGACTTCGAGCGCATCCTGCTCGCGGCCGGCCTTCCGCAGGAACTTGCCCCACGCCCGATATGCCTCGACGAAGTCCCGTCGGTGGCCGTGCTCCTCCAGCAGGGCGGTCGCCTCGCGGAATGCGGCATCGGCCTTGTCAGGCTCGCCCGTGAGCGCGAGGCCCTCGGCCAGCGACCAGAGCGCGTGGCCGCTCTCGTGCGGGTATTCGTTGCCGGCCGCCTCGAGGGATGCTCGCGCGCGCTCGATCGCCTCCTCGCCCTGGCCGAGAAGCACTGCACGGCGTGCCTGGTCGCGGCGGAGCTGGACGAGATCCTCGACGTCCGGGCTCTGGCCGAACAGCCGCTCGGCGGCGTCTTGATGCCGGCCGGCCGCCTCGGCCCGCCCCTGCGACATCAGGATCCCCGAGCAGAGCACGTGCGCTCGCGCGAGATGGAGCGTGTCGTCGGTGACCTCGAGCAGCGCCATCGCGCGGCGCACGCAGTCGAGCGCTGCCGCCGGCCGGCCGCGAACGTCGTTGAGGCGCGCGAGCGACCAGTAGAGCCGCACGCGCGAATAGGCGTCGCTGAGCTCGTCGGCCCGCTCCAGCGTCTCGTCGAGAACGGCCTGGGCGTGACCCAGGTCTCCGAGATCGGTGAGCGCGTAGCTGAGGTAGGTCGCGAACCGAATCTCCGCAGTCAGGTCGCTGGTGTCGAGCTCGCGCAGCTCGTCCAGGCAGCCTTGGAAGACCTCGACCGCGCGCTCGGGACGGCCGCTTGCGGCGTAGGCATGACCGAGCGTCGCGAAGACGTCGGGCCTTGCGCCGGGAGAGACAGGCGCGAGTTCGAGACCTTCCTGCAGCAGCACGATCGCCTCCGCGTTCCGCCCGCTTGCGGCAGCGGCAAGGCCGAGCGCGATGCTCGCGCGCGACGCCGCGACCGTGTCGCCCGCGCCGATGGCCTCCTCGCGCAGCGCGGAGAGCCGCGTTTCGGCCTCTTCCGAGTTTCCGGCCAGGCGCAGCTCCAGCTCGGCGTCGGCGATCCGGAGCTCGCGCTCGTCGACCTCGCGAAGCTCGGAGCCGGTCTCGAGGTAATCGGCCGAGACGCCCAGCTTGCGCGCGAGCATTCGCAACGCCTTGACCGAAGGTCGTCGGGCGCCGCCCTCGATGCGGGAGATGTAGGCGTAGGAGACGCCTTTCTCGGCGAGGTCGCGCTGGGAGAAACCCCGCTCGAG
>VAWL01000218.1 GCA_005883965.1 Actinomycetota bacterium
GACAACGGGTTCGCGCAGACGATCGACATCGTCCCGACGATCGCCAGGGTGCTCGGGGCGCGCATGCCGTGGCACGTCGACGGCAAGCCGCTGGTAGGACGGCAGCTGGCCCGCGACGGCACCGTGGCGGTCCGGCTCGGCAACGGCAAGGCGCAGACGGCGAGGCTGTCGGAGCTTCTCGCCCGCCGGCACCAGGCGCTGCTGCGGCAGTTCTCGATCTTCGGCTCGACGCCAGCCTCGATCTACCGGATCGGCCCGGACGCCGACCTGATCGGTCGGCCGCTGTCGAAGCTGCCGGTCGAGCCGAGCGAGAGCGCCGGCGTCGACCTCGACGGGCGCGAGCTCTTGGACGTTGTCGACAAGCACACCGACCTGCTGCCGACCTGGATCCAGGGCGGCCTCACCGGGCAGCACGGCAAGAACGAGGAGATCGCGATCGCCGTCAACGGCCGCATCGAGGCGATGACGCGCACCTTCCAGGGCGTCGACGGGACCGGCTTCGGCGGGATGGTCCCGGAGAATGCCCTGCACGATGGCCGCAACGCGGTCACGATCCTCGTCGTCCACCACGAGGACGGCAGGCGCACCCTCGAGTCGTTCCGCGGGACCAACGAGACGACGAAGCTCGTCCGGCGGGGCGGGATCGAGCTGATCCGCTCGTCGGAGGGCAAGCCGATCCCGATTCGGGCGGATGCGCTTCGTGGGCAAGTGCAGGCCGAGGCGGGCGCGCTCGACGTCTTCAACGGCTGGGCGGCGGTGCCGAGCCTGCTCCACCGGGCCGACAGCGTCATCGTCTTCGCCGATGGCAAGGAGGTCTTCTCGAGCCCCACTGCCCAGTTACTGCCGCACCGGGTCTTCAAGCACAGGGGCCTGATCGCGTTCCACTTCGAGCTGCCGCATGGCCTGTTGCCGAGGCCCGGGCCGCAGCACCGGGTGCGGGTCTTCGGAATCCGCCTCGGCGTCGCCACCGAGCTCCCGATCAAGGGGCCCTGGCCCTGGGCGCACTGAGTTTTCTCCCGCTTATTCCGGGAACCCACGCCGCGTGGCATACGGATTGCTCCTGATCCGGGTGGTCTTCGGCGCCCAGCTCGCCGCGCACGGCGCCCAGAAGCTCTTCGGCTGGTTCGGCGGCCCCGGGCCGCAGGGAACCGCCGGCTTCTTCGGCAAGCTGCGTTTCCGGGCGCCGCTGCTGATGGCGTTCGCAGCAGGGCTCGCCGAGCTGAGCGGCGTGCTGTTCGCGCTCGGGTTTCTGACGCCGCTGGCAGCGCTCGGGATCTCGGTTGTGATGCTGAACGCCATCGGCTCAGTCCACTTCCAGAACGGCTACTTCGCGGGCGACGGCGGCTTCGAGCACAACCTCGGCATCCTGGCGGTCGCCGTCGGCATCGCCGCGACCGGGCCTGGCCGCTTCTCGCTCGACCGTCTCGCCGGTTGGGACGGAAGCCTCTCGGGCCTCTGGTGGGGGCTCGGCGTCCTCGGTGCGGCCGCGCTGATCTCACTCGTGACGCTCACGGTCGGCCGTCGCCGTCCCGCCGCGGCGAAGCCGGAAGAACTGCGCCCAGCCGCTTAGTGCGCCTGGAGCCGTCACGAGCTCGTCTCGATGAGGCTAGGCCGGGGCGGACGAGGAGGGGAGAATTCTGACGGCTCTCTCTCCCAGAGGAAAATCCGCCCCGGCCTCAGGGCGGTTCGCGACCGTTGGGTCAACCCCTTTGTTGAGTCGCGCAACCATGCGGAGTCGGCTTGTGGATAAAGGGCCGAAATGCGCCTGGTAGGAATCGAACCTACGACCTCGCGCTCCGGAGGCGCGCGCTCTATCCCCTGAGCTACAGGCGCGTCGGCGGCTCAGTCTAGCGTCGCCGCGGAGGGCGGCTTTGCCGGCCTTCGCTCACCACCGCTTTCGGAGAGCGCCCATGCCGGAAAAAGTTGTATGCGCGAAGCGCGAGACTTTTTCCGGAAAGGAGGCGCGCGCTCTATCCCTGAGCTACAGGCGCGGAACGGCCAGTCTAGCGCCGGTTGGTTTGTGGTCCCGACCTGGGACTAAATAGCTTTCCTTCATCACCTGGGGCAGTCCTCAACAGAGTTTCCTTCGCACGGCGCTCGTCAACGGGGCGCAGCTCGCCGTGCTCTCCGGGTTTGCGCTCGCCCAGCCGCTGCTCGACATCCTCAGCAAGAACCCCGAGTTCTTCGCAATCCGCAGGTCGACGAGCACGCAGATCGTCCTCTTCGCGCTCTTCGTCGTCTTGGTCCCACCGCTGGCGCTGCTCGGGGTCGAGTTGTTGGTCGCGGTCTTCAGCCGTCCCGCGGCGAGCATCGTCCACCTCGTCTTCGTCGGCGGCCTCGTGGCCGTCGTCGTGCTGCACGGTCTGACCAACGACTCGCGCCTGACCGGGGTGGTGTCCCTCGTCGTCGCGGCGGCTGCCGGGATCGGCGGGGCGGTTCTCTACGCGCGCACCCCGCTCGCCCGCTCATTCCTGACCGTGCTGACGCCGGCGCCATTCATCTTCCTGGCGCTCTTCATCTCGAGCTCGGGGATCTCGAAGCTCGTCTTCCCCAAGACACCGCCGGTCAAGAAGGAGCACGTCAGCTCGAAGACGCCGAAGACGCCGGTCGTCCTGATCGTCTTCGACGAGTTCGCTCCGGTCTCGCTGATGAACAGCAGCGAGCACGTCGACGCGGCGCGTTATCCGAGCTTCGCGAAGCTCGAGAACACGTCCACGTGGTACCGGAGCGCGACCACGGTGATGTGGCTGACGGAGGTGGCGGTGCCGTCGATCTTTACCGGGGTCCTGCCGTTGCCGCACAAGAAGCTATTACCGATCTACTCGGACCATCCGAACAACATCTTCACGCTGCTGGGCGGCAGCTACAACGTCCAGGGCGTCGAGTCGATCACGCACATGTGCCCGGCCTCGATTTGCAAGGAGGTCAAGGGCCAACAGTCCGCGCAGGAGGTCAAGGGCACGACCGGCTCCCTGGCCAACGACGCGAGCGTCGTCTACCTGCACCTGGTGCTGCCGGCGGCCTACGTCGACAGCGTCCCGCAGATCAGCGACAGCTGGGGGAACTTCGGCCAGGCGGAGCACGCGGAGGTGCAGACCACGCACGCGGCGGGCCCGATCCTCCCGTGCGCGCGCAACGTCTGCCGCTTCACCTCGACCTTCCGCCGCGACGGGAAGCCGACCGCCTACATCCTCCATTCGCTGCTGCCGCACGTGCCCTATCTGTACCTGCCCTCGGCGAAGGCGTACGGGATCGAGGTGCCCATCCTGCGCGGCGTCCGCCACGGGATCTGGCAGCAACAGTGGCCGGCGCTGCAGAGCTACCAGCGCTTCCTGCTCCAGGCCGAGTACACCGACCGCGCCCTCGGCTACATGATGCGCCGGCTGAAGGCGAAAGGGATCTGGAACAAGGCGCTCGTGATCGTGCTCGCCGACCACGGCGTCAGCTTCCGGCACCAGCAGCCGCGGCGACTTCCCACGCCGGGGAACATGGAGGACATCTCCTTTGTGCCGCTGTTCGTGAAGCTGCCGCACCAGCAGCGCGGGCGGATCGACGACGGGCTCGCGCGCACCGTGGACGTGGTTCCCACGATCGCGCGCTACCTGCACCTCAACATCCCGTACCACGTCGACGGCAAGCCGCTGATCGGGCGCAAGCTGCCGCAGGACGGGACCGTCTCGCTGCTGATCGGCAAGGGCAAGTACGCCACCGCCCGGCTCTCCGACCTTCAGGCGCTGCGGCGGCAGGCGCTCGCGGAGCAGCTCGCGACCTTCGGGACGACGCCGGCCGATCTCTACCGCGTCGGGCCGCACCAGGAGCTTCTGGGGCGCCTCGTCTCAGGCCTCTCGACTCACCCGGGCAAAGCCTCTGTCCAGCTCTCGAACGAGAACCTGCTCCGCACCGTCGACACGCACTCGGGACTGCTGCCGACCTGGATCCAGGGGGATGTGTCGGGGCCGCTGGGCAGCCAGGACCTGGCGGTCGCGGTCAACGGCCGCGTCGCCGCCGTGACCCAGACCTTCGATCTGGGCGGCGTGACCAAGTTCGACGCCATGGTCCCGGAGGGCTCCTTGCACGACGGCCGCAACGACGTCTCGGTCTTCGCCGTCCAGCCGGACGGGTCGCTGGAGGAGCTGCGCGGGAGCAGCGTGACCACGAGCTTGACGAGGCGCGGCGGGGGCCAGGTGATCACCTCGACCGGCGGCACGGCGATCCCGATCCGACAGCAGGCGCTCACCGGCAGCGTCGAAGCAAAGCCCGGCCCGACCTTCGAGTTCGACGGCTCGGCGTCCGACGCGGCGCACAGGAACAAGGTCGATGCGGTCAAGGTCTTCGTGGACGGCGAGCAGGTCTACGCGAGCCGCGCG
>VAWL01000198.1 GCA_005883965.1 Actinomycetota bacterium
CACCGAGGTGCAGAACGCGGCCGGCGAGCTGATCCTGTTCATCGACGAGCTGCACACAATCGTCGGCGCCGGCGCGGCCGAGGGCGCGGTCGACGCGGCGAACATGCTCAAGCCGATGCTGGCCCGCGGCGAGCTGCGCGCGATCGGCGCGACCACGCTCGACGAGTACCGCAAGCACATCGAGAAAGACGCGGCCTTGGAGCGGCGCTTCCAGCCGGTGTTCGTCGGCGAGCCGTCCGTCGCGGACACGATCGCGATCCTGCGCGGCCTGAAGGAGCGTTACGAGGCGCACCACGGCGTGCGCATCCGCGACGCTGCCCTGGTCGCGGCCGCGGTCCTCTCCGACCGCTACATCGCCGACCGCTTCCTGCCCGACAAGGCGATCGATCTCGTCGACGAGTCGGCGTCGCGCCTTCGCATGGAGATCGACTCGAGCCCGCTCGAGCTCGACGAGGCCGAGCGCCGCGTGCGCCAGCTCGAGATCGAGCTTGCCGCGATGGCGAAGGAGTCGACGGAGGTGCGCGAGCCGCTCGAGCGGGAGCTGGCCGAGGCTCAGGAGCGCCGCAACGAGCTCGACGCCCGCTGGTCGAAGGAGAAAGAGCAGCTCGAGCGCGTCAAGGAGATCACCCGCAAGATCGACGAGCTGCGCATGGAGGCCGAGCGCGCCGAGCGCAATGGCGAGCTCCAGCGCGTCGCCGAGATCCGCTACGGCGAGCTTCCGGAGCTCGAGCGCGAGCTCGAGGCGCGCGACGTGCCGGAGTCGCCCATGGTCAAGGAAGAGGTCGACGAGGACGACGTCGCCGCGGTCGTCGCGCGCTGGACGGGCATCCCGGTCGACCGCCTGCTCGAAGGCGAGACCGAGAAGCTGATCCACATGGAGGAGCGCCTGCACGAGCGCGTCGTCGGCCAGGACGAGGCCGTCGAGGCCGTCGCCAACGCCCTCCGCCGCGCGCGCTCGGGCCTGCAGGATCCGAACCGTCCGATCGGTTCGTTCGTCTTCCTCGGCCCGACCGGCGTCGGCAAGACCGAGCTCGCCCGCGCGCTCGCCGAGTTCATGTTCGACGACGAGCGGGCGCTCGTCCGGCTCGACATGAGCGAGTACATGGAGAAGCACACGGTCTCGCGCCTCGTCGGCGCGCCGCCCGGCTACGTCGGCTACGACGAGGGCGGGCAGCTGACGGAGGCGGTGCGGCGGCGGCCGTACTCGGTCGTCCTGCTGGACGAGATCGAGAAGGCCCACCACGACGTCTTCAACGTTCTGCTGCAGCTGCTCGACGACGGCCGCCTGACCGACGGCCAGGGCCGGACGGTCGACTTCCGCAACACGGTGGTCATCGCGACCTCGAACGTCCGCACGGTCGAGGAGATGCGCGAGCGGTTCCGCCCGGAGTTCCTGAACCGGATCGACGAGATCGTCGTCTTCCACCAGCTGACGCGGGAGCAGCTCGCCGAGATCGTCGAGCTCCAGCTCGCCCGGCTGCGGGCGCGGCTCGCGGACCGGAAGATCGACCTCGAGCTGACGCCGGCTGCGAAGGAGCTCCTGGCCGAGGCGGGCTGGGATCCGACCTACGGCGCGCGACCGCTCAAGCGCGCGCTCCAGCGTCTGGTCGAGAACCCGCTCGCGATCGCGCTCCTCGAGGGCGAGTTCGGCGAGGGCGACACGATCCTGATCGACGCCCGCGACGGCGAGCTCGTCTTCGAGCGAGCCGCGGCGGTCGCCGAGCCTGCAATCGCCTGATCGGATGTGGGCGGGCCGCTCCCCCGAGCGGCCCGCCCCGGACCCGGTGGTCGGAGCACGACCGGGCCAACTAGCGTCTCCCGTCGGACTAGGACGCCGATCGGCCCGGGAAGTTGGAGCTCAGGTGCGCGCGCCCTCGTAGCCGGGCGCGAAAACACTGTGCGCCGGGAGGATCGTGACCTCCGGGCCGCCCTCGATGCCCATCTCCTGGACTACGGGCATCAGCTGATCGTCGACGAAGCGCTGGAAGTCCTCCGCGCTCTCCCACACGTCGGTTACGTGCATGCCGTCGTCGGCGAACGCCGCGACGTGGAAGATCCCGCCCGGAGCCGGATTCCGCTCCCAGCCGACGCGCTCGCGCGCCTCGTCGTACTGCTCGGGCGTAACGCCCGCCCAACGCATCAGCATCATCACTGCCACCGCCGGACTCCTTTCTCTTTCGGACTGCGCGCTAGCGTAGGACGCGTGGCGAGGCCGCGCTATCCGACGAGCGAAGGCGCGCTGCCGCCGCCGCTGCCGCCGGAGACGCGCACCGTCGGACAGCTCGTCGCGGAGTCGATCCGCTTCTACGGCGCCCACTTCTGGCGCTCGGTCCTGCTGGGGCTCCCGCTCGCGGCCGACGACCAGATCTTCACCGGGAGCACGCGCGTGGTGGCCCTCGTCGCGACCTTCGCGGGGGCGATCCTGCTGACGATCGCGTACACCGCCGCCGCCGCGCTCGTCGCGCCGGAGCGGCCCGGCCGCCGCGAGGTGGCAACCGCCGTCGCCGGCGGCTTCCTCGCGTACCTCCCGTTCGCGGTCCTCGTGCTCGCATTCGTCCTCCCCGGGGTCGCGTGGCTTGCCCTCGTCGGGCTCGTCGTGCCCGTTGCCCTGATCGAGGGGCTCCCGCTTCGCGCTGCGTTTCGTCGTGCGATCGAGCTGGCGCGGGCCGACTACGTCCACGCGCTCGGGTCGCTCGCGACGCTCGCGATCGTCTTCTTCCTGACGCGGTTCGTCCTCTTCTTCCTGCTCCGCGGCGCGGGCGACGCCGCCGACCGCGTGGCGATCTTTCTCGCCGACCTCGTGATCTCGCCGGTGGTCTTCCTCGGTGCCGCGCTCCTCTACTACGACCAGGCGGCTCGATCTGCGCTTCCACGGGCCCGCCGATCGGTGCGATCATCGGCCCATGAGCGCTGACTACCACGAGGGCAGCCGCAGCCTCCAGGACCGCTTCGACACGCGCCGCCTCGCCGACCGCATCGACGAGAAGCTGATGCGCGACACGATCGACGAC
>VAWL01000211.1 GCA_005883965.1 Actinomycetota bacterium
AGCGTGCGCCAGATGATCGGCCGCGTCGTCGACACGATCGCCGCCTGGGGCCGCGAGGGCGGCTACTTCGCCGACGAGGAAGAGGCCGAGACCTTCGAGGCCGAGCTGAAGGCGCTCCTGGTCAACCAGTACGCAGCGTTCAACTCGCCGGTCTGGTTCAACGTCGGCTTCGAGGAGAAGCCGCAGTGCAGCGCCTGCTTCATCCTCTCGATCGAGGACTCGATGGAGGCGATCCTGGACTGGATCCGCCGCGAGGGGATCATCTTCCGCGGCGGCTCGGGCTCGGGCGTGAACCTCTCCAGACTGCGCTCCTCGAAGGAGCAGCTCTCCAAGGGCGGCTACGCCTCCGGGCCGGTGTCGTTCATGCGCGGCGCCGATGCGAGCGCAGGCACGATCAAATCCGGCGGCAAGACGCGGCGCGCGGCCAAGATGGTCGTGCTCGACGTCGACCACCCGGACGTCGAGGAGTTCATCTGGTGCAAGGCCAAGGAAGAGGAGAAGGCCCGCGTCCTCGAGGCCGCCGGCTACGACATGTCGCTCGACTCGGGCGATTGGGCCTCGATCCAGTACCAGAACGCCAACAACTCGGTGCGCGTCACCGACGGCTTCATGGAGGCCGCCGACCAGGACGCCGACTGGAACCTCACCGCCCGCACCGACGGCACCGTCGTCGACACCGTCAAGGCGAAGGACCTTCTGCGCCAAATCGCGGAGGCGTCGTGGAAGTCAGCCGACCCGGGCGTCCAGTACGACACGACGATCAACAAGTGGCACACGCTCCCGAACACGGGCCGCATCAACGCGTCCAACCCCTGCTCGGAGTACATGTCGATCGACGACTCCGCCTGCAACCTGGCCTCGCTGAACCTGCTCAAGTTCCGCCGCGAGGACGGCGAGCTCGACGTCGAGGCGTTCGAGCATGCGGTCGACGTCGTCTTCCTGGCCCAGGAGATCGCGGTCGGCTACTCGTCCTACCCGACTCCCGAGATCGAGCGCAACGCCAAGGCCTATCGCCAGCTCGGGCTCGGCTTCGCGAACCTCGGCGCGCTGCTGATGGCGCGCGGGCTCCCGTACGACTCCGACGAGGGCCGCGCCTACGCGGCGGCGATCACGGCGCTGATGACCGGCCGCGCCTACCGCAAGTCGGCGGAGATCGCGGCGCGGATGGGTGCGTTCGCCGGCTACCAGCCGAACGCCGGCGCGATGATCGGCGTGATGTCGATGCACCGCGCGGCGGTCGGCAACATCGAGAACAGCGACATCGTGCCGAAGGACCTGCTCGGCGCAGCCCGGAAGGCCTGGGACGAGGCGCTGAACCTCGGCGAGGTGCACGGCTACCGCAACGCGCAGGCGACCGTGCTCGCGCCCACCGGGACGATCAGCTTCATGATGGATTGCGACACGACCGGCGTCGAGCCCGACTTCTCGCTCGTCAAGTCGAAGAAGCTCGTCGGCGGCGGCGAGATCACGATCCCGAACAAGACCGTGCCGATGGCCCTCGAGAAGCTGGGCTACGCGCCGCGCGAGGTCGAGGAGATCGTCGCGTTCGTGGACGAGCGCAACACCGTCATCGGCGCGCCGTACGTGAAGCCGGAGCACTACCCGGTCTTCGACTGCGCGATCGGCGAGCGCGCGATCCACTACACCGGGCACGTGAAGATGATGGGCGCCGTCCAGCCGTTCATCTCGGGCGCGATCTCGAAGACGGTCAACCTGCCCGAGACGGTCTCGGTCGACGAGGTCTCGCAGCTGCTCCTGGATGCGTGGAAGCTCGGCGTGAAGGCGATCGCGATCTACCGCGACAACTGCAAGGTCGCGCAGCCGCTGTCGGGCAAGGCCGACAAGCTGGTCGTCGACCCCGCCGTACCGCCCGTCCCGCTGACGCAGCGCCGCCGGCTACCGGAGGACCGCACCGAGATCGGCCGCAAGTTCCGCGTCGGCGACTACGAGGGCTACATCCACGTGGGCCT
>VAWL01000057.1:0-14637 GCA_005883965.1 Actinomycetota bacterium
GACGTCTCGCGGCTCGGCGCGCCTGATCGAGACGTTCACGGCGACGGTGCGGCGACGGGCTCGCGGCGCGGGAACTTGACCGCCCCTGACCCGAGCGCGACACCGCCGAGGATCAACGTCATCCCGGCCAGCTCCTGCCAGGTCAGCGGCTCGCCGAGCAGCAGCACGCCGTAGATCAGCGCCGTCATCGGCAACAGGTAGGTGACGAGGCTCACACGCGCGGCGCCGTCCGAGCGCAGGACGCGGTAGAGGATGATCTGCGCAAGCGCCGTCCCGATCACGGCGAGCGCGACGACCGAGCCGCTCTCCTTCCAGCCGGGGACGTGCGAGGGCAGCTGCCAGAGCCCGAGCGGGATAAGGACGACGAGTCCGCCGATCATCGAGGTCGCCGCGAGCGTCAGGCCGCTCGTCCGCGCAACGAGCCGCTGTCCCCAGAGGCTACCGACGGCGTACGAGACCGACGCGACGACGACCGCCATCGTCCCGGCGACGCCCCACCAGCCGCCCTGTGGGTGCACGCCGGCGAGCACGCCGACGCCGACGAGGCCGACCAGGAAGCCGACGAGCCGCAGACCGTGAACGCGCTCGCTCGGCTTGAAGCGGATCGCGAGCAGGACGACGAAGATCGGCATCGAGGCGTTCGCGATGGCGGCCACGCCCGAGTCGATGTGCTTCTCGCCCCAGGCGATCAGCGTGAACGGGATCGCGCCGTTGACGACGCCGAGGCCGAAGCCCTCCCAGCCGAGCCGGCGCATGTCGTCCAGCGTCACGCGCCAGCCGCGCTGCGCGGCGAGCACCACCAGCAACAGCGACGACGCGAGCGCCAGCCGCAGCATGATCATCGTCGCGGGCGCAAAGGCGCGGTCGGCGACCTTGATGAACATGTAGGACGCGCCCCAGAAGGCAGCGAGCAGTCCGATGTAGATCACGTACGACCGCGACACGCTGCGAGGCTACCCGTCGGCTGGAGCGGGACGCGCGCGGGCGTGACGGACGCCCAGCGCGCCGGTGCCGAGGGCGACGCCGGCGAGGATCAGCGCGAGCCCGCCGAAGGCCGACGCGCCGAAGCGCTCGCCGAGGAAGGACCGACGCGATCGTTTCCCAGTTCGGCATCTGGCTCGGCGCCTCTGCGGCGCCCACCGGCAGCCAGACCAGCGTCGCGATTGCCGTCGAGGCCAAGGCGACCACCACCGGCTGCACCGGCTTCAGGTAGCGGCCGGTCATCAGCCCGCCGGCTCCGTAGCAGAACGCCATTCCGACGACCGCGAGCGCGCCGAGGACCTTTCCCTGCGGCTGCGCGCCGACGAGGAGCGCGACGCCGACGAATCCGACGCCGACGCCGACCAGCCTCATGCCGGTCACCCGCACCTCGCGGAAGGCGACGAAGGCGATCAGCGCGTTGAAGATGGGGACCGAGGCCTGGATGATCGAGGCGAGCCCGGAGTCGATCCGCGTCTCGCCCCACGAGAGCAGCCAGAACGGGATCGCCGTGTTCACGAGCGCGACCGCGATCAGCCAGCCTGCGTTCTCGCGGAGCTGCCGCAGGGTCTCGCGCGTGCCGACCGCGAAGGGGACGAGCAGCGCCAGGGTCAGCGCCGCAAGGCCCAGCCGGCCCACGATCAGCGTCGCCGGGCTGAGCTCCCGGACCGCGATCTTGATGAACATGAACGACGCGCCCCAGATCGCGGCGAGCGCGAGGAGCATCACGAGGTGGCGCTGCCGGGTCACATCCATGAAAACGTCCGTCGTGCCTGTCTTGTGAGGCGGCTAGACTCGACCCTCTGACGAGGGTCGCCGAACAATCGCTCCACCGGGCGCTCGGCCTGACCGATTTCGAGCACGCCCGGATCTGCGAGTTGCTCGCGCGCGAGCCGAACCATTTCGAGCTCGCGGTCTTCTCGCTGCTCTGGTCGGAGCACTGCGGCTACAAGCATTCCGCCCCGCTGCTGCGGCGCCTGCCCTCCGCCGGCGAGCGCGTGCTGCAGGGGCCGGGCGAGAACGCCGGCGTGATCGACCTCGGCGAGGGGGAGGCGGTCGCGTTCAAGGTCGAGTCGCACAACCATCCGTCGGCGGTCGAGCCGTTTCAGGGCGCGGCCACCGGGGTCGGCGGGATCCTGCGCGACATCGTGGCGATGGGCGCGCGGCCAGTGGCGCTGCTCGACGGGCTGCGCTTCGGCGCGCCCGACCACGCCTTCCGCCGGGCGGTTGCCGGGATCGGGGCGTACGGCAACTCGGTCGGCGTGCCCACGGTCGGCGGCGAGGCGGTCTTCGACGAGGCCTACGCCGGCAACTGCCTCGTCAACGCGATGTGCGTCGGACTGCTGCCCGCGGAGCGGGTCACGCGCGCCCGCGCTCGCGGGACCGGCAACCTCGTCGTGCTCTACGGCGCCACCACCGGCCGCGACGGCATCGGCGGCGCCTCGGTGCTCGCGAGCCAGGAGCTCGGGGAAGGCTCCGCCGAGAAGCGCCCATCCGTCCAGATCGGCGACCCGTTCACCGGCAAGAAGCTGATCGAGGCCTCGCTGGAGCTGGTCGAAGGAGGGCTGGTCGAGTCGCTTCAGGACTGTGGCGCCGCCGGCCTCGCCTCCGCGCTCGCCGAGATGGCGCGCGACGGCGCCGGGGTCGACGTCCACCTCGACCGCGTGCCACTGCGCGAGGAGGGAATGGAGCCCTGGGAGATCATGATCTCCGAGAGCCAGGAGCGGATGGTCGCCGTCGTCCAGCCGGAGCGGCTCGCTGACGTCGAGGCCTTGCTCGACCGCTGGGAGCTCCACCACGCCGCGATCGGCGAGGTCACCGACCGCGGCGAGCTGCGCGTCTTCTTCGACGACGAGGCCGCCGGCGAGCTCCCCGCCGCGTTGCTGACCGACGAGTGCCCCCGCTACGAGGTCGACCGACTGCCGGCCGCGCGCCGCACCGTCGAGGTCGACCCCGTCAACCACGAGTCGAAGGCCTGGATCTACGAGCAGTACGACCACCTTGTCCAGTCGCGCACGGTGCGCCGGCCGGGGCTCGGCGCGGCGGTGCTGCGGCTGCGGCCTTCCTGGCGCGGGCTCGCGGTCTCGCTCGACGGACCACCGCTCGGCGAGCGGGATCCGCGGGCCGCCGGGCGCGAAGCGGTCCTCGACGCGGCGCGCAACGTCGCCTGCGCCGGGGGCGAGCCGCTCGCGCTGACCGACTGCCTCAACTTCGGCAATCCCGAGAAGCCGGAGATCGGCTGGGAGCTCGCGGAAGCGATCGAGGGCATCGCGGAGGCGGCGGAGGCGCTCGGGATTCCGGTCGTCTCGGGCAACGTGTCCCTCTACAACGAGACCGGCGGGCGGGCGATTCCGCCGACGCCGGTGGTCGGCTGCGTCGGCCTCGTGCCCGATGTGCGCGCCGTCCCGCGTGGCTGGCGGCCCGGTGATCGCGCCTGGCTCGCCGAGGGCGATCCGGTCGAGCTGATCGCCTGGCTCTGGCGAAACGCCTCGCGGCTCTCGCTGGCGCACGACGTGAGCGACGGCGGCCTTGCCGTCGCGCTCGAGGAGGCGTCCCGGTTCAGCGGGCACGACTTCCGGGCGGACGGCGACGCTCCGTACGGCTCGGTCGTCCTCGCCGGCGAGCGGCCGGACTGGCCGCACCTGCGTGAGCTCGGGACGGTCGCCTGATGTGCGGCGTGTTCGGCATCCGCGCTCCCGACCGCGACGTCGCCCGCGTCACCTTCTTCGGCCTCTTCGCCCTCCAGCACCGCGGCCAGGAATCGTCCGGGATCGCCGTCTCCGACGAGGGCCGCCTGACGGTGCTGCGCGACATGGGCCTCGTCACCCAGGTCTTCGACGAGCAGAAGCTCCGTGGCCTGCGCGGCGACGCGGCGATCGGCCACACGCGCTACTCGACGACCGGCTCGAGCCAGTGGGCGAACGCCCAGCCGCTGATCCAGCGCGGGCGTGGCCGGACGGTCGCGCTCGGGCACAACGGCAACCTCGTCAACGCGACCGAGCTCCGCGAGCAGCTCGCCGCCGAGGGCGTCGCGCTGAGCACGACCTCGGACACGGAGCTGATCGCCGCGCTGATCGCCAATGACCCGGCGCCCATCGAAGACGCGGTCGCCAACGCGATGGCCCGGCTCGAAGGCGCGTTCTCGGTGGTGGCGCTCTCCGAGGGCAAGCTGATCGGCTTCCGCGACCGCCACGGCTTCCGGCCGCTCTGCCTCGGCCGCGAGGACGGCCACGCGCTGCTCGCCTCCGAGACGAGCGCCCTCGACAACGTCGGCGCCGTGGTCGAGCGCGAGCTCGCGCCGGGCGAGCTCGTCGTGATCGACGAGGCGGGAGTGCATTCGCGGCAGGCGCTCGAACCGGCCGGCGGCGGCGCGCTCTGCATCTTCGAGTTCTTCTACCTCGCGCGGCCCGATTCGCGTTTGGCCGGGATCGAGGTTCACGGCGCGCGCGTGCGGATGGGCGAGCGGCTGGCCGAGGAGGCGCCCGTCGAGGGCGACCTCGTCCTGCCGATCCCCGACTCGGGCACGCCCGCCGCGATCGGCTTCTCGCGTGCGAGCGGGATCCCGTTCTCGGAGGGCCTGATCAAGAACCGCTACGTCGGCCGCACGTTCATCCAGCCCGACCAGGGGCTGCGCGAGCAGGGCGTGCGCCTCAAGTTCAACCCCCTCGCCGAGGTCGCCGGCAAGCGCCTGGTGGTCGTTGACGACTCGATCGTCCGCG
Organism: Actinomycetota bacterium; assembly: GCA_005883965.1. Lineage (GTDB taxonomy): Bacteria > Actinomycetota > Thermoleophilia > Gaiellales > Gaiellaceae > AC-32. Next base: position 4,698 of record VAWL01000057.1, read on the forward strand.
GGAACACGACCCGCAAGATCGTCCAGATGCTCTTCGATGCCGGCGCGGCCGAGGTGCACGTGCGCGTCTCGTCGCCGCCGGTGATCAGCCAGTGCTACTACGGGATCGACTTCGCCGAGGAGGATGAGCTGATCGCGGCCAGGCGCTCGGTCGAGCAGGTGCGCGAGCACATCGGCGCGACCTCGCTCGCCTACCTCTCGCTGGAAGGGCTGACCGAATCGACGCGGCGCCCCGAGCACGAGCTCTGCCGCGCCTGCCTCACGCGGGATTACCCAACTCGGAAGCCGCCTCACGCCGCAAAGATGCGGTTCGAAGCCACGACTGCTTAGCGGCCGGACTGGGCGCGAAGGCTGGCCGCCGGAGCCGGGCTTTGCCCGGCGGGAGGCTCACTCCGACAAGAACGTTTGCGCGAGACAAGCAAGCGGCGGCTCCTTGCGACGACTCGCAGCAAGCGACAGCTGGCAAGGAGGGGGTTCATGGGGGAACCAGGGGTTCCCCCATGGTTATTACTGCTCGAGGACGCGGCTCGCCTTCGCGATGCCGCGGCTGAGGAAGTAGAACGAGGTCAGCACGACCGTGAAGACACACCACTCGAAGGTGTTGACGCTCTTGGCGATGATCCAGATCAGGATGAGCACGATCTCGATCAGGGCGAAGAGGGCGAACTCCGCGTTGCCGGGAATCGGCAGCGTGGCGCCGGACGCAATGCCCGGCATCCCCATCGAGGGCCGAGTGCTGCCCGGCTGCTCCGGGGGGTTCGTCATGCCAGCTTCTCCTTTCGTCTAGGCCGCAAGGCCGGGGACGTGCACGATCTCCAGCTTGACGCCGTCGGGATCGTAGAAGAACACGGCGTAATAACCAGGCTGGTACCAGTACTCCTCCGGCCCGCTCTCGATCTCGACGCCCTGGGCGACCAACCACTCGGCCCGCTCGTTGACGACGGCCCGTGAAGCGGCCTCCAACGCGACCTCGCTGACGCCGTGCCAGCCCAGCGGGCCGAGCAGGTCACGGTAGAAGGGCAGGCTGCGCTCGATCGACGAGACGACCAGATCGACGTGATGAACGCCGGCAGAAGGCATGTTGCAACCGCGGCAAGGTTCCGCGCGGCACGGCTTGTTCCTGCACAATCCGGCCGCTTGGTCCTCTTCCACTACCACCTGGTCACGAGCCACGTGCGGGAGGTCGAGGCGCGCTACCTGGCGAAGCTCGAGTTCCGCCTGGTCGCCCGCTACGGGCGGATCGGCGAGGAGCAGGTGAGCTTCGAGTCCGGCGTCAGCTGGGACGAGCTCGAGCGCAGAGGCTTCAGGCACCGCCTGAGCGAGCTCGAGCGCGGAGCGGTCAACGTCGTCGTCCAGCCGGGCCAGTGGCGGCTGCCGCGGGTCGACCACATCGGGCTCGCGCTCGACGACGACGAGTTCCACGACGTGCTCGAGCGCGCGACCAGGCTCCGCTTCCGCGTGCAGGAGTTCCCGGGCCGCCGCACGTTCGTCGCCACGGACGCGGGTTACCGGGTCGAGATCCACCCGCAGCGGGACTGGATCGACGAGGTGCTCGCGAACGCAGGCGAGCTGAGCCTGGCCGAGCTGCAGCTGAGAGCGGACGACCCAACCGCAAAGGCGAGCGCGCTCGAGCGGCTGCTGGAGGTCGAGGCCGACGACGGCGAGGTCGAGCTGGGCGACTCCAGACTGCGCTTCCTGGAGGGCGGCCCCCGCGGCCGGCCCGAGCTGTACGCCGAGCAGTTTGGTTAACTCGCGCCGGTGAGGGCCAAGACCTACGAGGATGCAGGGGTCTCTCTGGCGGCGGCCGAGGAGGTGGTCTCGCGGCTGCGGATGGCGGTGGAGTCGACGGGCGCCGAGGGCTTCGGGGGGTTCGCAGGGCTCTACCCCCTGGACGAGCGGCGGCTGCTCGCGGCCTCGACGGACGGCGTCGGCTCAAAGCTCGTGCTCTCGCGGCGCGCGGGCCGCCTGAAGGACGCGGGCCGCGACCTCGCTGCGCACTGCATCGACGACGTGCTCACGACCGGGGCCGAGCCGCTCTTCTTCCTCGATTACGTGGCCGCGCACCGGCTCGACCTCTCCCAGGTCGCCGAGCTGGTCGAGGGCGCGGCCGAGGTCTGCCGGGAGGCCGGCTGCGCGCTGATCGGCGGCGAGACGGCCGAGCTGCCGGGCGTCTACCGCGAGGAGGAGCTCGACTTCGCCGGCACGTGCGTCGGCCTGGTCGAGCGCGATCGTCTGATCGACGGCTCCCGCTGCGAGCCGGGCGACCTCGTGCTCGGGTTCCCCTCCTCGGGCCTGCACACGAACGGCTTCTCCCTCGCTCGCGAGCTCGTCGGCGATGGAGACTTCGACGCCGACCTCCTCCTGGCGCCGCACCGCCTCTATCTCGACGACGTGCGCCGTCTGCGCGCCGAGGCCGACGTGAAAGCGCTCGCGCACGTGACCGGCGGCGGGATCCTCGGCAACCTGACGCGCGTCCTTCCCGAAGGCGTCAGCGCCGAGATCGACTGGGACGCCTGGGAGCGCCCGCCGGTCTACGGCTGGCTCGACGAGCACGGTGTCGACGAGGCCGAGCAGCGACGCGTGTTCAACCTCGGAATCGGCATGTGCGCGGTCGTGCCCGAAGCGCCCAAGGGTGCGCTCGTCATGGGGAGACTCGCGTGATCGGCGTCCTGGTCAGCGGCGAAGGTACGAACCTGCAGGCGCTGATCGACGCGGGCCTGCCGATCGTCGCGGTCGCGAGCAACAACCCGGGCGTGCGCGCCCTCGAGCGGGCGGGGCAGGCCGGGATCACCACCGCCGTCTTCGAGCTCGACGACTACCCGGACCGCGACTCCCGCGACGCCGCCATGGCCGAGTGGCTCGCCGGGCGCAGCGTCGACCTTGTCGTCTGCGCCGGGTACATGCACCTGCTCCGGCGCTCCTTCCTCGAGCGCTTCCCCGGCCGCGTGATCAACACCCACTCCGCCCCGCTCCCCGCCTTCCCCGGCCCGCACCCGATCCACGACGTGCTCGCGGCCGGCGTGCCGGAGACCGCAGCGACCATCCACTACGTCGACGGCGGGATCGACAGCGGCCCGGTGATCGCCGCCGAGCCGGTACCCGTGCTCCCCGGCGACGACGAGCACAGCCTGCGCTCGCGGGTCCAGTCGGTCGAGCACCGCCTCCTCCCGCAGGTCGTTCGCGAGCTGATCGCGTGAAACGCGCGCTGATCTCCGTCTACGACAAGTCCGGGCTCGAGGAGTTCGCGCGCGGGCTGATGGCGCTCGACGTCGAGCTCGTGGCGAGCGGCGGCACTGCGACCTTCCTGACCAAGCTCGGGATCCCGGTGACGCCGGTCGAGGAGGTCACCGAGGTGCCAGAGCTCCTCGGCGGCCGCGTCAAGACGCTCCACCCGAGGATCCACGCGGCGATCCTGGCCCGGCAGGACCGCCCGGACGACCAGGCGTCGCTGGAGGAGCACGAGATCGAGGCGTTCGGCCTCGTCTGCGTCAACCTCTACCCGTTTCAGGACGTCGTCGCGCGGCGCGCCGTCGGCGAGCAGGACGCGGTCGAGATGATCGACATCGGCGGGCCGGCGATGCTGCGGGCGGCCGCGAAGAACTTCGCGCACGTCGCGCCGGTCTGTCGGCCCGAGCGCTACCCCGACGTGCTGACGGAGCTGCGGGCCAAAGGCGAGCTCTCGCTCGACACCCGCCGGCGCCTGGCGGCCGAGACCTTCTCCGTCACCTCCGCGTACGAGGCGGCGATCGCGAGCTGGTTCGGCGCCGCCGAGAACTTCCGCGAGTCGTTCATGCCCGTCTTCGCGAAGGAGCAGGAGCTGGCGTACGGCGAGAATCCGCACCAGGCCGCGGCCTACTACTCGGAGGTCGGCGCGCGGCGGCACTTGCTCTCGATGGTCACCCAGCTGCACGGCCGCGACCTCTCGTTCAACAACCTGAACGACCTCTCGGCGGCGAGGCTCGTCGCGCGGGAGTTCGAGCTGCCGGCCTGCGTGATCGTCAAGCACGCGAATCCGTGCGGCGTTGCGGTCGCGGGCTCGATCGAGCAGGCGTACCAGCGGGCGCTGGCGGCCGACCCACTCTCGGCCTACGGCGGCGTGATCGTGCTCAACCGGCCGGTGAGCGAGGCGCTCGGGGAGCGCCTCGCGGAGCAGTTCGTCGAGGTGCTGTTTGCTCCCGGCTACGACCCGGTCGCCCTCGAGAAGCTGAAGGAGAAGCCGGCGACGAGAATCCTCGAGGACCGCGAGCGGCGGCTCTCGAACCCCGGCGAGCGCGATTACCGCCGCGTGCTCGGCGGCCTGCTCGTCCAGGAGCGCGACTGGGACGTCGACGACCGCGAGGGCATGCAGGTGATCTGCGGCGAGCCGGACGAGCTGGCCTGGGGCGACCTGCTCTTCGCCTGGCGCGTCTGCAAGCACGTCACCTCGAACGCGATCGTGCTGGCGCGCGACCTGCAGACGCTCGGGATCGGCGCCGGGCAGATGAGCCGCGTGGACTCCGTGCGGATCGCGCTCGAAAAAGCGCGCGAGCACGGGCACCCGACCGCCGGCGCGGTGCTCGCCTCGGACGCCTTCTTCCCCTTCCCCGACGGGCCGCAGCTGGCCTTGGGCGCGGGCGTCACCGGGACCATTCAGCCGGGCGGCTCGAAGCGCGACGCCGAGGTGGTCGAGGCAGTCGAGCGCGCCGGGGCGACGATGGTCTTCACCCACCGCCGCCATTTCCGTCACTAGCCGGCTACGGACACCATCAGGTCGAGGCGGCTCTGCAGGCCGGAGAGGTCGATCGTGCCCGTGTCGGGCGCGAACCGCTCGAAGGCTTTCCCGTGGAGCGAGACCGAGGCGATCCGCTTGCCTGCCGGCAGGCGCAGCCGCAGCTTCAGCGTCGGCGGCACCATGTGGCCCGGCACGTCGATCACCGCGTGGATCGAGCCCGCCCGCGCGTCGATCGTGTACGAGAGCGGGCCGAAGCTCGTCAGCACGCGGCGGACGGCGATGCGCTTCCCCGGCGCGAGCCAGGCGCGCGGCGTTGCGAAGGCGAGCTGGAGGCCGTCCGGCGACCCGAGCGCGTCCCGCGTCTCGTGCACGAGCATCAGGCGCAGCGTCTCGAGGAAGAAGGCGTTGTTCGGGCTGTTCGGCGGGCGGAACATCGAGCGGTAGTACTCGCCGTCCGCCGGGCTGATCGTCGAGCCCTCGCCGGAGACGAACGTGTTCGGCGTCATCCCGGCGGCGAGCTTGCCGTAGAGGCTGAGCACGAGCTGGTCGGGCTGGTCCTCGTCGGCGAGGAAGCGCGAGACGTTCAGCCCGTACACGTCGTCCGAGCCCGGTGTGCGGTAACCCGGCTTGCCGCTCTCGTTGAAGGCGCGGAAGCGAACCAGCCCGAGCAGGCGCGAGCCGTGGTTGAACAGGTAGTGGAGCAGCCCCTGCGCCTCGGGACTCCCGGGCGCAAACAGCCCCGACGCGAGCGCGTACGGCATCACCAGGTTCCAGTAGCTGCCGTCGCGCGAGCCGGTCAGGGCAGGAGCCGTACCGCTCCAAACGGCCGGCGCCGACATCGACCGAGAGCCTCGGCCCGTTGACGTTCTGCGAGACGATCTGGCTGCCGTCGGCGACGTGTAGGTCGATCGTGCGCGGGTGGCGGCCCTCGGCGGCCCGGTTGGGGAAGACGGACGTGCTCTGGAACGCCTTCTCGACGATCGCGCGCTCCGTCCCGGTGAACCCGTACGCGCCCATCACCTCGGCCACGTCGATCAGCTCCCAGGAGAAGCGCTCGTACGGGTTGCCGAGGCTGTAGCGCCACGAGTGCACCAGGTTTTGGATCAGCAGGTTGCGCTCGGCGTTGACGATGCGCTTCGCCGGGACGACGAGCTGCGCGCCGGCCGCGAGCCGGCGGTTCCAGTAGGCGGCGAGCGACCGCCTCGCCCGGCGGTAGTCCGCCCGGTCGACCTGGTACGGCATTCCTCCCGAGGGCCAGGCGACGTAGACGATCCGCGCTTTGCTCCCCGGGGTCGAGTACGTGAGCGAGCGGCCTCTCGCGGAGAAGCGCACCCGTGCCGAGGCCACGTGGGCCCCATGCGGGTCGATCGTGACGCGGACGAAGCTGACGAGCGAAGGCATCTCGGGAATCCGGGTCGCAAACGACTCCTGCCGGTAGTGGACGCCGGCGGCGTCGGCGTAGCGCGTCTCGAGGATCGGCAGGTAGCCGCCGCCGAGCCGGGCCGGCGCGAGCCGCGCGAGGCAGGAGCCGTACCGCTCCAAACGGCCGGCGCCGACATCGACCGAGAGCCTCGGCCCGTTGACGTTCTGCGAGACGATCTGGCTGCCGTCGGCGACGTGTAGGTCGATCGTGCGCGGGTGGCGGCCCTCGGCGGCCCGGCCGAAGGCGAGGTAGTAGACACCCGACTCGGTCAGCCGGCCGCGCGCGGACCCGGAGGGCGGTCCGACGAGCAGCAGCGGGTGCAGGTAGCTCGCCGCCGCCGCGTAAGTCGGGCCTTTCGGATCGGCGAGGAGCTGCTTGCCCCAGACGTCCTGCTTGCCCGCGAGCGCGGCGTTGACGGAGGCCGCGTAGGCCGGATCCGGGGCGGGCTGCGGGCAACCCGAAGCGCCGGCCGCTCGAAGGGCGCCGGCCGGCGAGCCGCCCATCGCGGCGACGAGCGCGCACACGGCAAGCGCGATCCCGGCGCACCGCGCGGTGCGAGAGGGTGAAACGGCGACCCCGAACATGCACGCAGTGTTCCAGCCGACACGGCCGTCCCACAAGGGCCGTAGAGTTGGCGCCCGGAATGTCGCGCTGCGGGCAGGCGTTCCAACCGATGACCGCCGCCGGAGGGAGGCCCGGATGAAAGCAGACTCACGTAAGTGGCTGACGCTCGCGATCGTCGGCGCGGCCTTCTTCATGACCATCCTCGACGTGGCGATCGTCAACGTTGCGATCCCGTCGATCGAGAAGGACCTCAACGTGACCGAGACGACCGTCCAGTGGGTCCTGATCGCCTACTCGATCACGTTCGGAGGCTTCCTGCTCCTCGGCGGCCGGATGGCCGATCTCCTCGGACGGCGGCTGATCTTCCTGGTCGGCCTGACGCTGTTCACCGCCGCCTCGCTCGTCTGCGGGCTCTCGGGCAGCATCGGCGTACTGATCGGGGCTCGCGCGGTCCAGGGCGTAGGCGCCGCGATCATCTCGCCCGCCGCCCTCTCCATCGTGTCAACAACGTTCAGAGAGGGTGCCGAGCGCAACAAGGCGCTCGGGATCTGGGGCGCGCTCGGCGGCTCCGGGGCCGCCGCAGGAGTGCTCATCGGCGGGATCCTGGTCAAGTACCTCGGCTGGCAGTGGATCTTCTACGTCAACGTCCCCGTCGGCGTGCTGGTCTTCGCGCTGACGCTGCCGTTCGTGCCCGAGAGCCGCGCCGAGCTCGGCCACCATCGCTTCGACGCCTGGGGCGCGGTCACGGTCACCGGCGGACTCGCGCTGCTCGTCTATGCGATCTCGAAGGCCCCCGACGTCGGCTGGGGCTCAGCGCGCACGATCCTGCTCCTGATCGCCTCGGTCGCGATCCTGGCGGTCTTCGTGGCGATCGAGCAGCGGAGCCGCGCCCCGCTGATGCCGTTCCGGATCTTCCGGATCCGGTCCGTGCTCGCGGCCAACATCGTCGGCTTCCTGCTCGGTGCCGTGATCTTCGCCAACTTCCTCGTGCTCACCCTCTACGTCCAGCAGGTGCTCGGCTGGTCGCCGCTCAAGACCGGCATCACCTTCCTCGCGACGGCCGGGACGACGGTCATCTGGGCCGGTGTCGCCCAGGCGTTGACGACCCGATACGGCCCGCGGCCGGTGATCACGATGGGACTGCTGATCCTGGCCGCCTCGATGGTCTGGTACACGCAGCTCCCGGTCGACGGCCACTTCTGGCCCGACCTGCTGCCGCCCTACCTGATCTTCGCGCTTGGGCTGGCGTTCGGGTTCGTCCCGGTGACGATCGCTGCGCTCTCGAGCGTCGCGCCGCAGGACGCCGGGCTCGCCTCGGGACTGATCAACACGAGCCAGCAGATAGGCGGTGCGATCGGCGTCGCGATCGCCTCAACGGTCTTCACCTCCTACGTCAACTCGAACCTGAAGCCGACGCTACGAGGTGGCGGCACCCTCGCGCAGGTGTACACAACCGGATACCAGCACGCCTTCTGGGCGCTGATCGCCCTCGCCCTCCTCGGGGCGGTGCTGGCGTTCGTGCTGCTGCGCGGGACGAAGATCGAGGCTCCCCAGGGCGAGCCCGCCCGAGCCGCGGCCTGAGTACGCTTCGCACGATGGTCAGCGAGTACCCGACGCTGCTCGAGCTGGTCGGCAAGACCCCGCTCGTCCGGCTTCAGAACATCGTTCCCGAAGGCTCGGCGACCGTCGTCGCGAAGCTGGAATTCCTCAACCCCGGCGGCTCGATCAAGGACCGGATCGCGATCACGATGGTCGAGGCGGCCGAGCGCGAGGGGAAGCTGAAGCCGGGCGGGACGATCGTCGAGCCGACGAGCGGCAACACCGGCACCGGCCTCGCGATCGTCGCCGCGCTCAAGGGTTACCGCTGCATCTTCACGATGCCGGACAAGATGAGCCGCGAGAAGATCTCGCTGCTGAAGGCCTTCGGCGCCGAGGTGATCATCTGCCCGTACGCGGTCGAGCCCGAGTCGCCCGAGAGCTACTACTCGGTGTCGGACCGGCTCGCCGAGGAGATCCCAGGCGCGTTCAAGCCCGACCAGTACCGCAACGAGGCCAACCCGCGGGCGCACTACGAGACGACCGGCCCGGAGATCTGGGAGCAGACCGGCGGCGAGCTGGACGCGCTCGTGATCGCCGTCGGCACCGGCGGGACGATCACCGGCACGGCGCGCTATCTGAAAGAGCAGAAGCCGGACCTCACGATCGTCGGCGCCGACCCGGAGGGCTCGATCTATACCTCCGGGCCCAAGGAGCAGCACCCGTACCTGGTCGAGGGGATCGGCGAGGACTTCTACCCCGAGACGTTCGACAAGTCGGTGGTCGACCGCTGGGTGACCGTGACCGACCGCGACTCGTTCCTGACCGCGCGGCGCCTGGCGCGCGAGGAGGGCCTGCTGGTCGGCGGCTCGGGCGGCACCGCGGCCTGGGCGGCAGTCGAGATCGCCAAGGAGCTCGGCCCAGGCAGGACCGTCGTGACGCTCTTCCCCGACGGCGGTCGCTCGTACCTCTCGAAGTTCTTCGACGACAACTACCTGAGCGAGCTCGGCTTCCTCGAGCGGCGCGAGCCGGCGCCACGGGTGGCCGAGGTGCTGGCGGCCAAGCAGGACGGCAAGGCGCCGGCTCTGGTCACCATCGAGTCCCACCAGAAGGTCGGCCAGGCGATCGACCTGATGCAGGAGTACTCGATCTCGCAGCTGCCCGTGCTGCGGCACGGCTCGGCCGGATCGCTCGCGGACGTCGTCGGCTCACTCCAGGAGCGCGGCCTGCTGGACCTCGTCTTCCGCAACCCGGACGCGCTGAACGACGACGTCGCCGCCGCGATGCAGCCGCCGCTCGCCGCGGTCGAGGCCGACGAATCGGTGGATGAGGTCTTCGCCGCGCTCACCGGCGGCAGCCCAGCCGTGGTGGTCGCCTCGGGCGGGAAGCCGACCGGGATGCTGACCCGTTCCGACCTGCTCGAATACCTCGCGCATCGATGAACCGCCTGGAGGAGCTTCTACGCGAGGCGTTTCCCGGCAGCGAGGTCTCGGTCGCAGACCGCACGGGGGGCGGCGACCACTTCCAGGTGACCGTCGCCAGCGCCCGCTTCGACGGGCTCTCGCTGGTCGAGCAGCACCGCCTCGTCTACGACGCGCTCGCGGGCCCGCTCGCCGATGGCACCATTCACGAGTTGCAAATCTCGACGAAAGGGACAGCGTGAAGGACCAGCTGCAGCAGATCATCGAGCGCGAGGACGTCGTGCTC
>VAWL01000057.1:14665-17161 GCA_005883965.1 Actinomycetota bacterium
GCGATCCGCCAGGAGCTCTCGGCGCTCTCGGGCTGGCCGACGATCCCTCAGGTCTTCGTCCGCGGCGAGCTGATCGGCGGCGCCGACATCGTCGAGGAGCTCGAGCAGAACGGTGAGCTGGAGAAGACACTGCGCGAGAAGCTCGGCGACGAATACCGCGGCGACGAGCGGGTCGTCGCGGTCGCCTAACTACAATCGAGCCGTGGACTTCGAGACGCGGGCGATCCACGAGGGGCAGCAGCCGGATCCGGCAACCGGCGCGATCACGGTGCCGATCTACCAGACGTCGACCTTCGCCCAGGAGGCCGTCGGCGAGACGAAGGGCTACGACTACGCCCGTGTCTCGAACCCGACGCGGACGGCGCTGCAGCTGTGCCTCGCCTCGCTCGAGGGGGCCGAGCACGGCGTGGCGTTCTCGTCGGGGCTCGGCGCGGTGACGACGCTCATGCACCTCGTCAATCCGGGCGACCGGGTCGTCGCCGTGGCCGACGTCTACGGCGGCGTCTACCGGATGTTCTCGCAGGTCTACGAGCCGAAGGGCTACGACTTCTCCTGGGTGCCGGCCGAGGAGCTGAACGCGAACGCCGCCGAGCACATCGACGAGCGCACGCGGATCCTCTGGCTCGAGTCGCCGACCAACCCGGTGCTGAACATCATCGACATCCGGGCCGTGGCCGAGGCGGCGCACGCAGCCGGCGCGATGGTCGTGGTCGACAACACCTTCGCCTCGCCGTACCTGCAGCAGCCGCTCCAGCTCGGCGCCGACGTCGTCGTCCACTCGACGACCAAGTACCTCGGCGGTCACTCGGACCTGATCGGCGGCTTCGCGGCTACGAACGACCCGACCATCGCCGAGCGCCTGCTCTTCCTGCAGAAGTCGCTCGGCGCGGTGCCGGGGCCGTTCGACTGCTGGCTGGTGTTGCGCGGGCTGAAGACCCTTGCCGTCCGGATGCGCAAGCACTGCGAGAACGCCCATGCCGTCGCCGGCTACCTGAACGAGCACCCGCGGGTGCCGCAGGTCCTCTACCCCGGCCTGCCGACGCATCCCGGCCACGCGATCGCGGCGCGGCAGATGCGCGACTTCGGCGGCATGGTCTCGATCCTGCTCGAGTCCGAGGAGGAGGCGGTGGCCTTCTGCGCGAGCACGAAGATCTTCCAGCTCGCCGAGAGCCTCGGCGGCGTCGAGAGCCTGATCGAGCACCCGGCGCGGATGACGCACGCCTCGACAGCAGAGGCGCCGTTCGCCGCCGCGCGCGAGCTTGTGCGCCTCTCGGTCGGCATCGAGTCCGCGGAGGACCTGGTCGAGGACCTCGAGTCGGCTCTCGTCCGCTCGGCCGCCACCGCGGGCGCCTGACGCCTCGGGGTTTCAGGAATCGCTCTGCGGTGACTACCGCTCCATGCTCGCGGTGCTGTTGTACCTCTGGTTGGGGCAACGCGCCGCGCTTGCCGAGATCGGCGCCGAGCTCCTCATCGGATTGAGCCTGTGGGGCGGCCGACTAGCATCCCGGCGTGCCCCGCGTCCCGGTCCCGCCTGAGGTCGACGAGTTCCTCCAGCTTCCGAACCCGGCCGTGGTCGCCACGCTGCGCCCGGACGGGTCGCCGCACACGGTTCCCACCTGGTACGACTGGGAGGACGGCCGCGCGCTCCTGAACATGGAGGACAGCCGCGTGCGCCTCGGGTTCATGCGCCGCGACCCACGCGTCGCGCTCACCGTGCTCGGCAGCGGCGAGGACGGCTGGTACTCGCACGTCAGCCTGCTCGGGCGGATCGTCTCGATCGAAGACGACGACTCGCTCGCCGACATCGACCGGCTCGCGCTCCGCTACACGCGCAAGCCGTTCCGAAACCGCGACCGCAAGCGGGTCAGCGCCTGGCTCGAGCCCGAGCGCTGGCACGAGTGGCGCTAGCTTCGTTCAGCGGCAAGCCGCAAGCCCAGCGCGACGAGCACGCAGCCGCTGAGCGCGTCGAGCAGGCGACGTAGCCGGCCGGCGCGGAGCGCCTCGCCGGCCCTCGCCACGGCGAGCGCGTAGCCGCAGAGCCACGCGGCCGTGAGTGAGCAGAAGACGAGGCCGAGCGCAATCAGGCCGATCGCCGTGTGGCCGAACTGGGGCAGCAGGCTGGTGAAGAAGACGAGCATTTTTGGATTCCCGAGGTTGCTGAGCAGTCCCTGGCGGAACGCTCGTCCCCGGGGGCGCGCAGGGCTCTCGAGCCGCACCGGCTTGGGCCTCGCCGCCGACCAGAGCGCCTGCACGCCGAGCACGACCAGGTAGGCGCCTCCGGCGATCCGCAGCGCGAGGAAGGCGGGCTGCCAGGCGACGAGGAGCGCGCCGACGCCGATCCCGGTCGCAACGGTCCAGGTCGCCTGCCCGGCCGCGACTCCGAGCGCCGTCAGCACCCCGGCGGCCCGTCCGCCGAGAAGCGTGTTGCGAACCGTCAGCGCCGTGTCCTGGCCCGGCGTGACGATCACCAGGGCCGACACCGCGAGGAAGGCGGCG
>VAWL01000058.1 GCA_005883965.1 Actinomycetota bacterium
ACGAGGTCTGCCAGCTCACGGACGGCGCCGTCCGAGCAGCGCGCCCCCTCTCCCAGCTCGAGCCGCATCCGCCGTCAGGCGACGGAGTCGTCGTAGGGCCTTGTTTGCCTTCGGTCGTAGATCCAGGCAAACCCCAGCAGCAGCGCGCCGAAGAGAATGATCGCGCCGAGCGCGCCGAACCTCGCCCACGCTCCTCCGAGAAGGATGAACACGATCGCCGCGCCGACGCCGCAGGCGACCACGATTCCAAACACCTTCAGCCAGAACTTCCCGCCGAGACTCCCGTCGTCTTCCATGTTTGTGTTCCTCCTTAGGAATGCGAGTCGCTGACCGCACTCTCCGGTTCGCGCCGGTCCGCGGCATCGTCCTG
>VAWL01000059.1 GCA_005883965.1 Actinomycetota bacterium
CCAGGTGAACGCCGCCGCGAGGCCGAGGGTCAGGGTGGGCACCGTCGTCAGGAACCGATAGACGAGCACCGCCGCAACCACGCTCGCCCTGTGCCCGCCGAACCCGATCAGCGCCCCGGTCAGGCCGAGCTCGATCACGCCGATCCCGCCCGGGGTGATCGGAAAGGCTCCGATGATGCGGATCAGCGCCCAGGAGGCGAATGCTTCGATGAGGGTGACCTGCGACGAGGACACGCCGACCGTACGCAGCGAAACGAGGAGGACGAGGAAGACCGTCAGGTTTCCCAGCAGCGCCGCGCCCGTGAGCGCCCACCAGCGCCGCTCGAGGAACGTTCCGACGTCCTGGCGAAAGCGCCCGAAGCTCTCTCCGTTCCAGGAGACCGGCCCTCGCCGGATCTTGCTCAGCGCCCAGTTCGTGACGCGCGCGGCCACGTCGCCGAGGTCGACGGCGAGACGCCTGTTGACGAGGATCAGCACGAAGCCCGCGATCGCGACCCCAAGGACCGCCACGCCTACGAACGCCACCGATGCGAGCGCCGCCGTGCTCTCACCCGAGAGCGCCAGGAGGAAGACGGCCAGGATCGGGAAGCCCAGGTTGAGGAACTGGTTCCAGAGGCTGGTCAGCGTGACCGCGCGGGTTATGTCACGCGTCGGAAAGTGCCAGCCGCGGAGAACTCCGTACGAGCTCGCCACGCCCGCGGCCACGCCGGCCGGTACGACGATCGAGAGCGCCGTCGACGCCTGCGTCACCGTGAATGCCTGCATGAACGAAAGGCCGGGAAGCGCGACCATCCACGGCGGCGCGAACGTGACCAGGTTGATCGCCGTCGCGAGCAGCAACAGGCCGATCTCTCGCCAGGTGAGCTGTCTGACCACGTCCCAGACGTGGCTGTAGTCGGCGATCGACGGGAGCAGGAAGACGAAGGTCGCGACGACGATCCCAACGCTCACGGCGCCGAGCACCACAGGCTTGAACCACCGCTTGTGTACGATGCTCATAGCCTGGCCTCTTCCCTCGACTGCACTTCGAGACGCTCTCCGGGGGCGAGCAGCCGGACCTCCACGTCGGGCGCAAGCTCTGCGGCGAGCCGCTCGAACCGTGCCGCCGGCTCGCGCAGCGTCGAGGAGTCCCGGCTCAGCCCGAGCCGCCGGTAGGTCCCCCAGTGAATCGGGACGGCGAGCCGCGGCCGGAGCAGCTGCAAGGCCTCGGCGGCGCGCTGCGGGTCGAGGTGCCCCGGCCCGAGGCGAGGCCCCCAGCCGTCGATCGGGAGCAGCGCGGCGTCGAGGGCATGCGCGAGCTCGCGCATGCCTTCGAAGATATCGGTGTCGCCGGCGAAGTAGACGCGCTGCGAGCCCTCGACGAGATACCCCAGCGCCGGCATCTCGGGGCTGAAGGGAAGCCGCTGGGCACGATGATCGGCATGCGTGGCGCGCACCCTGAGCGCGTCGATCGAGACCGCTTCGCCCTCGCCGAGCTCCACGACGCCCGCGAACCCGCGCCGCTCCAGCAGCCGCCGGGCGCCGGGCGGCACGATGAGCCGCTCCGTCTGGACGAGCCGGAGCGAGGGCACGTCGAGGTGGTCGTAATGGACGTGTGAGAAGAGAACCGCGTCCACGGGGCCGATCGATGGAACCGGGCCGCCCACGCGGCGCAAGTGCCCTACGCGCGGGCGCAACAGCGGGTCGGTCAGGAGGCGGGCGCCGTCAGCTTCGAGGAGAACGGTGCTGTGCCCGACCCAGGTGATCCTCACCGGTGGAACCGTTCAGCCGGCGCGTACGCTCGGCTGACCGGCCGCCGGGAACTCACGCTCCGTCCGGCGCCGCAACACTTCGGTGCCGGCGAAGGCGAACCCGAAGAGGATCAGGAGCGGGAAGATCCGCTGCGCGTCGGTCGGGCCCGTGATCAGGACGATGAACAGCGCCAGTGCGACGGCGCCGTAGACGATCACCGGGTGGTCGCGCATGGTCGGCGCGAGCTTGCGGCGGCACCACGTCGCCGCCCGTGAGGCTCCCGCGATCCAGGCGGCGAAGATGATCCCGATGCCGTAGACGACGGTGTTGATCCCGACGTTCCGCAGAAGGTTCGTCTCGATCGCCCAGGTGGCTTTGACCGCGTCCTTGCTGTCGGCGTTCTTCGTCAGCGCATCGACGAGGTAGCCGCCGGCGTAGCGGCGGACCACCAGGATGAGCAGGCCCACGAGGAGCACGCTGATGCCGCAGCCCATCAGGAGCCTGAGGCGCCGGTCGCGCGCAAGGTATATCGCTGCCGCAAACAGCGCGAGCACCAGGAAGAGCAGGAAGTAGCTGAGCACGCGGAGCACCTTCACGCTACGCCGGGCGGTGTCGAGCTGGTTCGACTTCATGATCACGATCTGCCCGGCATCGGGAGGCAGTTGCTTCAGCCGATCCCCGCTCAACCCGAATTGCTCGGCGACCTGCATGACGAGCGGTCGTAAGTTGAGCACCGCGTCGGTCGCCTGCACGGCGGCGCCCTCCAGCGCGCCCGCAATCGGCGCTGCCAACCCCTTCGCCTGAGGGGGAAGGCGCTGCTCGAGCGCCGCCGGCACGTCGACGTTGGTGTAGAGCTGGTTCACCAGGTAGACCGAGAGCGCTCCCCGGATCTGGTCGTTCTGGAGCAGTTGCGTGCTCGAATTCGTCCAGTTGTCGGTGCTCAGGGCCTGCCGTTTCACCCAGACGTTCAGTGCGGCGGCCAGGCCGATGACCGCGGCCAGGACGACCAGCGTCCACGGCACCCAGCTGCGCCAGGCAAGGCGACTGTGCGAGTGCGCTTCGGCGGCGACGGGAGCCGATTCGGCCATGAGGGTCACACTCCAACCTCGCCGGCTCCGGCGCATCATCCGGAGCGGATGACGCGGCCCGCCGGCCTGGTTACCGAAATGTGAACAAGAGTTGGCGCGGCGAGCCTGCGCCCGCTACCGTTGCTGGTGCGGGGGGGATGGGAGAAGGCCCTATGGCCAGCCAAATCGAAGCTCTTACTGCGGCTTCGGGTACGGCATGAGCTCGGCTCGGCGAAAAGCCGGGTCGGCGGCGGCGAAGGCTCGCCCAGGCTCGGCCTATCTCGAGCTTGCCCCTGGGGAGCAGCCGTTCGACTTCCTGGAGTCGAAGGTCCAGGTGCCGCCACTTCGGCCCGGGCTGGTCTCACGCACGGTGCTCATCAACAAGTTGAGGGCGACGACCACGATCCCCGTCGCAACGGTGGTCGCACCGGCCGGCTACGGCAAGACGACGCTCCTCTCGCAGTGGGCCGCGCGGGATTCGCGCCCGTTCGCCTGGGTGACGCTCGACGAACGGGACAACGACCCAGTCGTCCTGCTGCGGCACATCGCCGCTGCGCTCATGCGCGACCAGCCGCTCGACGACCGGTTGGTCGAGGCGCTTCGCCGTGCCCCGGGCGCGCTCTGGTCGAAGGCGGTTCCCAGGCTTGCCGCGGAGCTATCGGCCCGGAGCCCGATCGTGCTCGTGCTCGACGACTTCAACCTGCTCCGGTCCCGCGAAGCGCTCGAGACGATCGCGGCCCTGATCGACGACGAAGCCGAGGGGTCGATGCTCGTCGCGTCGACGCGGGTGGCGCCGACGCTCCCGCTCGCGCCGCTCCGCGCGAGCGGGAGGCTGCTCGAGCTCGGCCCGGACGCACTCGCGCTCAGCAAGCGCGAGGCGCAGCTCCTCCTGCGTGCGACGGGCATCTCGCTCAGCGAGGCGCGCGCCGCGGAGCTGATCGAGCAATGCGAGGGCTGGGCGGCGGCGCTCTACCTCGCGGCCCTGTCGATCCGCGACGGCGAGCAGACCGGCCTCGCAGGGACGCGCTTCGGCGGCGACGACCGCTACCTGGCCGACTACTTCCACTCGGAGTACCTCTCACGGCTGCGTCCCGGGCCGCTGCGCTTCCTGAGGCGCACCTCGATCCTGGAGCGGATGTGTGGCCCGGTCTGCGACGCGGTGCTGGAGGACGAAGGGTCGGGCAGCGAGCTGGAGAAAATCGAGCGCGCGAACCTCTTTTTGATCCCGCTCGACCACCGGCGCGAGTGGTACAGGTATCACCACCTGTTCCGCGAGCTGCTGCAGCGAGAGCTCGCCGAGACCGAGCCAGACCTCGTTCCGGCGCTGCACGGCCGGGCCGCCGGCTGGTTCGAGGAAGCCGGCGACCAGGAGTCCGCGCTCGAGCACTCGTACGCCGCGGGCGACACGGACCGGGCGGCCGCCATCCTCGCCGCGATCGCGTTTCCGGTCTACCACTCGGGGCGGGTCGCAACCCTCGAGTACTGGTTCAAGCGCTTCGAACGGGCGGAGCTGGTCGAGCGCTACCCGGCGGTCGCCCTCCACGGCGCCCGCGTACACGCCCTGCGAGGCCGCCCGGAGCAGGCGTGGAGCTGGCTCGACGCCGCGATGCGCGGAACCTTCACGGGCAAGCTTCCGGACGGGAGCCGCTCGATCAAGCCATGGGTCGACGTGCTCAAGGCGGCGCTGTGTCGCAAGGGCGCGAAGCCGATGCTCGCCGACGCCGAGGCGGCCCTGGCCGGCCTCCCGAAGGCGAGCAACTGGCGTCCGAGCGCGCTGGTCGCGCAGGGAGCGGCGCTGCTCCTCCTCGGCCGGGACGACGAGGCCGACGATGCGCTCGCGGCGGCTGCAGCCAGCGCCGCCGAGCACGGGTCGGTCGAGACGCACGTCATCGCCCTCGCCGAGCGGGCGCTGCTCGCGGGCAGCCACGGCGACCAAGAGCAGGCCGAGCAGCTCGCGAACGAGGCGCAGTCGCTCATTGCGACCTCGGGTGTGGAAGGCGCACCCGCCCTGGCGATCGAGCACGCGGCGACCGCGCAGACGCTCCTGTATCGCGGCCGCTGGAACGAGGCCCGCGCCTGCCTGACCGCGGCGCAGGAGCTGCTGCCGTATCTGACGATTGCACTCCCCTGGCTGGCGGTGCAGACGAGAATCGAGCTCGGGCGCGGGTTCGTCACGCTTCGGGACAAGCCGGCCGTCGAGGAGCTGCTGACCGAGGTCGACGACATCCTCGCGCGCACCCCGGGCCTGGCGATGCTGGCCGCGAGCGCGGAGGAGCTGCAGCGGGAAGCCGGCGCCCTCTCCGAGCGGGAAGGCAACATCGGCAGGCTGACACCGGCCGAGCTTCGCCTCCTGCCGTTGCTTGCCACGCACTTCTCCTTCCGCGAGATCGCGGAGCAGCTCTTCGTGTCGCGCAACACGATCAAGACGCAGGCCATCTCGGTCTACCGGAAGCTCGGCGTCTCGAGCCGCAGCGACGCGATCGCCGAGGCGCACCGCCTCGGGCTCTCCGAGCACCTGCGCGTGCTCATCTCGGACGAACGAGACCGGCTCTAGCAGGAGGGCTTGGCGGAGCCCTGCTCGTCGTCGGGGTGCGACGGCCGTTCCGAGGCAAGGACGCAGGGAGTCCCTGTAGTGGTTGCTACAGGGACGACCGAGGACGCGGCCTCGGGGCGGACAGCGCGGCCCGACGGCACAGACCGGGTTTCGTCAAGCCCTCCTTAAGTTCACCCCTGGAGGGTGATGCATAGGCAGCCGAACCGGAGTGAGATGCAAGCTGCGGTGGAGAGCCACGAGTGCACGCTGCGCAAGCTCGCGATAAGGGACGACGCCTTCATCGAGGGCCTGCTCGCGAGCGAGCGGGCAAATCTCGCGCAGTCGGGGCTCGACCCCAAGTCGCATGCGCTCGTACGTCTCGGCGCGCTGATCGCGGTCGACGCCGCTTCGCCGTCCTACCTCGACGCACTCGAGTCCGCCCGCGAAGGCGGCGCTTCGGACGACGAGCTCGTCGGCTGCCTGATCGCGGTTCTGCCGGAGCTCGGCGCCGCACGCGTGATCTCTGCCGCGCCGAAGCTCGGGCTCGCGGTCGGCTACGACGTCGCGGCCGCGCTGGAAGACTCGGGCGCGCCGCTCGGCTGAGCTTCGGCCAGAGCCTGCGCCTTCGCCCGCGCGAGGTCGCGCGCCACGTGCACCGCGGCCGAGAGAAGCGGAGCGGCCAGGATCAGGCCCAGCGTCCCGAACAGGCAGCCGCTGGCGATCGTCGCGCGCCGGCGACGAACGCGCCGATGAACGGCACGTATGCCGTCACGAAGCTGACGATGGCGATCGTGCCGGCGAGCGGGACGCCGAGGATCAGCGCCCCGATGCCGACGACCACCCCATTGAAGGCGGCGACGATCGTCACCCCGCGGAAGTAGCCCCGCAGCGAGGTGATCAGACCGCCCGTGATCGTCCGCGCGACAGGCTGCGGCACACCGAGATGCCGGTCCACCCACGACCGCATCCACGGGCCATCCTTGAGCAGGAAGAAGAGGCTGAGGGCCGCGAGCGAGAGCCCGAACACGAGCGAGGCGATCCCGCGGATCCCGTTGATGATCCCGGTGGTCAGGGTCGAGATGATCTTCGGGACGTCGGCCTCGACCTTCGCGCCCGCGCTGTCGGCGCCCGACTTGTCGACGCCCACGCTCGTCAGCCAACCCTCCGCCTTGGTCACGCCATCGGATGCGTGGCGCGAGATCGGCTCGTGCTGCGCGGTGATGCCGCCGATCACGAGCACGAGAATGAGCACGGCGATCGCCACCAGGCCGAGGAGGACGAGCACCGCTGCCGCAGCCCGCGGCATGTGCCGGGCCAGGCGCGAGACGACCGGCATCGCCACCGTGGCGATGATCGTCGCGGCCACGACCGGGCCGCCGATCGTGTAGGTCGCGCCGAGGAACCAGGCAAGGCCGATCAGGAGAAGGATCAACCCGACCAGCAGCCACGCCGCGTGGCCGAGGTTCTCGAGCCACGGCGGCGACTTGAACACCGTGCTCAGCTGGCGCAGCTCGTGCGGCGCGATCTCAGGATGGCCGTCCGGAGGGGTCGCGACCGGCGTCTGCTCGTGCCGGTGCCAGGGCAGCTTCATACGCGCCGGGGCAGCGCGTTCGTCCGGCCGCGGCGCCGCCCCAGGCCCTTCGGCATCAGCCGCGGAGCCGTGCCCCGCCGTACACGGCGAGCCCGTAGATGATCAGGATGTCGATCGCGAACATCGCGAGCGACCAGAGCGGGTATGCAGGCGCGAACATCAGCTGGCCGATCGCGTTCAACCCCGCGCTCACGATCCCGATCCAGCGGGCGAACTCGCTGCCGGCCAGCAGCGTCAGGGCTGCGAATCCCTGGAGCACGCCGAGGCAGAGGACGATCCAGCCCCACGTGTTCAGGTCGCTGAAGACGTAGTTCGCGTTCGTCACGTACACGTGCGCCCCCGAGATGGCCGCAATCCCATCGAAGAAGTTCCAGAGGCCCGAGAGGCCGAGCAGGATGGCGGCGAAGACCACCCAGCCGGCGCCCTTCCTGTCGGCCTCGTAGGCCGT
The DNA here is from genome assembly GCA_005883965.1 of Actinomycetota bacterium. GTDB lineage: Bacteria > Actinomycetota > Thermoleophilia > Gaiellales > Gaiellaceae > AC-32. Next base: position 7,371 of record VAWL01000059.1, read on the forward strand.
CGCGCCCGCGTCGTAGTCCCTTCTCCGCACGTCGTAGTCCTGCGTCGTTCTCATCCCGCACCTCCTACGCGTTGCCCTGACGAAAGCTAAGCGTGGCACCCGGGCCGCGTGCATCATCCCAACCGGGCGATGCGTCCGCCGGCTCGAAGAGCGAGCGTGCAGTCGGGGCGAAAATCGTGCGTCCCGGACCGCGAGAAAGCGAGGTACGCAGATGATGATGAGACGACGACGACCGCTCATGCGCGCGGCGATGGTGGGCGGAGTTGCCTACCACGCCGGCAAGAAGGTGCAGGAGGGCCGGGAAGAGGACTACGACCGCGACGCCCGCATCGCGGAGCTCGAGGCTCAGCAAGCCGCGAACGTTCCGGCAGCCGCGCCGGCGGCCCCGCAGGTCGACATGGTGGGGCAGCTCGAGAAGCTCGCCCAGCTCAAGGACCAGGGCGTCCTGACCCAGGAAGAGTTCGACGCGCAGAAGCAGAAGCTGCTGGGTGCGTCATGAGCGGCAACGACACAGCCACGCTGCCGTTCGGCCCCGTGCAGCTGCTCGTGCTCGGATTCGAACGCACCGAGTTCGACGGCGAGATCATGCCCGAGATCGAGCGGCTCAAGGACGCGGGCATCATCCGCCTGATCGACCTGATCTTCGTCACGAACAACCGCGGCGTGGTCGAGACGATCCAGACCAGCGACCTCAGCACCGAAGAGGCCGAGGACTTCGGCGCGATCGTCGGAGCCCTGATCGGAGCCGGGATGGGAGACGACAACGTCGAGGCAGGGATGGTGGCCGGCGCCGAGGAAGGCGCCGACGGCCACGTGCTCGACGAGGCCGACGTCTGGTTCCTCGAAGACGCGATTCCGGAGGGGACGAGCGCCGCAGTCGCGTTGATCGAGCACCACTGGGCAATTCCGCTGCGGGACAAGATCATTGCCGCGGACGGAGTCGTGCTCGCCGACGAGTGGGTGCATCCGGCCGACCTGATCGCGGTCGGCGCGCACGCAGCCGAAGCGGCCAAGAGTTAGCCGAGGCGGAGGCGGGCCCTCGGGCCCGCTTCACCGCCTGCCTATGAGACCGGCTCGACGACGAGGATCAGCTCGTCGCGCCCGGTGACGCGGACCGTGTCGCCCGGTTCTGCGCCGGCATCGCAGCGCGCCTCCCAGATCTCGCCCGCGAGGCGAACCTGGCCGCTCGGGTGACACGGCTCGGTCACGGTCGCGTCCTTGCCGATGAGCGTCTGCGCGCCCACGACCCGCCGCCGGTTTTTGACGGTTCGGTTCCACCCGAACAGCTCGAGCAGCCAGAGGGGGATGGCGACCAGGAAGCCGATGAGGTTCCACGGCGAGGGAAGCAGGAACAGGAGCAGGAAGGCGACGATGATCAGCACGCGCCCGGACCCCTACGCGACCGGCAGCGGCTTGGCCGGCGCCGTCGGCTTGAATGGATGCAGCTCGTCCTGCCCCTCCTGGACGATGCCGTAGCTCCACTCCGGCACTTCGTTCCAGGCCCCCGGCAAGTCGCGTAGCGGTTCGGAGACGATCAGCCGGGACTCCTCGGAGATCACGGAGAGGATCTCGACCTCGGGGTGCAACGCCTGCAGGGTCGGCACGTCGGTCGAGAAGAACAGCGACCTCGAGTCCCGCTCGCTCGAGTAGCGGAACGCCCAGACCCGCTCACCGTCGGTGGTGGCGACGGTCATCTGGACCGGGTGCTCGACCCCATGCTGTTGGCCGACCTCTTCGATCAGGCCCACCGCCTTCGCCACGGCCGCCGGGGGATCGTCCTCGAGCCCGAGGGTGAGCGCCAGGTAGAAGAAGACCTCCGTGTCGGCAGAGCCCTCGAGCAGCGGAAACAGCGAGGGGTCGATGGCGAGCACGAGGTCGCGCCTTACCTTCTGGAAGTCGCCGATGAAGCCGTTGTGCATGAACAGCCACTTCCCGTAGCGGAACGGGTGGCAGTTCGTCTCCTGGACCGCCGAGCCGATCGCCGCCCGGATGTGCGCGAACACGAGCGGCGAGCGGATGTGTGCCGACAGGTCGCGGAGGTTCCGGTCGTTCCAGGCGGGCTCGATGCTGCGGTAGACGCCGGGAGTGTCGGCCTCGCCGTACCAGCCGACGCCGAAGCCGTCCCCGTTCGTCGTCTCGGCGCCGAGGCGCGAATGGAGGCTCTGGTCGATCAGCGAGTGCTCGGGGCGGTAGAGCAGGTCCTCGATGCTGACCGGTGACCCTGAATATGCAAGCCAGCGGCACATGCCTGCCACCTTTGCGGCGGCGGGCGGCCGCGGCATCATCCGTTCAGGACGACGCGGCCCTGAGACGCGGCGCGGACAATCGTGCGGGGATGGCGAGCGTGCCTGCGCAGCGGGAATACGGCGAGCAGCCGACGTGGGGCGCCGGACGACCGCGCTTCCACGTGTTCCGCCTGCTCCTTGCCTGGGCGCTCTCTGCCCTGGCACTGCTCGTGGCAGCCGCGATCGTCCCCGGCGCCGTCGTCCACGACTACCGCTCGGCGCTGGTCGCTGCGGCTGCGATCGCGGTGCTGAACGCGGTCCTGCCTCCCCTCGTCGCCGCGATTCGGCTTCCGTTCATGGCGCTGCTCGGCTTCTTCGTCGTGCTTGCGCTCGACGCGGCGATCCTGCTCGCGGCCGACCACCTCACCAACGGCGACCTGACCGTCAGCTCGTTCTGGTCGGCGCTCGGGGTCGCGCTGGCCGCGGCGGCCGTCGGCGTCGTCCTGAACGTCATCCTCGGCACGAACGACGACGACACCTACGCCTTCCGTGTGATCCAGCGGATCGCACGCCGCTCGGACGACCGCGAGGAGACGGAAGTTCCCGGGATCCTCTTCCTGGAGATCGATGGCCTGGCGCTGACGGTCCTCCAGCGGGCGATCCGCAACGGGAGCGCACCGACGATGGGACGCTGGCTCGAGGAGGGCACCCATCGCCTCACCGGGTGGGAGACGGATCTCTCCTCCCAGACCGGCGCGAGCCAGGCAGGCATCCTGCTCGGCTCGAACGAGGACATCCCCGCCTTCCGCTGGGTCGAGAAGGAGACCGCGACGATCATGGTCTGCTCGGCGCCGGCCGACTGCGCCGAGATCGAGCGGCGGCATCTCGGCGGCCGCGGACTGCTCGCGAACGGCGGCGCCAGCCGCGGCAACCTCCTCTCCGGCGAGGCCGACCACGTCATCCTCACGGCCAGCCGCAGCGAGGCTGAGCGGCACTCGAACCCCGGCTACCGCGCGTTCTTCGCCAACGGTTTCAACGTCCTGCGCTCGCTCGTCCTGTTCGGGTGGGAGGTGATCCTCGAGCTGGTCGCGGCGGTGCAGCAACGCCGGCGCGAGGTGACCCCACGCGGCCACCGGGGCGGCATCTACCCGTTCCTGCGCGCGGCGCTCTGCGTGGTCGTCCGCGACCTGATCGTCTACGGCGTCCTCACGGACATGATGAAGGGCCGCCCCGTCGTCTACGCCACGTTCTCGAGCTACGACGAGGTCGCGCACCACTCGGGCCTCGAGCGGGGCGACACGATGGAGGCGCTGCGCAAGCTCGACCAGCAGTTCGGGCGCATCGACCGTGCGCGCCTGTACGCGCCGCGCCCGTACGAGATCGTCGTCCTGTCCGACCACGGTCAGACGCAGGGCGCCACCTTCAAGCAACGGAACGGCTACGACCTCGAAGAGCTCGTACGCCGTTCGGTCGACACCGAGGACGTCGCCCGGGTCGAGGCAGGGGACGAGAACCAGACGGCGGTCGGCCGAGCGGTCGACGAGGCATCCGGCAGGAAGGCGCGGAAGCAGTCGAAGAAGGACGTCAGCGGCCGCGACATCGTCGTGCTCGCATCCGGGAACCTCGGGCTCGTCTACCTGATGGACGAGCCGAGACGGCTCAGCCTCGAGGAGATCGAGGCGCATCACCCCCGTCTCCTCCCCGCCCTGCGCGAGCACCGGCATCTCGGCTGGCTCCTCGTCCACTCGACGCGCCACGGACCGCTGGTCCTCGGGCCGAACGGCACGCGGCGCCTCGAGAGCGGCGAGGTGGAGGGCGCTGACCCGCTGGCGGCGTTCGAGCCCCGAGCTGCGCAGCACCTCCTGCGCGCCTCCGGCTTTGCCCACACGGCCGACATCCTGGTCGGCAGCTTCTACGACCCCGCGCTCGAGGAAGGCTGCGCCTTCGAGGAGCTGATCTCCTTCCACGGCGGGATCGGCGGCCCGCAGACGAAGCCGTTCGTGCTCCACCCCGTGGAGCTGCCGGCGGCGCAGGAGCCGCTCGTGGGCGCCGCCGCAGTCAACGAGCTCTTCCTGGGCTGGCGGAGCATGCTCCAGGCCCCGCAGCCCGAGCCGGTCGCCGTCGTCGTGGGAGCCGAGGCGTGACGACCGCAGTGGCAAGCGCCGAAGATCGCGCGGCAAAGGGCACGACGGTCGTGCTCGTGACGCTGGCGGCGGGCCAGTTCCTGATGACGCTCGACACCTCGGTGATGAACGTCTCGATCGCAACGGTCGCCAAAGACGTCGGCACCACGGTCACCGGGATTCAGGGCGCGATCACCGCCTACACGCTGGTGATGGCGTCGCTGATGATCACCGGCGCGAAGATCGGCGCGATGATCGGGCGCAAGCGCGCCTTCGCGATCGGCTGCGTGATCTATGGCTGCGGCTCGTTCACGACCGCGCTGGCGCCCAACCTGCCGGTGCTGCTCTTCGGATGGTCGTTCCTGGAGGGCGTCGGCGCGGCGCTGATCCTGCCCGCGATCGTCGCGCTCGTCGCCGGCAACTTCCCGGTCGCACGCCGACCCGCGGCTTACGGGATGGTCGCAGCGGCGGGAGCGATTGCGGTGGCGATCGGCCCGCTGATCGGCGGCATCTTCACCACCTACTTCTCGTGGCGCTGGGTCTTCGCCGGCGAGGTGCTGATCGTGATCGCGATCCTGATCCTCGCCCGCAAGATCTCCGATGCGCCGCCGGAGACGCGGCCGAAGCTCGACGTCGTCGGCTCCGTGCTCTCGGCGGTCGGGCTCGGGCTGCTCGTCTTCGGCGTGCTGCGCTCGGGCGAGTGGGGCTGGATCAAGCCGCGGCCGGGCGCCACCGCCTGGTGGGGCCTCTCGCCGGTGATCTGGCTCGTGCTTGCCGGGTTCGCGGTGCTCTGGCTCTTCCTGCAGTGGGAGGCACGCCGGGAGGCTCAGGGGAAGGAGCCGCTCATCCGGCCGGCGATGCTGAAGAACAAGCAGCTCACCGGCGGCCTGACGATGTTCTTCTTCCAGTACCTCGCCCAGGCCGGCCTGTTCTTCGTCGTCCCGCTCTACCTCTCCGTCTGCCTCGGGCTCTCGGCGCTCGCGACGGGCGCGAGGCTGACGCCGCTCTCGATCACGCTGCTGGCGGCCGCGATCGGGATCCCGCGCCTGCGGCCGAACGCCAACCCGCGGCGCGTCGTGCGCCTCGGGCTGTTCGCGCTCCTACTCGGGACGGTCGTCCTGCTCGGCGCCCTTGACACCGACGCCGGCCCGGAGATCGTGTTGTTGCCAATGCTGCTGATTGGCGCCGGGATCGGCGCGCTCGCCTCGCAGCTCGGCTCGGTGACCGTTTCCGCCGTGCCCGACGACCAGGCCCCCGAGGTCGGCGGCATCCAGAACACGGCGACCAACCTCGGCGCCTCGATGGGCACGGCGCTGGCAGGTGCGCTGCTGATCGCGGCGATGTCGACGGCGTTCCTGAACAACATCGAGAAGAGCGACGCGATCCCGTCACGCGTCAAGTCGGAGGCGCAGGTGAACCTCGCGAGCGGCGTCCCGTTCATCTCGGACGCCGATCTCCAGAAGGCGCTCGACGACGCCCACGTCAGCTCCAAGACAACGCAGGCAGCGGTCACCGCCTACCAGAAGTCGCGGATCACGGGCCTCAAGGCGGCGCTGGCGATCTTGTCGCTGATGACGATCGTCGCGCTGCTGCTTACCGGGCGCATCCCGAAGACGCAGCCCGGGTCGAAGGCCTAGTCCCTGCGCCCTGGGCGCCAGAGGCTGACGAGCCCCGCGATCAGCGTCACGAGGAAGATCTGGCCGAGCAACATCTCCAGGCCCGAGAGCATCCGGCCCGGCTGCGCGGCGGGCACGAGGTTGCCGTAGCCCGTCGTCGTCAGCGTCGTGATGCTGAAGAAGACGAAATCGCCCGTCTGGGTCGACTGGCCGAAGAACGCACCGTCCTGCAGCTTGTCGACGGCCACGTAGACGAAGGTGAAGAGGAGCCCGAGGATCACGTAGACGCTGATCGCGCCGAGGATCGTCCGGAAGCCGACCTGACGCTCGGTCACCACCGTGCCGAGCACCTCGGCCGCTGCGACCGCGAGCAGCCCGACCTCGAGCAGCGCGGCCACCCCCGACCACTTCTGGCCGGCGCCGAGAGCGGAGATCCCCGCCGCCACAGTCGCGGCCACGGCGAACATGACGGCCCAGCGGACGAGACCGTGACGGGCCTCCGCGCTGACCAGGGCGAAGACCGCGCACGTTCCGGCGGTCGCCGCGATCGCGAAGCCACCCCAGCCGCTAAACGAGACCAGCGAGCCGAGCACGTAGAGCGCGACCACGAGCAGCAGGACGACCCCGAACGCATTGGCGATGCGCGCGGCGAAGCGGGTCCAGCGCTCTCCCGGCCGACGGGACATCCCAAAGGCGCGCGCGGCGTCACGCGGCTCGGCTTGCGAGGCCTCCGCTGCCATCAGCTGCTGGTGGGCTCGGCCTCGCGCTTGGCCGCCTTCTTCGCCGCGTGTGCAGCCTTCTGCTCGGCTGCCTTCGTCTTCGCTCCCTCGTACGAATCGCCGACCAGGCGCTTGCCGCCGGTCCAGCCGAATGCCCAGACGACCAGAGCGATTCCGAAGATCAGGTTCCAGGCCGTGGTCACGAGCTGCTGCGCGACCGAGTAGGCGGTCGCGTCCTGAGCGCTTGCGATGCCTTTCAGCGACGCGACGTTGAAGGCCTGCGTCACGCCCGCGCCGCCCGGGGTCACGGAGGTGACGTTCGCGATCGAGTTGCCGCCGGCGATCCGCATCAGCGTGTCGAAGGTGACGGGAATCCCGTAGGCGGCGAGGAAGACGCCCATTACCGCCAGGCCCGCGAGCCAGCTCAGGAGCGAGGGCGCGAACACCCAGCCGAGGTACGCCCGCCAGTGGGCGAGGATCGAGCCGCCCTCCTTGGCCTCGTCCCACCAGTGGACGACGCGCGGCCAGATCCGCCGCACGCCGACGTAGATCAGGTAGGCGCCGGCCAGGAGGAACGTCACGGTCGCCCACGGGTGCTCGTGCACGAAGGCGAACTTGATGTCGAACGAGCCACCCACGCTGAGGAACAGGTAGAGGTAGACGAACACGCCGATCAGCGTCCAAAAGATCTTCTGGACGGCGTAGCCGCCGAGGATTCCCGCGAAGGTCGCCCCGGCGATGATCGTCGAGAACATGATCAGCATCGCAAAGGTGCCGAGGTTGGCCGGGAGGATCGAGTTGAGCGCGACCGAGGCCGCGTAGGCGGCGAGGATGTCGAGCCAGCGGACGCGCCCCGGGTAGGCGAAGCGCAGGATCCCGTACCAGCTCAGCGCAGCGGCGGTCGTCTGGAAGCTCTTCAGCACGACCGCGGCCACGATGTAGCCGAAGGAGATCCCGGTGATCGTGTCCCAGACGTCGCTGAACCAGCCCCGGAGGTCCCAGCCGACGAGGTTGGCGAACGCGCCGATCACGACGATGACCGCGGCGAAGACCAGCAGGCGCTTCCAGAGCGGGCGCTTCCTTGGTTCCGAGCCACGACTGGAGGTGATCAGAGGTGCTGGTTGCGAGCGACTATCCGTTCCTCGACGTCATGTGGACGATGCTCGTCTTCTTCGGCTGGGTGATCTGGATCTCGCTGGTGATCATGATCCTGATCGACAACTTCCGGCGGCCCGACGAGTCGGGCTGGGTCAAGGTCGGCTGGATCCTGTTCGTCATCTTCGTGCCCCTCGTCGGCGTTCTCACCTACATCGTCGTAAGGCCGCCAGGCGTAGGTCCGGCGACGACCTGACGGACGGCGACCCGATCGAACAGCCGTCGCTATCCGACTCCGCCGCGCGGGCTCTCTTCGGGTCCGGTGGACGGATCGCGAGCACCGTCTACGGAACCGTGGTCGTGATGGCGACGCTCACGGCTGCCTACGCCTCGGAGAAGGATCCCTGGAAGCTCGCCGAGACGGTCACCGCCGCCGTCTTCGTGCTGTGGATCGCCCACGTCTACGCGCACACGCTCTCCGAGGCGCTCTCGGAGGGACGGCAGAAGCTCTACGACATGGGCTCGATCGCACGCCGCGAGCTCGGGATCATGCTGGCGGCGGCTCTGCCCGTCGGCGCGCTCGTGCTCGGAGCGATCGGCGTGTTCCACGAGACCACCGCCGTGTGGACGGCCCTGGGGCTCGGCCTGTTCACGCTCGGTGCCGAAGGCGTGCGCTTCTCCCGTCTCGAGGGGTTCGGGCGAGGCGCCACCCTGATGGCGACCAGCCTCAACATCACCCTCGGCTTGTTCGTCGTGACGCTGAAGGTCTTCCTCGCGCACTGATTGACCTGTCCGGGTCAGGCGCGGAGCCTGCCTGCGGCGCCGATTGACCGTTCCGGGTCAAACACGGCCTGGGCGCCGGCAGCGACGATCCGTTCATGGCTTCCGTCGACCATCTGGACTGGCGCCGCTTTCGAATCTCGATGGCGCTGCGCAACGTCGAAGATGCACTTCGGCTGCTCGATCCGGCCCCGATCGACGGGCTCGAGATCCGTGCCCTCGAGCGGATGCGCGACGACCTCGAGGTCATCCTTCGCATCGACGAGATCGAGCGGCAGCTGTGAGCGACGGCCGCTTGTCGGAGCACGCGGTCTTCGAGGTCGCGGACATTGTCTCTGCGGCGAGCCTCGCGATGAACCTCGCGTGGCGCTGGGACGTGATCGTGAGCGTGGAGCGGCCGGAGGCCACCAAGGTCGTCGCGCTGAGATTCGAGGTCGACGGCCGTGCGTACATTCTCGAGGCCGGGGAGCCCGACTGGTCGGTCGATCTCACCGGGACAAGGGACGGAATCGCCCTGACGGGACGATGAATGGCCGCGGCGCCGGCCGCATGCTTTCCGGCGATGTCGGCGTTACGGGAGCTCGAAGGCGATCTCGAGGATGCGCTCGAGCGCGTGAACGTGCCGAGCTACATCTACGACAGGCACGGGATCATCCGCTGGGTCAACCGTGCCGGCCGCGACATGTTCGGCGACGTCCGCGGGCGGCAGATCACGTCGGTCGTCGCGCCCGAGGAGACCCGGCGCGCCAAGGAGGCGTACCTGAAGCACATGTTCGGCAGCGAGGACGTCGAGGGGCAGGTCGTGCTGCTGGACGAGAAGGGCAATCGCGTCTCGGTCGAGGTCAGCTCGGTCTGCCTCTTCGAGGGCCATCACGTCGTCGGAGTCTTCGGCCAGCTCTCGGACATCGAGGACGAAGCCGGCCCCCCGCCTCTTCCGCACCTGACGCCGCGCCAGGCGGAGGTGCTCCGGCTCCTCGAGCGCGGCCGCTCGACCGAGCAGATCGCCGAAGAGCTCCACCTCAGCATCGAGACCGTGCGGAACCACATCCGCCGCCTGCTGCGCGCTCTGGACGTGCACTCGCGCCTCGAAGCGGTCGCCGTCGGCCGCAGGCTGCATCTCGAGGCGGGCTGAGAACTGGTTCCCGGACAAGCTCGAGCCGGAGCACGCGGACGGCTCAAAACCCTGCAGGACTGGCTCGTCGGCCGCGCCGACACGAAACTGGGCCGGCTCTCGCTGGCCTGGTTTCGCGCGTACTTCAAGGCGAGCCGCAACTCGGGCTGCGCCGCAACGGTCTACTCCACGCTGTCGGTCCTGCCGGGCGCCCTCGTCGCGATCGCCCTCTTCGAATCGGGCGGGAAGACGAACTTCTTCGCCGAGCATCTCGTCTCGCACCTGAACCTGACCGGCTCGACCGCCAGCCTCGTCCGGGACACCTTCGGCAGCGCCTCTGCGAACAAGCTGGCGGCCACCGCCTCCGTTGCAATCAGCTTCCTTCTGTGGGGGATCGGCATCGGCCAGATCTACCAGGACGTCTACGCACGCGCGTGGGGAGTCGAGGTGGGCTCGGTGGCCGACCAGGGGCTGTTCGCGATCTTCTTCTTCGTCTTCACCGGCGCGGTCGCGCTCACGGTCGTCGCCGCGGAAAAACTGAGCGGCACCGCTTGGTACCTGCTCGTGCCCGCCTGGCTCGTGGGAGCGACCGTCTTCTGGCTCTGGGTTCCGCGCTTCCTCCTACATGCCACGATCGGCCTGCGCGCCCTCCTGCCTGGCGCGGTGATGGCAAGCGTCGTCATCGGCGGAGCAACTGCGACCTCGCCGCTCTGGCTGCCGCCGACCCTCAACGCGAACGGGAAAGCCTTCGGCTCGTTCGGAGTCGTGCTCACGCTGGTCGGCTGGGTTTTCATCCTGATCACGCTGTCGCTGGTCTGTGCGGTGTTCTCGCCGGTCCGGCGCGCCTGGCGGGCGAGCGAGAGGACACGCGGCGAGTCGGCCCTCGCCGAGCAGAAGATCCTGGCGTGACACGCGCAGAGCGCGCCGCCAATGGGAAAGCCGCGCGGGCGGCGGTTTCACGGTCCGCGCACGCCGAGATCGACTTCGACGCGAGCCGCGACCCGGTCGCACTGCTGGAGGAGCAGGCACTCACGCGGGTGCCCGAGCTGGTCCCGATCCGCTACGGGCGGATGCTGACGTCGCCGTTCGCCTTCTTTCGCGGCGGCGCGCTGATCATGGCGGCAGACCTGGCGCGGCTGCCGAGCTCCGGGCTCACGGCTCAGCTGTGCGGCGACGCGCATCTCTCGAACTTCGGCGTGTTCGGCTCGCCTGAGCGCGAGCTCGTCTTCGACATCAACGACTTCGAC
>VAWL01000060.1 GCA_005883965.1 Actinomycetota bacterium
GGAGGCGGCGGAGCAGGCGCGGCATCCCGAGGGCCATCCGGGCGATCTGGCTGCGGGTCTGGAGCTCGACCGGCTCGATCCCGTCCGGGACGAGATCGGGGCGCCGCGTGACAGCCGCGAGCCGGAGGTCAGGCGTACCGGTGAGCTCGCGCAGTAGCGCGGTGACGTAGGTCTCGTCGCCGGTCCGCTGCCGGCCGAGCACGTCCGCATCGATGACGACGAGCGGCGCGCTCAGGCCGCCGCCTCCCGGTAGACCTCGGCCGTCGCTCGCGCGACGCTTGCCCAGTCGAAGGCGCGGGCCCGCTCGAGGCCGAGAGCGCGCAGCTCCTCGCTTCGGTCGATCGCCTCTCCAAGCCCGGCGGCGATCGCGTCGGGATCCAGTGGGTCGACGAGCACCGCAGCCTTCCCCGCCACCTCCTCCGCAGCCTCGTTTCGCCCTGCGACGACCGGGGCTCCGCAGGCCATCGCCTCGAGGACGGGCAACCCGAAGCCCTCGTAGATCGACACGTAGGCGACGCAGCGCGCGCCGCGGTAGAGCCGCGCGAGCTCGTCGTCAGGGACCGAGCCGAGCCAATGGATCCCGTCGCCCGACGCATCGACGTCGCCCCAGCCGCGCATGCCCGCGACGAGCAGCCGGCAGCCGTTGAGCCCTGCGCGCCGGAACCCCTCGACGAGGCGCGGCAGGTTCTTCCGCGGCTCGAGCGTCCCGACGGCGAGCACGTACTCGCCGGAGGCCGCCTCGCCCTCGGCCACGAACGGCGGGCCGACCGCGTTCGGGATCACGCGCACCTTCTCCTCCGGCACGTCGAGCAGCTCGATCAGCTCCCGCCGCGTGAACTCGGACACGGCGATCAGCCGCCGCGCGGCCTTCGCGACCCGTGGCAGCGCGAGCCGGCTGTAGCTCCGCGTCCAGGCATTGAAGGTCTCAGGGTGCCGGAGGACGGCGAGGTCGTGAAAGGTGACGACCAAAGGCACCCGCGAGCTGACGGGGGCGCGATGCGTCGGGCAATGCAGCACCTGGACGCCGTCGCGCGCGGCCTCCAGCGGCAGGGCGGCGAGGTACCAGCCGACGTCCCGAACCGGGGCGAGCGCCCGGGCTGAGCCGCCGAACGAGTAGCGGCGCAGCTCGACGTCCTCGTCCTCCAGCGCCGCCAGCAGCGAGCGGATATGCCGCGCGGTGCCTGCCCGCGTGACCGCGAGCGGCGAGACGTCCATGCCCACGCGCACCATCGGCCTCAGTCTTTCAGAGCCTTCTCGTAGCCCGCCAGAACCGCCTCGCCGCACGCCTGCCGGGTGAAGCGGGCCGCGTGGGCGAGGCCCGCCGCTCGCCGCGCGGTGTCCCCGTCGAGCGCCCGTTCCAGCGCCTCCGCGAACGCTTCCGCGTCGTCCGGGTCGGCCCGCAGCGCCGCCTCACCGCTCGCCTCGTCCAGTGACGGGTGCGAGGAGACGACCGTCGGGACGCCCGATGCGAGCGCCTCGACCACCGGCATCCCGAACCCCTCGAACCGCGACGGGTAGGCGAACACAGACGCGCCGCGGTAGAGCCCGGCCAGTTCCTCGTCCGGGACGAAGCCCAGCTCCCGGACGCCCTCTGCGGCAAGCGGCCGCTCCTCCCAGCCTGCGGCCCCGGCCAGGACGAGGGTCAGCTCCGGCCGCCGCCGTCGCAGCAGCGCGAAGGCGGAAACCAGGGCCGGCAGGTTCTTCCGCGGCTCCAGCGTCGCCGCCGAGAGGACGTACGGTCCGCCGAGATCCGCCCGCTCGCCTTCGGGCCCGAACACGGAGTCGACGGCCGGGTACGCGACCACGACACGATCCGCCGCCACACCGAGCAGCTCAACCACCTCGCCGGCCGTGAAGCGCGAGTTCGTGAAGACGACGTCGCAGGAGCGCACCGCGCCGAGCTTCCGCGAGTGCATCCGCCGGGTCCCGCGCTCGACCAGCTCCGGGAAGCGCAGCGGCACGAGGTCGTGCACGGTCGTCGCCCGCACGCCGCCGCGCTGCGCCGGGCACATCCAGTCCGAGAAGTGGAAGACGTCAAGCGGCCCGGCGACCGACTCGACCGGCGGTCGGCCGAGGCGGCTCCAGCCCGCCCGCCACCACTGCGCGCGAGGCAGCAGCGGCAGCCGCAGCTCCAGCGGCAGACCGGCCAGCGCCGCCTGGATACGCGCCCGCCCGCGCGGCCCGGAAGGCCCGAAGGCCACGAGCTCGTGCTCGTCGCCGCCCGCCTCGGCGAGGCCGGCGAGCATCCCGCGCAGGTAGTTGCCGATCCCCGTGCGGGGCCGCGAGAGCGGGCTGACGTCGACAACAATTCGCATAAGAACGCCGAGTATCCTGCCCGCGTGGCCGTTGAAGCCGTCGCCCCAAGGGGAACGCCGCTGCTGCCGAGCTTCACGCGGCTGAGCGGTTACCGCGAGCTGCTCTGGACGCTCATCCGCCGTGAGATCCGCGTCCGCTACAAGGGCTCCGCGCTCGGCCTCGTCTGGTCGCTCGTCTACCCGCTCTCGATGATGCTGGTCTACACGCTGCTCTTCTCGGTGCTCTGGAAGGCGGCGCGGAACATCCCCCACTACCCGCTGTTCGTGCTCGTCGGCCTCGCCACGTGGGGCTTCTTCCAGGCGTCGGTGCAGCTCGGCAGCGGGTCGCTGCTCGCCAACGCCGACCTGATCAAGAAGGTCTGGTTCCCGCGCGAGCTGATCCCCGCGGCCTCGGTGCTCGCGCAGACGACCTCCGCGCTCGTGATGTTCGCGATCCTGATCCCGATCAACATCGCCTTCGTGCCCGAGACAGCGCGGACAGTTCCCCTGGTGATCCCGTTCTTCGCCGGGCTCCTCTGTCTCGCGCTCGGACTGGCCTGGCTGTTGTCCGTCGCCAACGTCTTCTACCGCGACGTCGAGCACCTCCTCGCCGTGATCTTCCTGCCCTGGTTCTTCCTGACGCCGATCCTCTACGGGCTGGACCAGCTGCCCGCGGGATCCGCCCACCCCTGGCTGATCGACATCCTCCGCTACGGGAACCCGGTGACGCCCTACGTCGAGGGGATCCGCGCCGTGCTCCTGCAGGCGACGGTGCCCGGCCCCGGAGTGCTCCTCTACATCTTCCTCGTCGGCCCCGGCCTCGCCGTGCTCGGGCTCAGCGTCGTCCAGCGCAACGAGGACTCGCTGGCCGTCGAGCTCTGAGGTGAGCATGGGCGTGGCCGTCGCGGACGGTGAGATCCGAGGGCGCGGCATCGGCCGACTGTTCAAGATCCGCCTCTCGCAGAGCCGCTCGCTGAAGGAGACGATCCTCCGGCGCGACCTGCCGCAGACCCGCGAGCTCTGGGCGCTGCGCGACGTCGACCTCGACGTCCACCCGGGCGAGGCCCTCGGCATCGTCGGCCAGAACGGCTCCGGCAAGTCGACGTTGCTGAAGCTGATCGCGGGGATCTTTGCGCCGAGCCTCGGCGAGCTGGAGGTCGGCGGGCGGGTCGGATCGCTGATCGAGATCGGCGCCGGCTTCCACCCCGACTTCACCGGCGTCGAGAACGTGTACCTGAACGCCGCGATCTACGGCCTCAAGCGGCGCTACGTCGACGAGCACCTGGACGAGATCATCGGCTTCGCCGAGCTGGAGGACTTCGCCGACGTCCCGGTGCGCACCTACTCGTCCGGGATGTACATGCGCCTCGGCTTCTCGGTCGCCATGCACGTCAACCCGGACGTGCTTCTCCTCGACGAGGTGCTGGCGGTCGGGGACGAGGCCTTCCAGCAGAAGTGCTTCGGCCGGATCGCCGACTTCAAGCGGGCCGGCGGGACGATCGTCTTCGTCTCGCACGACCCGAGCGCGGTCGAGCGGGTCTGCGACCGCGCGGTGCTGCTCGAGCACGGGCGCGTGGTCGAGGAGGGCGCGGCGGTGGAGGTCGTCAGCGCCTACCACCGCCGACTGGTCAACCGGGCCACGGACACGGCTGCGCGGAAGGACGGCGCGGGGTCCGAGCTTCTCCGCGTGCACGAGGTACGCGCGATCGCCGGCGACGGGACCGCGCGCGACCGCGTCACCGAGGGCGAGCCGGTCACGATCGAGGTCTGGCTGTACGCGGAGGAAGGCGCCGAGGGGGCGCGGGTGACCGTGGGCTTCCGCGACACGGCCGGGCAGCCGCTCGGCTCGCAGACCGTAGAGGGCGTGCGGCTGCGGCCCGCGCGGCTGGAGCTTCTGCGACTCCGCTTCCCGGGCCTGCCGATGCGCGAGGGGCGGTTCTTCGTCGACGTGATCGTCAACTCGGAGGACCTCGACGCCGAGCTGGCGCGGGACGAGCGGGCGCTCGAGCTGAGCGTCTTCAGCCGCGACTCGGCGGGTTCCGGGCCCATCCGGCTTGGAGGCTCCTGGGAGCTACCCTGAGGCGCGTGATGGAGCCTCTCCTCGTGCGCGCCTGCCGCCGGGAGCCGGTCGAGCGAACACCCGTCTGGTTCATGCGCCAGGCCGGCCGCTCGCTGCCCGAGTACCGCGAGCTACGGAAGCAGTACGGCCTGTTCGAGATCGCGCGCAATCCGGACCTCTGCGCCGAGGTGACGCTGCAGCCGGTCCGGCGGCACGACGTGGACGCGGCGGTGATGTTCGCCGACATCATGCTTCCCGTCCTCGGGATGGGCGTCGACGTCGAGCTGGTCGAGAACGTCGGGCCGGTCGTTGCCGAGCCGGTGCGGTCGGCCGCGGACGTCGAGCGACTGGCCGTCCCCGAGCCGGAGGAGGCGGTGCCGTGGGTGCTCGAGTCGGTGCGGCTCGTGCGCGAGGCGCTGCGCGGCGACCAGGCCGTGATCGGCTTCGCCGGCGGCCCCTTCACCGTCGCCGGCTACCTGATCGAGGGAAAGCCGACCCGCGAGTTCAAGCTGACGAAGGCCTGCATGTACGGGCAGCCGCAGGTCTGGCACGCGCTGATGGACAAGCTCGCCGAGACGTTCGCGGCCTACGTGGCCGCCTGCGCGCGCGCCGGCGCGGACGCCATCCAGCTCTTCGACTCGTGGGCCGGCGCGCTCTCGGTCGACGACTACCGCGAGTTCGCCGCGCCGTACTCGTCGCGGCTGCTGGAAGCCGTCGACGTGCCGACGATCCACTTCGCGACCGGCGACGCGCACCTCCTCGAGGAGCGCGCCGAGGCCGGCGGCGACGTGATCGGCGTCGACTGGCGGCTGCCGCTCGACGCCGCCTGGGAGCGCGTCGGCTTCGACCGCGGCATCCAGGGCAACCTCGACGGCGCCGCTTTGCTCGGGCCCTGGGAGCGCGCGGCGGCCGGCGCGGAGGAGGTTCTGCGGCGCGCGGGCGGGCGCCCCGGTCACATCTTCAACCTCGGTCACGGCGTGCTGCCGGAAACCGATCCCGCCGACCTGCGCCGCCTGGTCGAGTTGGTGCACGAGCGGACGCTGGTGCCGGCATGAGCGATGCGGTCGTGTTGATGGCGTACGGGAGCCCGGCGACCGCGGAGGACATCCGGCCGTACTTCGAGGACATCAGGGGCGGCCGGCCCGTCTCGGACGAGGCGGTCGCCGGGCTGGCTCAGCGCTACCGGCGGATCGGCGGGCGCTCGCCGCTCGACGACGTCACCGAGGCGCAGCGGGCCGCGCTCGAGCGCGAGCTGGGGGTGCCCGTCTTCGTCGGCATGAAGCACTGGCGCCCGCGGATCGCCGAGGCGGTCGAGTCCGCTCTGACCGGAGGGGCGACGCGCATCCTCGGCCTGGTGCTCGCGCCGCACTACTCGCGGCTCTCGGTGGGCGAGTACCGCGAACGGCTCGAGGCAGCGGTGGCCGGCCGCGCCGAGCTCGAGCTCGTCGAGAGCTGGCACGACCACGAGCCGTTCCTGGACGTTCTCGCCGACCGCGTGCGGGGCACGGATGCCTGGGTCGTCTTCACGGCGCACTCGCTGCCGGCGCGGATCCTGGCCGACGGCGATCCGTACCGCGAGCAGCTGCTCGAGACGTCGCGCCTCGTCGCCGAGCGGGCCGGGCTCGACGGATGGTCGTTCGCCTTTCAGAGCGCCAGCCCAACGGGGGAGCCGTGGCTCGGCCCGGACATCCTGGACGAGCTCGGGCGCCTGCACGAGGCCGGCGTGCGCAGCGTGCTGGTCGCGCCGGTCGGGTTCGTCTCCGACCATCTGGAGATCCTCTGGGACCTGGACGTCGAAGCACGCGAGCGAGCGGCCGTGCTGGGGCTGCAGCTGGAACGGATCGAGTCGCTC
This sequence comes from Actinomycetota bacterium, assembly GCA_005883965.1. GTDB lineage: Bacteria > Actinomycetota > Thermoleophilia > Gaiellales > Gaiellaceae > AC-32. The sequence goes on from VAWL01000060.1 coordinate 6,206, forward strand.
AACGACGACCCCGCCTTCATCCGCGCGCTGGCCGCCCTCGTGGAGGAGCGGCTCGCCGTGCCGGGAAAGAGTCCGTCGTGAGCTCGCGCACCTGCCCCGACTGGCCGCTGCTGATGGAGGTCGCGCCGAACCTCCAGTTCATGCACTACACCGTCGCCGAGGCGAAGCTGCCTGCGGATGCGCTGGCGGAGCTCGTCGACGTGCCGCTGAGCGCCGTCGCTATCTGCGCCGACCTCGATCACAACGTCTTCAATGCGGCTCACACCGACCCGAAGGTCGCCGAGGCGCTGCGCAACTCGCACTGGTTCGAGCTGCGCGAGTGGGCGACGCGCGGGCCTGGCCAGGCGGCCTAGCGCGGCGCGCAGGCGCAGGCAGAAGTCACACATCCGGCACACTCGCGTCACGCAGTCGTGACGATCTCGCCGTTACGATCTGCAGCGGGGAGGAGGCCGGGTGCGCCTTTATGTGAACCGTTTTTCGGGCCGGCCGAACCGCCTCGCCAGGAGCTCATCCAGCGGCAGCGTGTTGAGCACGTCGCCCGGCCCGGCGCCGCCCCGCCGGGCCGTCCGGACCGCCAGCTCCATGTTCGCGAGCCCGCGCGTCGAGTGGGCGTCGGTGTTCACGACGATCGGCACTCCGCCCTCCCGCGCCAGGCGCACGTGCTCGTCGCGCAGGTCGAGCCGGTCCGGCAGACCGTTCACCTCGACGGCGCGCCCTGTCTCGACGAGCTGCGCGAACACGGCTTTCAGGTCGATCGCGTTCGGCGGCCGGTGGTTGATCAGCCGTCCGGTCGGATGGCTCAGGCAGCTCACGTAGGGCGAGTCGAGCGCGGCCAGGACGCGCCCCGTCAGCTCCTCGCGCGAGCCACGCTGGCCGCCGTGGACGCTTGCCTGCACCCAGTCGAGCTCCGCGAGCACGTCCTCGGGCAGGTCGAGCGAGCCGTCGCGGCGGATGTCGCATTCGCTCCCGCGCAGGAGCCGAAACGGCGCCAGCCGTTCGTTGGCGGCCGCGATCTCCTCGCCCTGGCGGCGCACGCCGTCGGCGTCGAGCCCGGGCACCGCCCCGACACTGACGGTGTGGTCGCAGATCGCCAGGTAGTCGTAGCCGCGCTCGCGCGCAGCGAGCCCCATGTCGTAGGCGGACGCCCGCCCGTCCGACCAGGTCGTGTGGCAGTGAAGGTCGCCCCTGACATCGGTGAGCTCGAGCAGCTGAGGCGGCTCGCCGCGGAAGCCGGCTTCGCGCAGCTCGGGCGGCACGAACGGGATCCCGAGCGCGCGAAAGACGCCCTCCTCGTCGGGCGCGTCTGGCAACGGCTCCAGCGAGGCCACCCATTCGGGCGAGCCCGTCGCCCGGACGAGCTCGGTGCCGAAGCGCTCAGGCGCGGCGACGACGAGCTCGACCGGCACGCCTTCTACCGTGACGCCGAGTGCCCTGCGCTCGTCCCGTTCGACGACCGAGACGATCTGCGGGAGTGCCTCGAAGCGGTCGAGCACGTCGTCCGGATGCGGCGACCGGCAGACGACGGCGAATCGCTGCGAGGCATCGACCCAGCGGCTCGGGTCGCCGGCCGCCACGCCGCCCAGCGCGTCCGCGATCGACTCCACGAGAGGTCGGCTGCGGTTGAGGGTCAGCGGCCTCGGTGCTGCCGGCTCGGGCTCGCGCGCAAGTGCGGCCCGGAGCTTGCGCTCGGTCTCCGGCCCGATGCCGGGCACCTCCTGGAGCCGGCCCGCGGCCGCCGCCTCCCGCAGCTCGTCGAGTGTGCGGATGCCGAGCACGCGGCCGATCTCGAGCATCCGCCTGACGGAGACGCCGAGGAAGCGCCCGAGCCCGGCGAGCTCCGGCGAGACCTCGCGCTCGAGCTCCTCCAGCTCCGCGATCTCGCCGGTTTCGACCAGCTCTCGGAGCCGGCGCTCGATTCCCGGCCCGATCCCACGCAGCTCGCGCACTCGGCCCTCCCGGACGAGGTCGGCGATCGGCGCCGGCGTGGTGCGGATCAGGTCGGCTGCCCGCCGGTAGGCCCGCGCGGTGTAGGGCCCGGCGCCCGCCAGCTCCAGGAGCGACGCGAACGCGTCCAGCCGCGCTGCGATCGAGGCGTTGTCCAGCCCTGAGCCTGAGCCTTCCACGGCTGGATAGTCTCTTTTCGGCATGCCGACCGTCGTCGTTCCCTTTCGGGGCGAAAACGCAAAGCAGCGGCTCGCTCCGCTTCCGGAAGCGGCGCGGGCGGCACTCGCCGAGGCGATGCTCGTGGACGTGCTTGCCGCCGCCGAGAGCGTCGGCCCGACGATCGTCGCGCGCGAGAACGGCCAGGGCGAAGCGGTCGAGGCGGCGCTGCGGGGCATCGAGCCCGGCCCGATCCTCATCGTCAACGCCGACCTGCCCTGCGCCCGGCCGCGCGACCTGCTCGCACTGCTCGGCGCGATGCCCGAGCGCGGCGTGGCGATCGTCGAGGCGCTCGACGGCACGACCAACGCCCTCGCGCTTTCGGCGACCCACCTGTTCGCACCGGTCTACGGACCGGGGAGCGCGGAGCGGTTCCGCGCCCGGGCCGAGCGGCTGGGCGCCGCCTTCGTGAGTGCCGATGTGCCCGGGCTCGCGGCCGACGTGGACACGCTCGCCGATTTCGAGCGGCTCGAAGGCCGCCTCGGACCGCACACCGCGGCGGCGCTCGACGGCCTGCGCGCGGCCTCGCCGTGAAGGTCGCCGTTCTCGCCGGCGGCCTCGGCGGCTCGCGCTTTGCCCGCGCCCTCGCCGAGACGATCGACCCCGCGGACGTGACCGTTGTCGGCAACGTCGGCGACGACCTCGAGGTCGTCGGCCTGCATGTCTCGCCGGACCTCGACACGATCCTCTACACCCTCGCCGGCGTGCTCGACGAGGAGCGCGGCTGGGGCCGGACCGGCGAGAGCTGGAACGCGCGCGAGGCGGCGACCGGCCTCGGCGCGGAGACCTGGTTCCAGCTCGGCGACCGGGACCTCGGGCTGCACCTGGCGCGCA
>VAWL01000061.1 GCA_005883965.1 Actinomycetota bacterium
CGGCGTCACGATCGCCGTGACCGGGTTGTCCCAGTGCAGGCCGTCGACCGACCGGCTGACGTCGATCGAGGAGCCTGGCCCGGCGCCGAACACGAGCGACACGACCAGCCACTCGCGGTGGTTGCGGTCGTACGCGATCGAGGGGTCGCTCGCCCTAGGGGTCAGACCCCGCAGGAAGCCGCGCTTCCAGCTGCGGCCGCTGTCCCGCGAGGTCGCGAAGCCGATGTTGCGGGCGCCGCCGTCGAAGATCCGGCCGACCTGGAAGACGGCGGCGACCGTCTTCCCGTTCGCGAAGGAGTCGGGCTCGACCTCGGTCTGGTGCTGGCTCGGCTCGCCGCGGTACGGGTCCTGCGACGAGCGGCGCGTGACGACCTCGCAGTCGCGCGCGACCTTGTCGAAGCCGTCGACGGTGGCCAGGTCGAACCCGCGGCCGCAGCTGACGGAGTCGCGCACACCGTTGACCGTCTGCAGCTTGTCCGGCCCGGAGGTGCCGCGGATGCGTGCCGCCGTGGCCACGGAGGCGGCAACGAGGACGACCGCGACCGCAACTAGGAGCGGGCGCTTCAGGGGCTGCCGTCGTCGAGGAACGGGTAGCGGTAGTCGCGCGGCGGCACGAACGTCTCCTTGATCGTCCGCGGGCTGACCCAGCGGATCAGGTTCCACATCGAGCCGGCCTTGTCGTTCGTGCCCGAGGCGCGCGCGCCGCCGAACGGCTGCTGACCGACCACAGCACCCGTCGGCTTGTCGTTGACGTAGAAGTTGCCGGCCGCGTAGCGCAGTGCTTCTTCAGCCTCGTCGATCGCGGCGCGGTCCTGCGAGAAGATCGCGCCCGTCAGCCCGTAGGGCGCGGTGTCGTCGACGAGCTCGAGGGTCTGCTCCCACTCGTTTTCCGGGTAGACGTACGTCGTGACGATCGGGCCGAAGAACTCCTCGCGCATCAGCCGGTCGCGCGGGTCGCGCGTCTCGATCACGGTTGGCTCGACGAAGTAGCCGGAGCTGTCGTCGGTGCCGCCGCCGGCGACGACCTCGGCGCTGTTCGCCTTCGCGTGCTCGATCGCCTCGCGCTGGCGGGCGAACGACTTGTCGTCGATCACGGCGCCCATGAAGTTCGAGAAGTCGGTGACGTCGCCCATCTTGATCGTCCCGATCTCCTCGACGAGCCGCTCACGCAGCTGCGGCCAGAGGTTCGACGGCGCGTAGACCCGAGATGCCGCTGAGCACTTCTGGCCCTGGTACTCGAACGAGCCGCGCACGATCGCCGTCGCGAGGGCGTCCACGTCGGCGCTCGGGTGCGCGACGATGAAATCCTTGCCGCCGGTCTCGCCGACGATGCGCGGGTAGTTGCGATAGCGGTCGATGTTCTGGCCGACCGTCTTCCAGATCGAGTGGAAGACCGCGGTCGAGCCGGTGAAGTGCACGCCGGCGAGGTGCTCGCTCGCCAGGACGGGGTCCCCGACGGCTGCGCCGCTTCCCGGGAGGAAGTTGACGACTCCCGGCGGCAGGCCGGCCTCCTCGAGCAGCTTCAGCGTCCAGTAGCTCGAGTAGGCGGCGGTCGAGGCCGGCTTCCAGAGGACGACGTCGCCCATCAGCGCCGGGCTCGCGGTCAGGTTGGCGCCGATCGCCGTGAAGTTGAACGGGCTGATCGCGAAAACGAAGCCTTCGAGCGGCCGGTACTCCATCCGGTTCCAGATACCGGGCGAGGAGATCGGTTGCTCCTCGTAGACCCGGACCATGAACTCGACGTTGAAGCGCCAGAAGTCGATCACCTCGCAGGCCGCGTCGATCTCGGCCTGGTGGGCGGTCTTCGACTGGTTCAGCATCGTCGCGGCGACGAGGGTCGCGCGCCAGGGGCCGGCCAGCAGCTCGGCGGCGCGGAGGTAGACGGCGGCGCGCTCCTCCCAGGGCATGCGGTGCCAGTCCTCCCAGGCCTCGGCCGAGGCGCTGATGGCCTGCTCGACCTCGCCCGCACCCGCCATGTGCACGTCGGCGAGCACGTGCGCCTTGTCGTGGGGCATCACCGCCTGGAAGGTCTCGCCGGTGCGGAGCTCCTTGCCGCCGACGACGATCGGGATCTCGAGGCGCTCGGCCTTCATCTCGGCGAGGCGGCCTTCGAGCTCGGCGCGCTCGGGCGAGCCGGGCGCGTAGTCGCGGACGGGCTCGTTGTGGGCGGGGGCTGGACGGAAGATTCCGGGGCGGCTCACGGCCTGATTCTACGATTCGCAGCATGGTCGAGCGGATCGCGTACGCGGTGGACGGGTGGGGCGTGGGGGAGCTGGTCTTCGCGGAGGCGCTGCTCGCCTGGCATGAGCTGCCGAGGCCGATGGCGCAGGAGGATGGTGATGTAGATGTAGATGTACCCCTACATCAAGCTCTGGTCGGCCGGCTTCGCGCCTACTTCGCGGGCGCCCGCGGCGACTTCGGGGACGTCGAGATCGAGCTCGAGTGGTGCACGCCCTTCCAGCGCCGGGCCGTCGAAGCGATGCGCTCGATCCCGTACGGCGAGACCGCAACCTACGGCGAGGTCGCCGCGCTCGCCGGCCACCCGAACGCGCAGCGAGCGGTGGGCTCGGTCTGCGCGGCGAACCGGTACGGGATCGTCGTGCCGTGCCACCGAGTCGTCGGCGCGGATGGGCTCGGCTCGTACGGCTCGCTCGGCCCGGGCTACAAGCAACGGTTGCTGGAGCTCGAGGGTGTCGTTCTCTGAGGACGTGCGCATCGAGCTGGCCGCGATCGCGCCTGAGCGCGAGTGCGACCGGATCGCCGAGCTTTCGGCGCTCTTCCACTTCGCGGGCCGACTGCACCTGCTCGGCCGCGGCGAGGTCTCGGTGCATCTCGACCTGGCCAGCGGCGGCGTGGCGAGGCGCGCTTTCACACTTCTGCGCTCTTTTGGCGTCGGCTCCGAGATTCGGACGTACCGGCAGCGGGCCTTCGGGCAGGAGACGCGCTACCAGCTCCACGTCGACGGCGGGCCGGACGCGCTCGAGCTCCTGCGCGAGTCTGGCGTCGTCGACGCGAGGCTCGCGCCGCGCGAGCGGCCGCCCCGGCGGATCGTCGGGCGAGCCTGCTGCCGCGCCGCTTATTTGCGCGGCGCCCTGCTCGCGGCCGGGTCGGTGACCGCGCCGCCGTCGCCTCATCTCGAGGTTCGGAGCGAGAGCCGTGCCGGCGCGGAGGCCGTCGCGGCGGCGGCCGCCGGCGAGGGCGCGGAGCTGCGAGTGGGCGCCCGGGGGGACCAGTCGCTTGCCTATGCAAAGGGGATCGACCGGATCGCCGGCGTCCTCGCCGCGGCGGGAGCGAGCGACGCCGCGCTGGCGCTGCAGGAGCGCGCGGTCGTCGGTTCCACGAAGGCGCGGGCGAACCGGCTCGCGAATGCCGACCACGCCAACCTCTTGCGCTCCGGACGCGCCGCGCATGCGCAGCTCGAAGCCGCCCGCCGGCTGCAGCGAGCCGGTCGGCTGAACGAGCTCGCGCCGCGTCTGCGCGAGATCGCGGAGCTGCGCCTGGCCAATCCGTCGCTCTCGCTGAGAGAGCTGGCGGCGAAGTGCGACCCGCCCGCGAGCAAGGCGGCCGCGCATAGGCGGCTGCGGTCGCTGCTGCGCATTGCGCAGCGTTGACCGCCCTGGCAGCGGCTTGGCCTTTACGATTTTCGAGGGCGTAGTTTTTCGGCCGGACCTTGCGTAATACTCTTTGCGGCGGGTTCGCGCTCGTCCGGCGATGGATTCAGACCCCGTCCGTCGCCAAGGTCCGGAGCGCGACAATGCGGAGGGGGAGGTCGTCCTCGGAGCTTCCCCTCCGGCCCGCCGTTCCCACGGCAACGGCGGTTAGACTCGAATGCGGAAACGACGGGGAGGAAACTCGTGGCTATTCGCGTTGGGATCAACGGGTTCGGGCGGATCGGCAGGAACTTCTTTCGCGCACATCTGGAACGCGGCGGCGACTTCGAGGTCGTGGCTGCCAACGATCTGGGCGACGTCGAGACGATGGCCTACCTGCTCAAGCACGACTCCGTCCTCGGAACGCTCGACGAGGACGTCGCGCCGGGCGACGGCAAGATCACCGTCGGCTCGCATGAGCTCCAGCTCCTGAGCGAGCGCGACCCGGGCAACCTCCCCTGGGGCGACCTCGGCGTGGACGTCGTGATCGAGTCGACCGGCTTCTTCACCGATCGGGACGGCGCGGCCAAGCACCTCGACGGCGGCGCGAGGAAGGTGATCATCTCCGCGCCGGCCAAGGGCCCCGACGTGACGATCGTGCTGGGCGTCAACGACGGCCACTACGACCCCGAGGCGCACAACGTGATCTCCAACGCCTCCTGCACCACCAACTGCGTGGCGCCGCTGGCCAAGGTCCTGCACAACGAGCTGACGATCGAGCAGGGCTTCATGACCACGATCCATGCGTACACCAACGACCAGCGGGTGCTCGACCTCCCGCACGAGGACCTGCGCCGCGCGCGCGCCGCCGCGATCAACCTGATCCCGACCTCGACCGGCGCCGCCAAGGCGATCGGGCTCGTCATGCCCGACCTGCAGGGCAAGGTCGACGGGATGTCGATGCGCGCGCCGGTGCCCGACGGCTCGATCGTCGACCTGGTCTGCCGCGTCGGCCGCGAGACGACGAAGGAGGAGGTCAACGAGCTCTTCCGCGCGAAGGCGGACACCGGCTCGTTCGAGGGAATCCTCCAGTACACGGACGAGCCGCTCGTCTCGACCGACATCCAGCACTCGTCCTACTCGTCGATCTTCGACAGCGACCTGACGATGGCGAACGGCACCATGGTCAAGGTCTTCGGCTGGTACGACAACGAGTGGGGCTACTCGTGCCGGCTGGTCGATCTGGTTGCGAAGGTCGGGGCGACGCTTCCCGCGGCAGTGAGTGCGTAAGCCGCGCTCGGTTCGCCAAGCGGAGGTTGAAGGCAAGCGGGTGCTCGTCCGCTCCGACCTCAACGTGCCGCTCGAGGACGGCCGCGTGGCCGACGACACGCGCATCCGCGCCTCCCTGCCGACCCTGCAGTACCTGCTCGACCACGACGCGAAGGAGGTCGCGGTCTGTTCGCACCTCGGTCGGCCGAAGGGGTCTGACCCCGCCTTCTCGATGACGCCCGTCGCCAGGCGCCTGCGGGAGCTGCTGCCGGACGAGCGGATCGACGTGCTCGAGAACACGCGCTTCGACCCCGGCGAGACGACGAACGATCCCGAGTTCGCCCGGCGACTGGCCGACGATTACGAGCTGTTCGTCGAAGACGCCTTCGGGTCGGTGCACCGCGCGCACGCGTCGACGGTCGGCGTCGCCGAGTTGCTGCCGGCGTACGCAGGCCTGTTGCTCGAGCGTGAGCTCGAGGAGCTCGGCAAGCTCCTCGGCGAGGTCGAGCGCCCATTCGTGCTCGTCTCCGGCGGCGCCAAGGTCGAGGACAAGCTCGGCGTCCTGCGCAACCTCGGCGGGAAGGCCGATGTGGTGCTCGTCGGGGGCAAGATGGCCGAGCAGCTGCGCGACGAGAACCCGCTCGGCTTCCCGGTCGAACTGCCGACCGACGTCGTCGCCGCGGCGGCCTTCGAAGAGGACGCCGAGACGAAGGTCGTCCCCTACCACTCGCTCCCGGAGGGCTGCCTCGGCCTCGACATCGGGCCTGAGACCCGCGCGGCCTTCGCCGCCGAGATCGCGAAGGCGAGGACGATCTTCTGGAACGGGCCGATGGGCGTCTTCGAGTGGCCGGCGTTCGCCGAGGGGACGAAGGCGGTCGCCGAGGCGGTGGCGGCGGCTGAGGCCTTCTCCGTCGTCGGCGGCGCCGACTCAAACCGCGCGTTGAACGAGCTCGGGCTCATCGACGAGGTTTCCTGGGCCTCGACCGGCGGCGGCGCCGCGCTCGAGCTCCTGGAAGGAAAGGAGCTCCCGGGAGTGGAGGTGATCCCCGAGTGATGCTGATCGCCGGCAACTGGAAGATGTTCAAGGGGCCGCGGGAGACGCGCGAGTTCTGCGCGGTCTTCGAGCCGCCCGGGGGCATCGAGGCGGTGTTGTGCCCGCCCTTCGTCTCGCTCACGGCTGCGCTCGAGAGCGAGCACACCGTCTTCGCGCAGAATGTGCACTGGGCGGACGAGGGCGCCTTCACCGGCGAGATCTCGGCGCCGATGCTGCGTGAAGTCGGGGTCGCCGGCGCCATCGTCGGCCACTCCGAGCGGCGGCAGTACTTCGGCGAGACCGACGAGACCGTCGCGCGCCGCGCCGCCGCGGCACTGGGGCACGGCCTGCGCGTGATCGCGTGCGTCGGCGAGTCGCTCGAGGAACGCGAGTCCGGCCAGATGGAGCTCGTGCTGCGCGTCCAGATCGAAGCGATCGCCGAGGCGACCGGGCCGCACGACCGCCTGGTGATCGCCTACGAGCCGGTCTGGGCTATCGGCACCGGCCTGACGGCGAGCGCCGAGCAGGCGCGCGAGGCCCACGCGTTCGTCAAGAGCATCCTCGACGTCCCGGTGCTCTACGGCGGCTCGCTCAAGCCTGAGAATGCGGGCGAGCTGCTCGACGAGGACGGGGTCGACGGCGCTCTCATCGGCGGCGCCTCGCTGGACGTGGAATCGTTCACGGCGATTTGCCAGGCGGCAGCTTCCCTCTCGTAGCGCTCGTGATCCTCGACGGCTGGGGCTGTGCGCCGCCCGGGCCGGGGAACGCGATCGAGCTCGCCGAGACGCCGGTGTTCGACCGGCTCTGGGCCGAGTATCCGCACACGACGCTGAAGGCGAGCGGCGAGGCGGTCGGCCTGCCGCCCGAGCAGATGGGCAACTCGGAGGTCGGCCATCTGACGATCGGCTCGGGCCGGGTGCTCGACCAGGACCTGCAGCGGGTCAACCGCGCGATCGAGGACGGCTCCTTCTTCGAGAACCCGGCGCTGAAGGCGGCTTTTGCCAAGGGCGGCGACGTCCATCTGCTCGGGCTCGTCTCCCACGGCGGGGTCCATTCGCACATTGATCACGTCAAGGCGCTTCTCCAATTCGCGCCCGAGCGCACCTGGATCCACGCGTTCACCGACGGGCGCGACGTCTCGCCGCACGCGGCCGAGCACGATCTTGCCGAGCTGCCGGCCGAGCGGATCGCCACGGTCGCAGGCCGCTACTACGCGATGGACCGCGATGGTCGCTGGGAGCGGACCGATCGCGCCTACAACGCGATCGTCGAAGGCGAGGGGGAGCACGCCGACGATCCGGTGGCCGCGGTCAAGGAGAGCTACGAGCGGGACGTCACCGACGAGTTCATCGAGCCCACGGTGATCGACGGACGGCCGCGCCTCTTGCACGACGACGCGGCGATCTTCTTCAACTTCCGCCCCGATCGCGCCCGCCAGCTGACGCAAAAGCTGCTCGAAGGCGGCTTCGACCTCACGACCATGACCCGCTACAGCGGCGACTTCGACTGCCCCCTCGCGTTCGGCGAGCAGGAGGTTACCGAGACGCTGGCCGAGGTCCTCGCCGAGAACGACGTGCGCCAGCTGCACGTCGCCGAGACGGAGAAGTACGCCCACGTGACCTACTTCTTCAACGGCGGCCGCGAGCAGGAGTGGCCCGGCGAGACGCGGATCCTCGTCCCGAGCCCGCGCGAGGTCGGCACCTACGACCAGAAGCCGGAGATGTCGGCCGACGAGGTCGCATCGCGCTTCTCGCAGGCGCTCGAGGACGACGGCTACGGCTTTGCGGTCTTGAACTTCGCCAATCCCGACATGGTCGGCCACAGCGGCGTGATCCCGTCAGTTGTTAAGGCGGTGGAGACGACGGACGCCTGTCTCGGCCGGGTCGTCGAAACCGTCCAGAGCCTCGGCGGCGTAGTCCTGATCACCGCCGACCACGGCAACGCCGAGCAGATGGTGGAGGAAGAGGGCACGAGCCCGCACACCGCGCACACCTCGAACCCGGTCCCCCTCGTCGTCACCGATTCGGGCGCGACCCTGCGCGACGACGGGGAGCTCAAAGATCTGGCTCCGAGCGTGCTCGCATACCTCGGCCTAACGAAACCTTTGCAAATGGAGGGGAAAAACCTCTGCAAATGACCCAACCTGGTCTCTACGCGGCCGCCGATCGGCTCTATACTTCGCGCACCTTGAGCCTGGCCCAGCCCGATCCCGGCGTCCTGCGGAAAGCCCAACGCGGTGACGAACGAGCCTTTTCCCTGATCCTGCGCGCCTACGAGACGCCGGTCTTCAACTACGTCCTGCGCCTCGTCAACGGCGACCGTTCGCTGGCCGAGGACCTGACGCAGGAGGTGTTCCTGCGGGTCTACCAGGGCCTGCCGAAGTTCTCGGCGCGCTCCAAGTTCACGACCTGGCTCTTCCAGGTCACGAAGAACCGCGTCCTCGACGAGCTGCGCGCCGTCGAGCGGCGGCCGCGGGCGCTCGTGGCGCTGGACGACATCGCGCCGCTCGAGGTTCTCGACGCTCCTGTCGAGCGGCTCGAGGAGATCGACACGCTCTGGCGCGCGGTGCAGAACCTGACGGTCGACCTGAAGATGGCGCTGCTGCTGCGCGACGTGGTCGGCCTCTCCTACACCGAGATCGCCGACTCCCTCGAGATCACCCTCGCCACGGTCAAGTGGCGGATCTACAAGGCGCGGGAGGAAGTCCAGCTCGCGCTCGTCCGCGAGGGCGTCAACTTCGGTACGGGCACGGCTGCCGCAGCGGAAGAGGCCTGAGCTTCCGCCCTCGCCGTTGACCGTCGCGTCGACGGCTTGCGGCGGCACTCGGTCGAGTCGACGTGCGATGGAGATCGTCGGGCCGACTTCCGAGCATGGCATGGCAGTCAGCATCCTCGCCCTCCTCGCCGCCGCCGCCGAGGTTGTCTATGTCGTGTTCGCGGAGTAGCACCGCCGACTGCGCGAGTTTCGGCATGTCGCCTGAGAGGTATCCACG
>VAWL01000062.1 GCA_005883965.1 Actinomycetota bacterium
GAGGACGGACGGGCACGGCCGCTATCGGATCGCGCTGAGCCCAGGCCCGTACGGCGTGAGCGTCGCACACGCACGAGCGGGCACGGGCCTCAGGCCGACGAGCGTGACGGTTAGAAACGGCACCTACGGGAAGGTGGATTTCCGATATGACCCGGGCATCCGCTAGCGCACTCGCTGCGGCGGGGATCCTGCTCGGCAGTGCCTCCGCAGCGTCGAGTCTCCCCCACCTCAGCTCCGCAACCTCACATCGGCGCCACGTCGTGGTGACCTTCGCGCTCGGCGACCTCGTGCCCGGGCAGATCGTCGTCGCCTCGAGCCCGAAGACCGAGCCGAACGGCGCCTTCGTCAAGGCGAACGTCCGCCTCCACGAGCAGCTCGCTGCGAAGAAGATCGCGACGGGCTACCGGGCCCGGACCGCACACCGGCTCCCGAAGGGGCGCTACTGGGTCGAGGTCTCCGGCGTCGTCATCGGGCTGGACTGCACGCCCCACAAGCCGTGCAAGACCGACTGGTCGAACGCCAGGCGCGTCAGGGTCAGATAGACGAAGGGCGCCGCGGACGGCGCCCTTCGCAACGGTTCTCCGGCTCTCCTAGGCCGGGCAGGGGTTGGAGCTCAGCGTGCGGTGGTAGTTGTTCGTGCGGAGTCTCGTGGCAGGGTCCGGGCCCGGGTAGAAGCTGAACAGCAGCGGCCCGTACTCCGCGGCGGAGGTTCCGCCGAAGTTGTTGGTCGTTCCCTTGATGTTCGGACCACCCTCCTGCCAGACGCAATGTCCGTTCGCACTCGGGTTGCCCGTCGAGCTGGCGGTCGAGTAGATCGGGTAGAACGCCGCTCCCGGTGGCGGGTTGGTGCACCCGGTCCCGGTGAGGCGGTTGCAGCTTCCGCCGAAGTCCGCGGCTTCGATCCGCGGCAGGTCGGGCTCGAACGCGACTCGGCTGTCGTTCTGGTTCCCGTTGAAGAGCGGGCTCGTGAATGCGATCGGGGTCGGGTGGTACTTCTGGTCCTGGCCTCGGTTGGCGTGCCGTTCTCCTCCGAGCCGGGATCCGTGCAGTTCCCGCTCTCGTCCGCCGCGTTGCAGTACTCGAAGTGCCCGATCTCGTCGGAGAAGGCGACGTTGTAGGTGTGCGCAGCCCAGGGGACGCGTGTGTGCTCGCTCGAGCTGCCGTACATCGGGTGGTACGCATACGGCTGCTCATGGCAGGTGGACGAGGTCGGTTCGAACTTGACCTGCTGCCAGCCGTTGGCAACGCTGGCGGTCATCGAGCCGGACTGGCCGGTCGACTGGTCGTTGATCGCGACCTGGAAGCCGGCGGTGGTGTCGTGCAGGTCGACCGTCAGCTGGTCACCGGAGTTCATGAAGAGGTCGGTCGCCGGATTCGGCGTCAGTGACGTGAACGGCGGCGCGAAGGCCGTCAGCGGATCAGGCGCTGCGTGAGGGACGCCGCTCTTCGTGATGAACGCGAAGGAGACCGGCTCTGAGCCCACTCGCTGCCGGCAGTCGAGGTTGTTCGGCTGGCCGGTGTTCCCGTCGATGTTGAGGCTGTCGATCGTCAGCGCCGCGCACCACTTCGTGGCGTCGCAGCTCACGCCGGCGGGCCAGGGAGTCCAGCCCGGCGGGTAGAACTGCATCTCCATGAATGCGGTTCCGGAGTGCTTGCCGATGTAATTCGGCGAGCTCTCGCTGGTGTCGTCCTTGATGTTCGAGTCGCTGTCCGGCGTGCAGTTACTCATGTCGTACTCGGGGAACGACTGCGTATCGCACATCGCCATCCCGAACCAGAACGCCGGATGCAGCTGGAAGTTCCAGGTCGAGCCGGAGCCGTCCTGGCTCGGCTGTTGGTGCGGGTCGCTCGGGAGGGTCAGCTTGTACCGATTCGAGTTCCCCGAGCCGTTCGAGTCCGAATAGAAGAGCAGCGAAGGCTCGTCGTGACCCGTGTAGGCGCCGTACGCCCCGATCGAGTCCTTGACCTCCGTGCAGATCGCGAGGCCTTGGCTGCAGTTCCGGACGCTGTATCCAGACGACGTCCCCGAAGAGCTGCTGCCGAGCGGCACGAAGGCAAGGGCCCCGACCAGCACGAGCAGTAGCAGTGGAAGCTTTCTCATCCAAGCTCCTTTCATCTCTGCGACCCCTTGTAGTGCGCGATGCAATTCGCCGGCGGCGGACAGCGGCCCACCGCAGTCTTCGACATCGGCTCCCCCCTCTCTCGGGTGCTGCGGGGAGGGTCTAACCCTCGGCCGCGCCCGTGTCAAGCAGCCTTTGGAGCCAAGCGGCTTTACGGGCGAAGCACGGCGCGGCGGGGGCCAGCGACGAAGCCCGCTTCGAGCAGGAGCGGCATGATCTCCGTGTCCGCGACCGGCTCGCCGTCGAAGCGTTCGACGGCCAGCCGCTTGGCGCCGCCGGCCTTGACGTGCGCGACGAGAGCGGCGACTGCGGTTCGCAGCCAGTCTTCGTCCGGCTCCTTCAGCGGCACCAGCGTGCGGCCGCCACGCTCGACATAGAGCGCCGCCTCACCGCCCAGGAGCACCACGTACGCCCCTGCCACACGGGCCGCCCTCGCACCGGCGCGCTTGGGCCAGGGGATAGCGGCGCCATAGGGCTGCGCGGGGTCCGCTGCAGCGAGGACGAGCGGCTCCGGCTCCTCGCCATCCCTCGGGCGCAGCTCGCGGAGGCGCTCTACTGCGCCGCCGAGGGCGAACTGCGCGCCGCCGAGCCCCTCGACGAAGTAGCCACGCCGACAGAGCCCGAGCGTCTCGAGGGTGCGCAGCTCGCCGTAGACCGCCCCATAACCGCCCGGGATCCCTTCGCCGCGGACGCCGTCGCGCGTGACGATTCCCTGGCGCTCGAGCAAGAGCTCGGCGAGCGCGCGGCGGTCGGGCCGGCCGCCGAACAGCCGCCCGGTCAGCGACCAGCGTCCCTGCGTCGAGGTGGTTTCTCCCGCGCGGAGGCGCGAGAAGCGCCTGGCCCGGGGCCGCTGGGCCTGCGTCTTGTACCTCCGGCCGGCGCGAAGCGGCGTCCACGCGTCATTCGTGACCTCGCCCGACCAGACGAGGTCCCACAACGCGGGAAGCGCCTCCTCGGCCTCGAGGCCGGTGTCTGCCAGCAGGTCGTGCCAAAAGAGCGCGCTGCGGCCAAGCGCGGCGCGCAGACGTTCGTGGATCTCCTTCTCCGGCCGGTCGGCCGCGGGCGGCGGGCCGAGCGCCGGCGCGTCCTCGCGGAAGAAGACCGTCACCCGGTCCAGGCCCGCCCCGACCCAGACGACCTCGCCGGAAGCGCAGACCGCGTCGAGTTGCTCCGGCCGGTAGCCGGGAACTCTCCGCGGAAGAACGTCGCTCTCCCAGAGCGCGACCGGTAGAGCCAAGCCCTGAAGAGGGACCAGCGCTTCGCGAAGCGACGCGCGGCGGCCGATGCCATGCCAGCTCGGCAGGAACCGCCCGAAGGCTGCCTGCTCGGCCGGCTCGACCTCCCGACGCAGTGCGGCCAGCGAGGCGCGGCGCAGCCGTCGCAGCACCTCCGGATCGCACCATTCCCGCTCGCTACCGCCGGGACGGAGCTCGCCGCGGACGAGCTCGTCGCGGTGCTCCAGCTCGCGCAGCGTCGGCTCGACGTCGCGGCCGAACCGTTCGCTCGCCTCGGCCGTGGTGAACGGCCCGCGCGAGCGCGCGAACCGCCGGAGCAGCGACTCGAGCGGAGCGTCGTCGGCCTCGAGGAAGACTTCGGGCAAGCCGCCGGGAGGCATCGCGCCGACCGCGTCGCGGTAGCGGCCCGCGTCCTCCGCCGCGATCAGGCGCCGCTCGCCGCCCACGCGCACGTGAACCGCGCGCCGCTCGGCCAGCAGCGGCTCGGCCAGGTCGTCCGGGTACTCGCCGTCGCGCAGGTCGCCGCGGCGGCGGAGCAGGTCGTGCAGCTCGTCGGGAGTCCGCGCGCCGCCGCGCAGCTGCTCCTCGACGTCGGCGAGCGCGCCGGGGTCGATCAGGTCGCGGAGCTCCTCCTGACCGAGCAGCTCGCGGAGCAGGTCGCGATCGAGCGATAGCGCCTGGGCGCGCCGCTCGGCGGCAGGCGTGTCGTCCTCGTACATGTAGTTGGCGACGTAGTCGAAGAGGAGCGAGGCCGCGTAGGGCGAGGCTGACGCAGTCTCGACGTCGACGAGGTCGATCTGGCGGCTGCGCAGCCCCTGCAGAAGCCGCTTCAGCGCGGGCAGGTCGAAGACGTCCTGCAGGCACTCGCGGTAGGTCTCGAGCACGACCGGGAAGGCCGGGTAGCGGCGCGCGACCTGCAGGAGCGATTGCGCCTTCAGGCGCTGCTGCCAGAGCGGCGTCCGCTCCCCCGGGCGGCGGCGCGGGATCAGCAGCGCCCGCCCGGCGTTCTCGCGGAAGCGGGCGCCGAAGAGCGCGGTGTCGCCGAGCTCGCGCGTGACGAGCTCCTCGACCTCGTCCGGGTCGATCAGGACGTCGTCGGTGGGCGGCGGCGCGTCGGCTTCCGGAAGATGGATCGCGATGCCGTCGTCCGACCAGATCGCCTGCGTCTCGAGCCCGAGCGACTCGCGCAGCCTCGAGCCGAGCGCCAGGGCCCAGGGTGCGTGCACCCGGCCGCCGAACGGCGTGAGGATGCACAGCCGCCAGTCGCCGATCTCGTCGCGGAACCGCTCGACCACCACGGTCCGGTCGGAGGGAACGGCGCCGGTGGACGCCTGCTGCTCGGCCAGGAAGGTGAGCAGGTTCTGCGCCGCCCGCTCGTCGAGCATGTGCTCTTCCTCGAGCCGCGCGAGCGCCTTCTCGTCGGAGAGAGCGACCAGCTCGCGGGACGCGGCGCCGATTGCCTCGCCGAGCTCGTAGGGCCGGCCCACGCCCTCGCCCTTCCAGAACGGCACCGCGCCCGGGACCCCCGGAGCGGGCGAGACCAGTACGCGGTCGCGCGTGATCTCCTCGATTCGCCAGGTGCTCGCGCCGAGCAGAAAGGTCTGGCCGGCGCGCGCCTCGTAGACCATCTCCTCGTCGAGCTCGCCCACGCGCCCGCCGCCGTCGACCAGGTGGACGCCGAAGAGGCCGCGGTCGGGGATCGTGCCCGCGTTCGTGACGGCGAGCCGCCGCGAGCCCTGCCGTCCCTTGACCACGTTCGCGGTGCGGTCCCAGACGACCCGCGCCCGCAGCTCGGCGAACTCGTCGGAGGGGTAGCGCCCGTCGAGCATGTCGAGGACGTTCTCGAGCTGGACGCGCGAGAGGTCGGCGAATGGGTCGGCGCCGCGGACGAGCGCGTGCAGGTCGTCGACCGAGATCTCTTCGTCCGCGCAGACCGCCACGATCTGCTGCGCCAGCACGTCGAGCGGGTTCCGCGGGATCTTCGTCTCCTCGATCGCGCCGTCGAGCATGCGCCGGACGACCACCGCCGACTCGAGCAGGTCGGCGCGGAATTTCGGGAAAACGCGCCCCTTCGAGACCGCGTGGAGCTCGTGGCCGGCCCGTCCGACCCGCTGCAGGCCGCGCGCCACCGACTTCGGCGATTCGACCTGGATGACGAGGTCGACCGCGCCCATGTCGATGCCGAGCTCGAGCGACGAGGTGGCGACGAGGCACGGGATCTGACCGCGCTTCAGCAGTTCTTCGACCTCGACCCGCTGCTCGCGCGCCAGCGAGCCGTGGTGCGCACGCGCGATCTCTTCTTCGGCAAGCTCGTTCAGGCGCAGCGCCAGCCGCTCCGCCAGCCGCCGGTTGTTGACGAAGACGATCGTCGAACGGTGCGCGCGGACGAGCTCGAGGATCTCGGGATAGATCGAGGGCCAGATCGACTGCTGCTCCTCGGGCTCCCGCATGTCGTCGAGCGGCACGACCACCTTCAGGTCGAGCTCCTTCGCCCGGCCGGCGTCCACCAGCTCGATCTCGCGCCCGCCGGAGACAAACCGCCCGATCTCCTCCAGCGGCCGCTGGGTGGCCGACAAGCCGATCCGCTGCACCGGCTCTCCGGCCAGCCGTTGCAGGCGCTCCAGAGACAGGGCGAGGTGCGCTCCGCGCTTGGTGCCGGCGACGGCGTGGACCTCGTCCACGATCACCGTCTCGACCCCGCGCAGCGTCTCTCGCGCGCGCGAAGTAAGGAGAAGGAAAAGCGACTCGGGGGTCGTGATCAGGATGTCCGGCGGCTTGCGCAGCATCGCCGCGCGCTCTTTCTGCGGCGTGTCGCCGGTGCGAACTCCGACGCGCAGCTCCGAGCGCAGGCCTGCCAGCGGCCCGCGCAGGTTGCGCTCGATGTCGTAGTTCAGTGCCTTGAGCGGCGAGACGTAGAGCAGGCGCAGGCCCTGGTCCGGTGCCGGGGTCAGCCGGTCGATCCCGTAGAGGAAGGCAGCGAGCGTCTTGCCCGAGCCGGTCGGCGCCTGGATCAGCGTGTGCCCGCCGCGCGCGATCGCCGGCGAGCCGAGCTCCTGGGCCGGGGTCGGGCCCTCGAAGGCGGCCTCGAACCAGGCACGCGTCTCGGGCGAGAAGACGTCCAACGCGCTCACGAGCCCAGCCTAGCGCGCGAACGCGTGTTCGGTTGTGAACTGCAGTGAGGTCAGCCGGGGGCCCGTAACGCTTGCACGTCGCGGCGGAGCTCGTCGTCATCGATCGGCTCCGGTTCGTCCTCGGGAAACGGGAACGGCCAGCCCGGCTTGGGATCGTCGGCGTAGCGCGGGACGACGTGCGTGTGCAGGTGCGGCAGCGAGTTTCCGAGCAGGTCGTAGTTCAACTTCACGGGCTCAAACGCGCGTTCGATCCGCCGGCCGGCGTCGAGGACCTCGAGCCAGTATTGCGAAGCCTCTTCGGGCGAGAGCTCGGTCGGCTCGGCCACGTGCCGGCCGCGCCAGACGACGACCGAGTAGCCGCGCTGGATCTTCGCGCGCTGCAGGTACGCGTCGGCGACCTCACCGGCGAAGAAGCGCACGCCGTGCTCGGTCTCGTCGGGCCTGCCCTGCTTGCACATCGGGCAGCCCTCACCGCGTTTGAGCTCGTAGAACTCCTTGGGCCACTCCACGCGCGCCGACGTTAGCATCGGCCCAGCCGTGACCGAGACGCCCGAGGAGTTCTACGCCCGCACCAAGGACGTGCTCCGGATGCCGCCCCTCGAGGACTGGGAGACCTTCCCGTTCGAGGGCGAGATCCGACTTCGCGGACTGCAGCCGCCGGCGGAAGACGAGAAGCGCCGGTTCGGCGAAGGCGGGATCGACTGCCACGTCTGCGGCAAGTCCGCAGACGACCGGATCTGGGAGGACGAGCACTGGCAGCTCACGGCAGTCGGCCCGACCGGCCTGCCCATCGTCCTGATCCTCGAGCCGAAGGGCCACTACGACATCGAGACCTTGCCGGCCGAGCTGGCGGTGGAGCTCGGGCCCCTGATGCAGCGGATCGAACGCGCCATCCGGGCCGCCGGAGACATCGGCCGCGTGCACATCGGGCGCTGGGGCGAAGGCGGCGAGCACCTGCACTGGTGGTTCATGGCGAGACCCGCCCGGATGCGGCAGCTGAGCGACAGCTTCGCCGCGATCTGGGACGACATCCTGCCTCCCGTGCCTGAGGACGTCTGGCGCGCGAGCGTCGCCAAGGTCGTCGCCGCGCTCGGGTGAAGCGGATCAACGTGAAGGGCACCTCGGGCTCGGGCAAGTCGACCTTCGCGGCCGAGCTGGCGCGGCGGCTCGACCTCCCCTACGTCGAGCTGGACGCGCTTCACCACGGGCCGAACTGGAGCGAGCCCACCGATGAGGAGTTTCGCGCGCGCGTGCGCGAGGCGATGGACACGGCTCCCGAGGGGTGGGTGATCGACGGCAACTACGAGGCGAAGCTCGGCGACACCGTGATCGGGACGGCCGACACGATCGTCTGGCTCGACCTGCCGCTGGGCGTAAAGCTGCGGCGGCTCTGGCGGCGGACGTCGCATCGCATCAAGCACGACGTCGAGCTTTGGAGCGGCAACAAAGAGCGTTGGCGCACGGCGCTGTGGGGCTGGGAGTCGCTGTTCGTCTGGATGATCCGCGGACACTTCCGCCACCGTCGCGAGTGGCCGCCGCGCTACGAGGACGACTCGCGCTTCGTGCGGTTACGGTCCGTCGACGAGGCTCGCAGGTGGCTCGATACGACGTACTGATCCTCGGCGGCGGCGCGTCCGGCTGTGCACTCGCGGGGCGGCTCAGCGAGAACCATGACCGCAGCGTCTGCCTCGTGGAGGCGGGGCCGGACTACGGCCACCTCTCCGAGGGCCGCTGGCCGGCGGACATCCTCGACCCGCGCTGGCTCGCGCTCGAGTCGCACCTCTGGGAGCGCGCCGACGAGGAGGACCGCTCGCAGGCGCGCGCCCGCGTGCTCGGCGGCTGCTCGGCGCACAACGCGTGCGTGATCCTGGAGGGCGCGCCCGCCGACTACGAGTGGGGCGCCGGCTGGTCGTACGAGAGCTTCGCGCCGTACTTGAAGCGTGCGGCCGAGACGCTGCAGACGCACGTACTCCCGGACGACGAGCTGACACCGTGGCACCGCGCCTTCCGCCAGGCGGGCGGCGACGACTCGATCGTCCACCCGGTGAACATCGTCGACGGCGTCCGCTGGCACTCCGGCTTCGCCTACGTCGACCCGGCTCGAGGACGCGGGAACCTGACGATCCTCGCGGACACACTTGTCGACCGGGTCCTGCTCGAGGACGGCCGGGCGGTGGGCGCGTTGGCGGACGGGCGCGAGCTGCAGGCCGCCGTCGTGGTCGTGTCTGCGAGCGCCTACGGCTCGCCGGCGATCCTGCTGCGGAGCGGGATCGGCCCCGAGGGCGATGTTGCGCAGCTTCCGGTCGGCGAGGGGCTCGTCGACCACGTCGGCGTCGGCGCAGCCTGGGAGCCGACCGAGCGGCTGGTCGCCGAGACGTCGGCGCACGAGGCGGAGCACGGGCTCTACATGGGCCAGGTGACGGTTGCCGCGCGGAGCCGTTCCTGTCCACCGGGGACGCGCGACGTGTTCGTCTTCCCGGCGCTCGACATCGGGCCTGAGATCAGCGGCGCAGCGTTCGCGATGAAGCCGCGCTCGCGCGGGTCGGTGCGGCTGACGGCGCCGGAGCCGGAGGCGCCGCTCGCGATCGACCACGGCTTCCTCTGCGACGAGCGCGACACCGAAGTCCTGGTCGAGGCGTTCGAGCGGCTGCGCGACCTCGCCGAGAGCGACGAGGTGCGGCCGTACCGCGGCGCCGAGCTGCGGCCGGGCGCCGAGATCGGCGCCGAGGAGCACGTGCGGGCGACGGCACGCGGGTTCTTCCACCCGGTCGGCACCTGCGCGATCGGGTCGGTGCTGGACGAGCGCTGCCGCGTGCTGGGCTTCGAGAACCTCTACGTCGTCGACGCGTCGGCGATCCCGGAGATCCCGAGCGCGAACACGAACCTGACCACCGTTGCGCTCGCCGAGCGGGCCTCGGAGTGGCTGTAGGATCTTCACGTGGCCGTCAGCGCTCCCGAGAAGCTCCACTTCACCGGCGTCGACGAGGCCGACGAGCTCCTCGCGCGCGACCCGTTCGCGCTGCTGATGGGCTTCGCGCTCGACCAGCAGGTGCCGGTGCAGACCGCGTTCCAGGGGCCGCTGAAGCTGAAGCAGCGGCTGGGCACGCTCGACCCGGGCAAGATCGCCGCGACCGATCCGGGCAAGCTGGAGGCGATCTTCCGCGAGACGCCGGCGATCCACCGCTTCCCGGGCAACATGGCGGGGCGCATCCAGGATCTGGCCCGGGTGGTGGCCGAGCACTACGGCGGGGACGCGAGCCGGGTATGGAGCGAGGCGGCCGACGGCGCCGACCTGCGCAAGCGGGTCTCGAGTCTCCCCGGCTTCGGCGACATGAAGATCAAGGCTCTCGGCGCCGTGCTCTGGAAGCGCTTCGGCGTGCCGGCCGCCGAGGAGCTCGACCCTGGCCACCCGACCCTCGGTGACGTGGACTCGGCCGAGGCGCTCGAGGCCTACCAGGCGAAGAAGCGGGCCTACAAGGCCAAGATGCGCGCTCAGCAGTAGCGTCCCACGCGCCGATAAGGGGAGGCGTGAAAGGTCGCGCCGCCGCCATCCTGGCCGTGCTTGCGCTCGCGGGAGCGAGCGGGTCGTCCGGGCTGCGCCTCCCCACCGCTCCGCGCTGCCCAGTCTTCCCGAAGACGAACGCGTGGAACCGGCGGGTCGACAAGCTGCCGGTCGCGTCCGACTCCGCCGCGGTCATCGCCTCGATCGGCACCGGCACCGGC
>VAWL01000063.1 GCA_005883965.1 Actinomycetota bacterium
CTGGATGTTCCTCGGCTCGGGGCCGATGTCGCTCGCGGGCGTCGCGCTCGCGACCTGGATCAAGCACCACTACGGCGCCGCCGAGTCGATCGAGTCCTATGCGATCGGGATCGCGCTCGTAATCGGCGGGATGGGCCTCGTCGCCAAGACGTTCATCAAGCGCGGGATCCAGCCCGACGACGCGCCGTTCCTGATGACGCGGCGGGACAAGCTGATCGCGTTCACGCTGGGCGCGACCTGCGGGTTCGTGGTCGGCCTGACCTCGGTCGGCAGCGGCACGTTCTTCGGCCTAGTGATGGTGCTCGTCTTCCCGCTGACGCTGCCGAAGATCGTCGGCACCGACATCTTCCACGCAGCCGCGCTGCTCTGGGTCGCGGGCTTCGGCCACCTCGTCGCCGGCAACGTCGACCTGCGCACGATGGGCTGGCTGCTCACGGGCTCGATCCCGGGGATCCTCCTGACGAGCCAGTTCACGCTCAAGCTGCCCGACCGAACCCTGCGCCTCGGCCTCGCGAGCGTGCTGATGCTGAGCGGCATCAAGTTGATCGACTTCGCCGGAGCGGACTACGTAATCGCCGCCGGCGCCGTGGTGGCTGCGCTCTCGCTCGCGGGCTGGACGCTGGTCGGCCGCCGGGCCGCACGGCAGCCGCGGCCGGAAGCCGGCGTCTCCTAGACCTACCGGCAAGTCCCGCCACGACCTAGGATTCTTCGGCCATGCGGCTGGTCTGGGTCAGTTTCGACGTGATGGGCCGCGACTGCCTGGTCGCCGCCGCGGAGGCCGGCGCGGAGGTGGCCGCGGTCGTGACGCTGCCCGGGCCGATCGACCCGAGCCGCTCAGGACAGTGCTCGTTCGACGAGATCGCCGCTGAGTTGGGCGCGAAGCTGATCGAGACCGCGGACGTCAACTCGCCGGCGACGGTGGGGGCTGTGCGCGAGGTGGAGCCCGATCTGATCTTCATCGTCGGCTGGTCGCAGCTCGTGATGGACGAGTTCATCGGCCTCGGGCGGCACGGCGTCTTCGGGATGCACCCAACGCTGCTGCCTCGTCACCGCGGGCGGGCGGCGATCCCCTGGGCGATCCTCAGCGGGCTCGCCGTGACGGGCGTGACGCTGTTCGAGATCGTCGACGGGACCGCCGACTCCGGGCCGGTCGTCGGCCAGGTCGAGGTGCCGCTCTCGCCCGACGAGACCGCGACGACGCTCTACGAAAAAATCACCGCGGCTCACGTCGAGCTCGTGCGCCGGTTCGTCCCGCAGCTCCTCGACGGGTCCGCGCCACGGGTCGCGCAGGACAGGCGCCGCGCGAGCGCCTGGCCGAAGCGCACGCCGGCCGACGGGATCATCGACTGGGAGACGCGCGCGCCCTACCTGCACGACTGGGTGCGCGCCCAGACGCGGCCCTACCCGGGCGCGTTCACCTTCCACGGCGAGGACAAGCTCGTCGTCTGGCGCGCGCGGCCGGTCGATCTCGACGACGAGGCGCCGGCGGGGACCGTGGTCGCGGTGGACGGCGAGGCCGCTGTGGTCGCCTGCGGCGAGGGCGGGCTCGTGCTCGAGGAGGTGGAGGGCGCATCCGGGCCGCTGCCGGTCGGGGCCCGGCTCGGATGAAGGTTCTCGTCTTCGCGGCGCACCCGGACGACGAGGTGCTCGGGATGGGGGGCACGCTCTGCCTGCATGCGGCGAAGGACGAGGTGCGCGTTGTCTGCGTCACGGATGGGAGCTCGAGCCAGTATCCCGGCGACGCGGCGGTGCGGGAGCGCAAGAACGACGAGGCGAAGCGGGCGGCGGCGGTGCTCGGCGTTGAGGACTACGTCCATCTCGATCTACCGGACATGCGCCTCGACACGGTCGCGCACGTCGAGCTGAACGCGGTCGTCGAGGAGCACGTCCGCGAGCTGGCGCCGGAGGTCGTCTACACGGCTCAGCCGGACGTGAACGCCGACCACCGCGCGCTCTTCGAGTCGGTGGCGGTCGCTACGCGGCCGGCGCCGGGCCAGCCCGTTCGGGGGGTGCTGACCTACGCGCCGACGTCGAGCACGGAGTGGACTCCGGCGGCGACGAACTGGTTCGTGCCGAACTGGTTCGTCGACGTGACGGCGACGATCGAGCGCAAGCTCGAGGCGTTCGCCTGCTTCGAGACCGAGCGGCGGGACTACCCCCATCCCAGGAGCGAACGTGCGCTCCGGGCGCACGCCGAGTTCTACGGTGCCAGCGCCGGCTGCGAGTACGCCGAGCCGTTCGTCCTCGTTCGGAATGTCCAGCGCGGCTGACGGCCTGCGCCGCGCGCGGGTACTCGTGGCGATCTTCGTCACGTTCCTGCTCGGCGGCACGGCTGCGGCCTTCGCGCTGACCGAGCAGCTGAAGCTCGAGCGGAGCCCGGTTCTGCGGACGGAGGTGGGGAAGCTGCTCGGGCCGAACTGCCATTGCCGGCAACACGGCCATGTGGTGATCGGCTTCGTCCTGCGCAAGCCCGACGTTTTGACGGTCGCAATTGTCGACTCGCACGGGCAGGTCGTCCGGACGCTGCTCTCCGGCGGTTATCGCCGCGGGCACGTGAGATTCGTCTGGGACGGTCGGAACGACTTCGGCGGCGTCGTGTCGGCGGGGACGTACAAGCCGCGGCTGCATCTCGCGCACGACCACCGCACGATCCTGATGCCGAATGCGATCCGGGTCGACCCGATTGCGCCGACGGTGGCACTCGCCTCCGTCGCCCCGCGCGCGTTCTCGCCGGACTTCGACGGGCGCCGTGATCTCGTCCGCGTGCGCTATCGCGCGAGCGAGCCGTCGCGCGGGCTGCTCTACGTCGACGGCCGGCCGCGGGTCCGGTCGAAGCGCTACGTGACCGCCGGGGTGGTGAAATGGCACGGGTCCGGTCTCGGCGTGGGCGTGTACCGGCTCACTCTTCGAGCCGTCGACCTGGCGGGGAACCTGTCGAAGCCGATTCCCGCCGGAGTCGTGCGCATCCGGTTCGTGACCGTCGGGCCGCACGTCCTGCGGGCGAAGACGGGCGCGCGGGTGGGCTTCCTCGTGCGGACAGACGCGCGCCGCTTCGCGTGGCGCCTTGGACAGAGGCAGGGAACCTCGCGGCCCGGCCTGCTGGTGCTGCGCACGCCGTCGGCGCCGGGGCGCTACCGGCTGGTCGTGACCGCGAACGGCCATTCGGCGCGGACGCTGGTGATCGTCTCGTGAGCAGCGAGCTCGCGAGGGCCGCCGGGATCGTTGCCGCCGCCGGGCTCGCGGCGCTGCTCGTCGCCCCGACGCGGACGCTGCGGTTGGCCGGGCTCGCGGCCTGGGCGCTCGGCTCGCTCGCCCTGGCCGACTACCTCGCACCGAAAGGGCACGCGGCTTTGCTGGCGGGCGGCGCCGTCGCCGGGCTGGTCCTCGCCGCCGCCGGGGCCGCGCTGCTCCTCCGCTGGCCCTGGCTGCTCGCCCTGGCCACGCTCGCCTGTGTCCCGGCGCGCATCCCCGTGACCGTCGGCTCGACCCAGGCGAACCTGCTAGTGCCGCTCTACGGCGTGGTCGCCGCCGCCGCGCTCGCGCTGGCCTGGGAGCTCGTTCGCGGCGACACCCGCGCGAGAGAGCTCGGACCGGTCGCCCTGCCGCTCGCCGCCTTCGTCGCCTGGGGCGGCCTCTCGCTCGCGTGGAGCCAGGACGTGCGCCAGGGCGCGATCGAGCTCCTCGCCTTCTACCTCCCGTTCGGCCTTCTGGCCGTGGCGCTTGCCCGCCTCGACTGGCGCCGCGGCTGGGTGATCGCTCTCTACGCCGAGCTGACGCTCATGGCGATCGTCTTCGCCGTGGTCGGGATCGAGCAGTGGATCAACCGTGACATCTTCTGGAACCCGAAGCTGCTCGTCGGCAACACCTACGCGCCCTTCTTCCGCGTCAACTCCGTCTTCTGGGACCCGTCGATCTACGGGCGCTTCCTGGTCGTGTCCATCCTGGCGAGCCTGATCGTCGCGCTCTTCTGGCGCTCTGTCCGCGTCGTGCTCCTGGCCGTGGCCGCGATCGCCGCCGCCTGGACGGGACTGATCTTCTCGTTCTCGCAATCGAGCTTCCTGGCCCTGATCGCCGGCGTCGCCCTGGCCGCAGTGCTCGCGTGGGGCCGGCGCGCGCTGCTCCTCGTCGTCCTCGCCGCGGCGGTGTTCGTGCTCGTCGCCGCGGTGGCGCCGAACGTGCGCCATGCCGTCCTCCACCACGCGAACGGCGGGCTCAACCGCGTGACGAGCGGCCGCTCGAAGCTGATCAAGAACGGCTTCAAGATCGCCGAGCACCACCCGGTCGTGGGCGTCGGGATCGGCGGCTTCAAGCACGCTTACGCCAAGCAGGCCCACCTGCGCTCGAAAGAGCCGGCCGCAGGTGCCTCGCACGACACGCCGATCACGGTGACCGCCGAGAACGGGCTCCCGGGCCTGCTGCTGCTCGGCTGGCTCGTCTTCGCGAGCCTCGCGCTCGCCTTTCGCCGGCGCGCCTCAGACCTGCCGTGCCTGACCGCGCTCACCTGCGGGCTCGTCTTCGCCGCGATCGGCGTTCACAGCCTCTTCTACAACGACTTCTTCGAGGACCCGACCGTCTGGGCCGTGCTCGGCCTGGCCGCCGTCGCGTCGCGGCAGCCCTACAAGGGCCAGGAGGCGGCGCCGCTCGACCGGCAGGTAGAAGCCGAGCCCCAGCAGGAGCAGCGGGTAGACGGCCGTCAGAGCGACCGCGCCCGCGAACGGGACGTCGATCGCCTTCCCGAGCACCGTTAGCCCCACCGCCGTCCCGGAAGCGAGCGCGAGCCGCCTCCACTGGTACGGCACGGGGAAGACCTGCTGGGCGCGCACGGTCATGCCGAGGAACATGACGACGTAGGCGACGAGCGTCGAGATGGCCGCGCCGATGATCCCATAGGGCGGGATCAAGACGAAGTTGAGTCCGACGTTGACGGCGGCCGCGGCGCCGGTGACGACCCAGTTGAACTGTGTCCGCTTCGCGCGGCCGATGCCGATCGACATCACGTTGAACGCGATGAAGGCCGTGCCGCCGAAGACGAGCAGCGGCACCACTTCCGAGGCGCGGTAGAACCTCGGCGTCGTCAGCAGCCGCACGAGCCAGGGCGCGAACAGCGACAGCGCGAGCGAGAGCCAGCAGGCCGCGTAGACCACGTAGGTCAGCACGAACCCGTAGGTGCGCTTGGCCTCGTTGTCGTCCTTGATCGAGAACGCGAAGGCCGGCCAGGCGGTGCGCAGCGCGATCAGGAGCAAGAGGATCGCGGTCGAGATGCGGACGCCGATCGAGTAGAGGCCGTTCTCGGCGAGCCCCTTCATCCGCACGAGGAAGAAGCGGTCCGAGAGGTCGATCACCCAGAGCGCGATCCCGGACGGCACGAGCGGCAGGCCGAAGTGCTGCATCTGGCGGAAGAGGCCTCGGTCGAACTCGAGCCCGAGCTGGAAGCGGCGGTAGGCAAGGAGCACGAAGTAGACCGCGAGCGTGCCGGTGAAGTTGCCGACGATGACGCCGATCGCGCCCTTGTGCCAGACGGCGACCAGCAGGATCGTCGAGACGACGGTGATGATGACGTTGACGAGGGTCGCGGCGACGTACGAGACCGAGCGCTCCTCGACCCGGAAGAGCGACGTGAGCTGCTCGTAGTTCATCTGCGCCCAGAGCAGCACGAACGCCGCGCGGACGAGGTTGGCCCGCGAGTCGGTCGTGAACAGCAGGTTCGAGATCTGCGTCGCGAAGATCCAGCCGGCGACGAGCCCGAAGGTCGCCATCGTCATCGTGAACCAGAACGAGGTGCGCACGACCGTCGTCCGGCCGGCGTCGTCCTCGGCGTCGAAGTAGAAGCGGAAGAACGCCATCGAGATGCCCATGCGCAGGACGATCACGAGCACGACCGAGAGCGACAGCAGCGTCTCGACGGCGCCGACGTCGGCCCGGGTCAGGTAGCGCGTGACGACCGGGAGCAGGAAGACGCCGATCAGGCGCGACACGACCGCACCCAGCCCGTAGATGGCCGAATGCTTGCCGAGCCGCCAGAGCTGCCCCGCTAGCACGCATGCAGTTTGGCGAAATGCGGCGGCTAGACTCCCGCGGTGCCTCTGAGCGGCAAGAAGATCCTGATGACGGGCGGCGCCGGCTTCATCGGCACCACGCTCGCTCGGCGCCTGGTCGAGGAGAACGAGATCGTGATCCTCGACAACCTGCATCGAGACTCGCTGACCGGGACCGACCTGGCGCAGCACACGAACCTGCGCTTCGTCCAGGGCGACGTGCTCGACCTGGCGCTCCTGCGCGAGCTGTCCGAGCGCGCGACCCACGTCATCCACATGGCCGCGATCGCCGGCGTCGACAAGGTGCTCGAAAGCCGCGTGCGGACGATGCGCGTGAACCTGATCGGCACCTACAACGTGCTCGAGGCGGCCCACGAGGCGGGAACGATCGAGCGGCTGGTCGACTTCTCGACCAGCGAGGTCTTCGGCACGCACGCCTACAAGGTCGAGGAGACGCACGTGACCTCGCAGGGCTCGGTCGGCGAGGCGCGCTGGACGTACGCGGTCTCGAAGCTGGCCGGCGAGTACCTGGCGCACTCGTACTTCGACGAGTTCGGCCTGCCGGCGGTCTCGGTGCGGCCGTTCAACGTCTACGGGCCCGGCCAGGTCGGCAGCGGCGCGATCCACCACTTCACCGTGCGCGCGCTGGCGGGCGAGCAGCTCGTGATCCACGGCGACGGCTCGCAGATCCGCGCCTGGTGCTACGTGGACGACATCGTCGAGGCGCTGCTCAAGATCCTCGACCGCGACGAGGCTGTCGGCGAGGTGTTCAACATCGGCAATCCGCGCTCGGTGGTGACCGTCTTCGACCTGGCGGCGCGGATCAAGCGGCTGGCGGGCTCCGACTCGGAGATCGTCTTCAAGCCGCTCCACTACACCGACGTCGAGATGCGGATCCCGAACGTCGACAAGGCCCGGAAGCTGCTCGAGTGGGAGCCGCGGGTCGACCTGGACGACGGCCTCGCGCGCACGATCGGCTGGTACCGCGAGCGGCGCCCCGTGCAGAGCCTGGCCTCGCAGGCGTGAAGGTCGTCCTCGGCGTCGCCGCGGCGCTGGCGCTCGCGGCCGTGCCGGGTGCGGCGGCGGGGCGGACGGCGGCGCCGGTGCTCGTGAGCTTCGGCCCGGCGGTGATCAGCCCGAACGGCAACGGCGTCCACGACACGCTCACGTTGCGGGTGCGCGCCGCCGGCGAGGTGGAGCTGCGCGCCTACGCGTGGGGCGGCCGGCTCCACGGCTGGCGCGAGCTGCCGACCGGCGTGAGCGGCACCGGGACGCTGCACTGGACGCCGACGTCACTCCGGGACGGGAGCTACTTAGTAACAGCCTGTTACAAGGATCGGCGGAAGCGGCTCGGTCCGGTCATCACGCCGGCGGAGCAGCGGCCGGGCGCCGCAGAGGCGACGGTCTCGCGGCCGCCGTGGCGCTACTCCGGCTGCCTCGTGCGGCCGCGGGTCGTGCGCGTCGAGCGGCTGGCGGCCTACGTGAACTCGACCGGGAGCTTCGAGCCGGGCTCACGCCCACCGCTTGTGGTCTCGGCCGACGGTGGCAAGGCGAGCGTGAGGCTCGAGCAGGACTGCTCCGGCCGCCGCTTCCCGATGGGCCTGCTCCCCCGGGGTCAGACCCCGGGGCTCTACCACTACGTCGTCACCGATCCGGCAGGCGACGAGACCGCGGCGCCTGTCGTCCTCCGCAGCGGCGACTCGGTCGACCATCCGCGGCCGCACACCGCGCTCGTCGTCTGGCCGTACCTGACCTGGCGCGCCTACAACGGCTACGACGCGAACCTGAACGGGATCCCGGACAGCTGGTACCAGTTCTGGCGCCAGCGGCGTGTATCGCTCGTCGGGGCGATCCTCCCGGGCGGGCGCGAGGACGACTTCAAGGCGACGGTCGGCTTCTCGCGCTGGCTCTGCTCGCGGGCGCCGCGCGTCCAGACCGTGACCGATGTCGAGCTCGGCCGGCTGCCGCTCTCCACACTCAGGCGCTACAAGGCGATCGTCTTCCCGGGCCACAGCGAGTACTACGTGCCGTCGACCTGGGACGAGCTGCGGCGCTACCGAGACGGCGGCGGCAATCTCGTCTTCCTGCAGGCGAACCCGATGTACCGGCAGGTGCGACTCGAACGGGAGCACAACGCGATGGTGATGACCGACTTCGACGCGCGCGACCGCGGCTACTCCGACTTCGCGCTCGCCGGCGTCGGCTACGACGGCTGCTGCTTCCCGCGCTCGCACGCCGTGCGCCTCCGCGCCGCGGCCGGCGCCGCCTACGCGCGGGTCCGCTGGCTCTTCCGCGGGACCGGTGTCGGGCCGGGACAGGCGTTCGGCTACGCGGCCTCGGAGAGCGACCGGATCGACCCGCAGCTCACGCAGCACGACCACGTGGTCGCCGCCGAGGGGATCGTCGCAGGGAACTACGGCGTCGTGAACGCGGCCATGACCTGGTCGCGGGCGGGGCGCGGGCAAGTCTTCGCAACCGGCAACTACGACTTCCTGCGCATGCGCAGGTCGATCACATGGCCGCTCCTCGACAACGTCTGGCGCAGGCTGGTCTCGTAGCGGTCGGGCTGCTGGCGGGCTGCGGCTCGTCGCCGGCGCCTCCGCACGGCTCGACCCTGCGGCTGGCGCTGCCCCTCGTCCCGCGGCAGCTCGATCCGGCGCGCGCGCCCGACCTGCCCTCGCTGAACGTCGCGCACGAGCTCTACGCGGGACTGACGCGCTTTTCCGGGACCGGCGTCGTGCCCGACCTGGCGAAGTCGTGGGACGTCCAGAAGGGCGGGCTCGTGTGGACGTTCCACCTGCGCAACGGCCTGCGCTGGAGCGACGACCGGCCGATCACCGCGCAGGACTTCCGGCGTTCCTGGCTCCGCGCGCTCGCGCCCGCAACGAAGGCGCCCTTCGCCGGGCCGATGCTCGGGATCGTCAAGGGCGCGCGCGGCTACCACGCGACCGGCCGTGGCAAGGTCGGCGTCCAGGCGCTCGACGACCGCACGCTGCGGGTGACCCTGCAGCACCCGATCCCGTGGCTCGACCAGCTCGTTGCGCACCCGATCGCCGCGGCCTATCGGCGGGGGAGGGCGCCGACGCCGTTCTCCCCCGCGGCCTCGCCCCGCCCGGCGTGCCATGGGTGCAGACGGCGAAACCGCCAACAGGACCCGGCTGGAGGAAGCTGCCGACACTCTCGGTCCAGCTGCTCTGGGTAGTCAACAGGCATCTGGGCTTGTCTGACACCAGGGGGCTCGTCCCGGACGCGATGCCGGGATCCAGCGAAGTGGCGTCGGAGGGTCCTCTCGGGCCGCTCGAGCTGCTCCCCAACCAGAGGCGCGTTCATCTCGCCTACGCAAGGCAAGACGCCTTGGCTGGCGAAGCGATTCGGCGGGCGAGGCGCACCATCGGGTTCGGTGTTGTCGTGCCGCGGCCGTACAGAACGGTCAGCGAGTTGGTGCGTAGTCGCGGCGATTTCGTGCTTCTAGGCTGGAGCTCGAAGATCTTCGACCCCTACAACATCCTCGACCTCTTTCCGTGCGGGAGCGCGTTCAACGTCGCGCACTGGTGCGAGCCCTCCTACGACGCGCTGATGCGCCGTGCAGTTCGGACTCTCGACAACCATCGGCGTTGGGCGATCGAGCGGCAGCTGGTGGCGAAGCTCGGCCCCGCCGTCGCGTTCGATCAACCCTCCGAGTACGTGCGGATCAAGCCAGGCGTGCGCGGGTTCTCGTGGTCGCCGATCGGGTTCTACGAGCTCGACGGCATGACGCGCTCGTAAATCGCCAGTACCTGGCGCGCAACTTCCGTGTGGGCGTGGACGCGCTCCACGTACGCGCGGCTGCGGCGGCCGAGCTCAGGCAGCGACTCGCGCACCTCGACCAACCCGCCGAGCACGCCCTCGAGGCTCGATGCGTCCGCCCGCACCAGCGGCAGCTCGAGGCCGAGCGCCTCCTCCGTCTCGGCCGCGGCCTCCTCGTCGAGGTGGACCACGACCGGCTTCGCCAGGGCCATCGACTCGATCGCGAGCATCCCGTACCAGCCGACCTTGAGCTGGTCGATCACGACGTCGGCGGCCGCGTAGCGCAAGCGCGCCTCGCGGTTCGGCACGCCCTCGATCAGGTCGAGCTCGACGGGCGCGCCGCGGGCGCGCAGCGAGTCGACCGCGGCCAGCACGTCGGCGGTTCCCTTGACCGCCCGCTTGCTCGGCGCGTGTGCGATCCGCAGCACCGGGCCCGGCTCGACCGGCGACGGCTGCCAGTCGTCGAGCACGATCGCCGGGTGCACGACGTCGTACTCCGGCCACGGCCCCCGCGGCGCAAGCCTCCGCGTCAGGTAGCTCCCCACGATCACGGCGTCCGCCCGCCGCAGGTAGGGCACCTCCGACGCGTGCCGGCTGCGCAGGTCGGAGCCCCACGACTGGAAGACGATCCCCTTGCGCAGGAGCCGGAGCGCCGGGAGGCTCAGCTTCTTCGGCAACAGCGTCAGGCCGGCGTGGAAGTGGAAGACGTCGAACTGCGGAACCGCCCACGCGAAGGCGCGGAGCTGCTTCGGCAGATTCAGCGGCAAGTTCGACCGCTTGCTCGTGTCGCGAAGCTGGATGTTGACGTCGAAGCCGCGCTCGAACGGGCGCTCGTTGAAGACGAGCAGCGTGCTCTCGACGCCGAGCTCCCGTAGGCCCTGCGAGATCGCGCCCGGCCCGCCGGCGATGTTGATCGGGGAGTGAAGGACTCTCACGCGGGAACGCGTTCGACTGCGATCTCGACGTGGAGCGCATGCAGGGCGCGGTCGGTCAGGTCGTCGAGCTCGGTGTCGCTTCCGGCGGTCAGCAGCAGGTACCCGAGCCGCTCCGCACCGGAGATCATCGGCGGCAGCACCATCCCCTCGCGCCAGTAGAAGCCGGCCTCGTGCACGCCGTCGAGCTCGAGCGCGGGCGCGGCGTTCAGGCGCACGATCCGCCCGGGCGGCGCGACCACGAAGCGCACCTGTCCGACCGGTGCGACCGGCTCGCCGGGCCCGAGGTCGCCCGGGGTCAGACCCCCGAGCGCGCGCAGGGTCTCGGCGCGGATCGCGTCGAAGCCGGTCACGAGCTTCGCCAGCTCCGCGTCCTTGCCGCCGCCGAGCCGCGCGCCCACCTCGATCACGCCGTTGTCGTCGCCGTCCACCCGCAGCTGGACGTATGAGGGGCCGGTATCGATCCCGACCGCCCGGCTCGCGGCGTGCGCCAGCGCGAACAACTTGCGCTCCCGCTCGGCCGAGAGGCCGGACGGATAGCGGTGCGCGATGCACACGCCGAGCGGCGGCGGCGGATGCAGGAGCCGCTGCGTGACGCTCATCGGGAAGTACTCGCCCTCGAGCAGGAACCCGTTGACGGTCAGCTCGTCGCCCTCGAGGAAGCGCTCGAGCACGGCCGCGCCGGTGCGCGAAGCCGCGAGCGCGCGCTCCAATGCGGCCGGAAACTCCTCGGCCGAGCGGACCTTGGTCACCCCGCGCTGGCCGGAGCCGTCCACCGGCTTGACGACCGCCGGTAGGCCGATCTCCGCCAGCGCCTCGGCCGCGTCCTCCCGGCCGACCTCGCGCCCCCGCGGCGCCGGCACTTCTGCCGCCTCGAAGGCCGCGCGCATCAGGCGCTTGTCGGCCACGATCTCGGCCGTCTGCACCGGCAGGCCGGGGAGGCCGAGCCGCTCGGCGAAGTGCGCGGTCGGCAGCACGGCCTGGTCGGAACCCATCGTCGCGACCGCCTCCGGTTCGACTCCTCGCTCCCGCAAGGCGTTGAGCACGCCTTCGACGTCGGAGAAGTCCTGGACGATCCCGACGTCGGCCTCGGCCAGCAGCGGCGCGGTCTCGGCGCCGTCCACGACGCAGACCTCGTGCCCGAGCGCGCGCGCCTGCTCGAGCAGGCCGAGCTGCGAGCGCGAGCCGCCGATCAGGATGAAGGCCATCAGGCCGCGGCGCGCGACGATTCGTGCAGCCGCCGCATCCCTTCCTCAAGCCCGACCTCGGGCTCCCAGCCGAGGGCCCGCAGACGCTCGACCCCGATGCGCGGGGTGACGCGGCCGGGCGGCGGCTCGACCTCGTCGACGAGCTCGGGAGAGGCGCCGGCGACCTCGCAGGCGATCCGCGCTGCGTCGCCGAGCGAGACCGGCTCGGCATCGGAGCCGATGTTGAAGATGCCGTCCTCGCCCGAGTTGAGCACGAGCCGGATTGCCCGCGCGACATCGCCGATCCAGCACCATGAGCGCTCCTCGCCGCGGAAGGCCGGGATCCGCTCGCCGCGCTCGGCCTGCTGCAGCATCGTCGGCAGCGCGCCCTTGCCCTGGCTCGTCTCGACCCCGGGGCCGTACGGGTTCGCGATCCGCAGGACGAGCAGCCGCTCGGGCGCGTAGAGGCGGGCGGCCTGCTCGCCCCACCACTTGGTCAGCGCGTAAAAGCTGGCCGGCGCCGGGCGAGTTTCCTCGTCCGCCTGGGCGACGGCGCCGTAGACGTCGACGGTGGATACGTAGGCGAGCCGGGCGCCGTGGGCGGCGCGGGCGCGGGCGACGAGCGTCGTCGCGAGCACGTTCGAGCGCAGCGCCAGCAGGGGCTCCTCCTCGCAGCGCACGACGCCGATCCGTGCCGCTGCGTGGACGACCGTCTCGGGTCGCGCGCCGGCGAGCGCCGCGTCGGCGATGCCGGGCTCGGCAAGGTCGCCCGCTGACCGCTCGACCGCGTGGACCTCGTACGATCTCCTGGTCGCGCTGGCGCTGGCCGGCTGCCACGGCTCGAAGCGGCAGCCCGGCCCGCCCCCGCCCGCGCCCCCGAAGCCCTCGTTCCGCGCCCTCGACGCGGAGCAGCAGCGGCTCGTCGCCGACTACGAGCCCGTCAGCCGCGCGCTCACCGGCTACGAGCTCGCCTACCGCGACCGGCAAGGGCTCGCCGCGGAGACGAGCGCCCTGCGAGGCGTCGTCGCCACCGCACTCGGCCGCCTCCGCCGCGACGAAGCCACGGGCGGAACCGCGCGCGCGAAGGCCCTGCTCGTCGCCGGGCTCGAAGCCCGTGCCCGGGCCCTCGGCGAGCCCGCCGCGAGCGCGGCCTACCTCAGCGCCTGGAACCACTCCGTCGTCGATGCCCGCCGCGCGCTGACCCTCATGCAGGACATCCGCGACCGCGAGCGCCTGATCCCGCTCCCGGAGGACTCGATCAGCTAGCGCGCGAGGAGGTTGTAGCCGTCGCGCAGGAACGGCGTCCTGTCGATCAGGGCGCCGATCTCGTCCGCCGGGTGGGTGCCCTCCTCGGTGACGATCGAGTCGATGAGCTCCGGCGGCGTCAGGTCGAGGGCGTCCGGGGCGGGGGCGTCCAGCGGCGCGAGCTTGATCACCTCGCAGGCGACGATCGCCGGCACGCCGGACTCTGCGGCAGCCTGGGCCAGGACATGCGTGCCGGGCTTGTTCGAGACCGTGCCGTCGTGGAAGACCGTGTCCGCGCCGACGAGCAGGAGCGATGCCCACTCGAGCTTTCCCGGAGCCTCCTCGTCGGTGACGAGCTCGACCTCGAGCCCGGCCTCCCGCAGCTCCTGGGCGAAGGTGCGCCCTTCCTCCTGTGGCGCCGAGACCGTGCAGATCACGCGCTCGGGTGGGGTGTAGACCAGCGCCTCGCGCACCGTCGCCGAGGCCGAGTGGGTCAGGACGATGGCGTCGGTCAGGCGCTCCTTCAGGTGGACGGCGATCGACGCCCCCGCGCGCCGGCGCCCGTCGAGCAGCGACTCCGCCTCCGCACCGACGAGCTGCCGGAGCTGGTCGACCTGCAGGTGGCGCTCGCGCTGGGCCGCGGCGAGCACCCGGCCGACCGCGCCGGCCACGGCGCCGACGCCGGGCCGGCTAGCCGCGAGCTCACGCCCGGCGCTCAGCAGGCGCTCGACCAGCGCCTCGCCGCTCTCCGCATCCTGTTCGGCTTCCTCGACCAGCGCCTCGACCGCGCGGCGGGCCATCCAGCTGCCGCCGTGCTCCCGGTCGCGGCGCAGCTCGTCGATGCGCTCGTCGAGGACTGTCGACACGGAAGACATTCTCGCAGAATCCAGGGGAAATAAACGCCGTCCCGCCCCCTCGTGACAATGGGTGCCTTGGAGCGACTGCTCGTTCTCGGAGCCGGGACCGGACAGCTCGGCTTGCTCGCGGCTGCGAAGGCCCGCGGGCTGTTCGTGATCGCGGTCGACCGCGACCCGACGGCACCCGGCTTTCGCCACGCCCACCG
Organism: Actinomycetota bacterium; assembly: GCA_005883965.1. Classification (GTDB taxonomy): domain Bacteria; phylum Actinomycetota; class Thermoleophilia; order Gaiellales; family Gaiellaceae; genus AC-32. The sequence goes on from VAWL01000063.1 coordinate 14,249, forward strand.
GCGGGCGATTGTCTCGGTCGAGGACGAGCCGGCCCTCGAGCGTCTGGCCGAGGCGGCGCGGATCGACGGCGTGATCGCGCCGGGCGCCGACTGGCCGGTCGGCCCTGCGGCGCGGATCGCCGCGCGTCTGGGCCTGGCCCATCCGGTCTCGCCGGAGACGGCGGTTCTCTCGACCTCGAAGCTCCGCCAGCGAGAGAAGCTGGCCGAGGCCGGCGTGCCACAGCCGCGCTGGCAGGTGGTCTCGAGGCCCGACCAGGTGGTCGGCGTCCCCTGCGTCGTGCGCCCGCCCGATCGCCAGGGCCCGCGCACCCGTGCGTTGGTGCGCTCCTCCCGTGAGCTGCGTGCGGCAATCGCCGCAGCGCTGCGCTCGTCGCGGCTCGGCCTGGCACTGGTCGAGGAGCTCGTCGAGGAGCCGGTCGTGACCGTGAGCGCGTTCTCCCGCGACGGTGTCTTCCACCCGCTGGCCGTGACCGACCGCGCCCCGCTCGCTCACGTCTGGGAGAGCTGTCACGCGCAGGCGGCGACGGTGATGGCGGCCCGCGCGACCAGGGCGCTCGGGATCCGCGAAGGGCCGACGGTGACCCAGCTGCTCGTCGGCGGCGGCCGCCCGAGGGTCCTCGAGCTCTCGGCAAGGATCGGCGGCGGCCACGAGCCGGAGCTCTGCCAGGCGGCGGTCGGCGTCGACCTGCACGCGCTCGCGCTCTCCGCGGCGCTCGGCGAGCCGGTCTCCGCGAAGGAGCTGCGGACGAAGCGCTGCGCAGGCGGAGCGTGCGTCCGCTTCCTCGACGGCACGTGCTCGCCGGACGGGCTGGTGGAAGCCGAGTCGCTGCCGGGGATCGAGTGGGTGCGCGTCCACGGCGACACCGACCGGGCCGGCGCGGTCCTCGCGACCGGCGGCAGCCCGGCCGAGGCTCTCGAGCGGGCGACGCAGGCGGCCGAGTGCATACGCTTCCGGCCGCCCCATGCGCAAGCTGTCTAACCGCCAGAAGAGGCTGCTCCGCCTGTGCGGGACCCTGGTCATCACGGGTGGCTGTACCGCCTACATCGTCTGGAAGATCGACATCTCCAGGACGCTGCACATCCTCGCGAACGCGAACGTGGGCTACTTCCTGGGGGCGGTCGCGATCATGATCGGCTCGGTCTGGCCGATGGCCTGGCGTTGGCAGCAGCTCCTGAACGCGCGCGGGATCCGCGACCGGCTCTCGTGGCTGACGCGGGCCTATTTCGTCGCCTACACCGCGGGGCAGATCCTGCCGACGGCGGTCGGCGGCGACGCGGTGCGGATCTACGAGACCGCCAAGCGCCACCCGGGCGAGGGCGGCACGGTCGCCGGCTCGGTGCTGCTCGAGCGCGCGCTCGGCGGCGCGGCCACGCTGGCTCTCGCGGGCGTTGGCTTCGCACTGGCGATCGGCCACTACCCCGTTGGCGTCTACCTCTGGGTCGAGGGCGTGTTCGTCGTCCTCACGATCGTGCTGGCGATCGCGCTCTTCTCGCGCCGCGCCCGCCCGCTGCTAGCGCTCTCGGTGCCGCTGCTGCGCCGGATCTGGCTCGAGAAGCCGCTTCGCGCTGCCTACGAGGGGATCCACGGCTTTCGCGACCATGCGGGCCTCTTGTTCGGCGTCTTCTCGCTGACGCTCGCCGTGCAATCGGTGCGCGTGCTGGCGATCTGGCTCTCGGGTAAGGCGGTCGGGGTCGACCTCTCGCCACGGCCCTACTACGTGATGGGCCCGCTGCTCTTCCTCGTCCTGCTGGTGCCGTTCACGATCAACGGGATCGCCGTGCGCGAGTCGTTCTTCGTCAGCTTCCTCGGTGGGCTGGGCGTGAGCGCCGACAAGGCCTTCGCGACCGGGTTCCTGTTCTTCGCCGTCACGCTCTGCCTGTCGCTCCCGGGGGCGCTGCTGCTCGGGTGGCAGAGCCTCCGCGGGCTCGTTCGTCCGAGCCCGCAGCACGACGGTGGCTGACTCCCGCGTCTCCGTCGTCGTCGTCACCTACAACGCGCTGCCGTGGATCGAGCGCTGTCTCGAGAGTGTGCGCGGGCACGAGACGATCGTCGTCGACCATGGCTCGACCGACGGGACGCTCGACCTGGTGCGCGAGCGCTTCCCCGAGGCGACGCTGGTCGAGCAGGAGAACAAGGGACTCGGCGGCGGCTCGAACGCCGGCATGCGGCTCGCGACCGGCGACTACTACCTGCTGCTGAACTCCGACGCCTGGGCGATCGGGGACGCGGTCGCGCGGCTGGCGGCCTTCGCGAACAAGCATCCCCGCGCTGCCGTTGTCGGACCGAAGCTCCTAAACCCGGACGGCTCGCTGCAGCGCTCGGTGCGCGGCTTTCCGACGCTCTGGCGGCTCGCGACCGAGTACTTCTTCCTGCGCAAGCTCGCCCCCCGCACGCGCGCCCTGAACGCGTTCTACGGCGCGCGGTTCAAGCACGACCGGGTGCGCGAGGCCGACTTCCTGATGGGCGCCTGCCTGCTCGTGCGTCGCGAGGCCGCCGATACCGTAGGCCTCTTCGACGAGGACTTCTTCATGTTCAGCGAGGAGACGGACTGGTGCTATCGCTTCCGCCAGTCCGGGTGGAGCGTGTTCTTCACCCCGGACGCGGAGTTCACGCACGTGGGCGGCGCGACGACGGCGCGCGACTGGGGGCCGATGTACCGCGAGCAGCTTCGCGGCCATCTGCGTTTCCTTGCGAAGCACCGCGGTCTGACCGAGGCGGAGCAGGCGCGGTGGCTGCTGCTCGTCGCGATGCTGCTGCGCTCGGTCGTCTTCACCGGCGAACGGCGGAAGACGTCGTTCGCGGCCGCCCGCTGGCTGGCCCGCTCCTCCGCCCGCGAGCTGCTCGCGTGAGCGACCGGCCCGCAGCCGTGGTGGTGGACGTCGGCTGGGTCAACGGCCTCGCGGCGATCCGCTCGCTCGGGCGGGCCGGCGTCCCGGTGCTCGCCCTGGACCACCGGCCCTCGGCGCTCGGCTTCCGCTCGCGCTACGCGCAGGCGCGTGTGTGCCCGGACCCCCAGGACGAGGGCGCATTCATCGACTACCTCGCGGCGCTGGGTGAGGAGCTCGAGGCGCCGGTGCCGGTCTTCCCCACGCACGACGAGCCGCTGAACGCGACCGCGCGCTCCGGCCTCGGTGACCCGCCCGTGGACGGTCGCGACCGGTTCGGCCGCGGAGGCGCGAGCGGCCGCGGACGAGCTCGGCTACCCGGTGATCGTCAAGCCGTCCTCGACGGAGGGCTTCAAGCGCCGCTTCGGGCGCCAGAACTTCCGCTGCGAGACGGGCGAGGACGTGGAGACGGCGTACGCCGACGCCGAGGAGTACGAGCCGCTCGTGCAGGAGGTGA
>VAWL01000064.1 GCA_005883965.1 Actinomycetota bacterium
CGTCCTGCGCGAGCGCCTCGACGAGCTCGGGCGGAGGTTCGGCGGAACGTACCGCGTGCTCGTCGACGCGAACCAGCACGTCGACCGCGAGGGTGCGGCGCGCTCCGGCGTCGGCTTCTACGGCAAGAACACGATGCTGATCACGCGGGGCCACGGTTCCTGGGTCGTGCTCGGCACCCTCGTCACCGACGTCGAGCTCGAGCCGACACCTCCGCTCGATGCCGACTGCGGCTCCTGCACGCTCTGCATCGAGGCTTGCCCGACCGGCGCGCTCGACGAGCCCGGCGTGCTCGACGCCACGCGCTGCCTCTCGTACTGGACACAGGCGAGCGGGCCCATCCCGGAGGAATACCGGGCCGAGCTCGGCGACCAGGTCTACGGCTGCGACATCTGCCAGGATGTCTGCCCCTGGAACCATGGGGTCGAGAAGCGGCGCGCAGGCCAGGCACCGCCGGAGGGCGCGGAGCCGAACGTCTCCCTTGTCGACTGGCTCGAGGCCGATGGCGCGGAGCTGGCGCGCCGTTACGACCGGCTGTTCGTGCCGCGCAACGACCCGCGCTACCTGCGCCGCAATGCGCTCGTGGCGCTCGGCAACGCGGGCGGCGACCCGGCGCTCGCGGAGCGGTACGCGGAGAGCGACGACCCGCTGCTGCGCGAGCACGCCGAGTGGGCGCTCGCGCGCCTGAGGGACGCATGACCGACTTGCGGCGCCTGCGGGAGACCGAGCGCTGGCTTGCCTGGATCCGCGTCGGAGGCGTCGGCTTCGCGATCTTTCAGGTCGCCGTCGCCGGCTACTACCCGAAGGGCTACGAGCGGCTGGCCTGGATCACGACCGGCATCTTCGCGGTCGGGACGCTGGTGCTGCTCGTGCTCTCGCGGCGCGAATGGCCGCGCCGCACGCAGGTCGCGCTGGGCGCGTGCGCGCTGGCCTTCGACTTCGCCATCGTCTCGGCCTACATCCTGATCTACAACTTCCAGCTGGGCTCGCCGATCCGCCAGGTGATCTTCGTGCCCTTGGTCGAGGCGGCGCTGCGCTATGGGATCACGGGCGCTCTCGGCCTGACCCTGGCTAGCGCGCCGGTGATCGCCGTGTTCGAGTGGCTGCGCCAGCGCCGGTTCCCGCCGCACACCTACCACGTCAACTACGTCACGCTCCAGATCGGGCTCGAGGCGATGATGGCCCTGATCGTCGGCTGGCTCTTCGTCCGGCTGCGGCGTGAGGGAAACATCGCGGAGACGCGTGCCGCCGAGGCCGAGAGGCTCCGCGACCAGCTCGGCCGGCGGGCAGACGTGCTCGAGGCTGCGAACCGCTGCGCGCGGGCGCTCAGCTCCTCACTGGAGCTCGAGCAGGCATTCGACGCGTTCATCCGCGAGGTGCGCGGGCTCGTCCCGTTCGACCGCGTTGCGATCGTGCTCAGCGAGGAGGGCACCGCCCAGGTGATGGCGGTCGCCGGCGCCGGTGCCGGACGGGTGCTGCCGCCCGGCTCAGCGAGGCCGACGCGCGGCACGCTGCTGGAGGAGCTGCTCCGCACGAACCGCGCCGTCTACCGGCGCGACATGCAGCACGCCGAGTATCCGGAGGAGGAGGAGTTCCTCGCCCTCGGGCTGCGCTCGCGGCTGGCGACGCCGCTGCTCCAGGGTGCGCGCACGGTCGGCATGCTCTCGCTCGTCCGCCGCGAGGCCGACGCCTTCAGCACGGAGGAGATCGAGCTCACGGGCCTGCTCGGCCGGCTCGTCGCGAGCGCCGTCCAGAACATCCGCGCCTACGAGGCCGAGCGGAGAACGGTCGAGGAGCTTCGCCGCCTCTCGGCCCTGCGCGCCGACTTCGTCTCTCTCGTCTCGCACGAGCTGCGCACGCCGATGGCGGCCGTGATCGGCTCGGCGCGCACCCTCCAGCAGCGCTGGCGCGAGCTCACCGCCACCCAGCGCGAGTCGTTCCTCGACCTGATCGCGGGCGAGACGGGCCGCCTGGCGACGCTGATCGGCGACGTGCTCGACACCTCGCGGATCGAGGCCGGCACGTTCAGCTTCCGCTTCGGTGACGTCGACCTCGGCGACCTCGTGCGCGACTCGGTAGCCACGGCGGAGCTCAGCTCGGACGAGGTGCAGGTTCGTGCAGAGGTGCGGGACCCGCTTCCGTCGGTGCGCGGCGATCACGAGCGGCTCCGGCAGGTGCTGATGAACCTGATCGACAACGCGATCAAGTACTCACCGGCGGGGGACGACGTCGAGGTGCGCGCCTACGCCGAGGACGGGCGCGTTCGCATCGACGTGATCGACCGCGGCCCGGGGATCGCACGCGAGGACCAGCGCCTGATCTTCGAGAAGTTCGGCCGCGTGACCACCGGCAACGCCCGCCCCGGCACGGGCCTCGGCCTCTTCATCGCCCGCTCGATCGCCGAGGCCCACGGCGGCACCCTCGAGGTCTCGTCCGCGCTGGACCAGGGCTCGACGTTCACGCTCGACCTCCCGGTCCAGAGCTAGTCCATAACGGCCATCTTGCAGGGAAGATCGCGTGTGGCGAGGCTTAGGCATCGACGAAGGTCTGATCTCTGGTGACGAAATCATCGCGCTACTGTTCAAAGTGATGCTCGGAGGCGACGATGGAGAAGAAGAGGAAGCCGACGAAAGCTGATCTCGAGGCGCGTCGCCAGATGCGAGAGAATGCCGCGCGCACGCGAGGACTCGCGGAGGAAGCGCTGGCCAAGCTGGGAAGGCCGCTGGAGACAGCGACGTATGGCCAAGATCTGCCTCCACATGAGGCGCGGCGCCAAATGCGTGAGAACGCGGAGCGGACGCGCCGGCTTGCGGAGAAGGCGCAAGCCGAGCTCGACCGTCGCGAGCAGCAGGCTTAGGACTTCGCGGCCGCGCGGACGCGGGAGACGCCGAGCTCTCGTTGCAGCTCCTGCGCTCGCTTCGCCACGGCCCGGCGGAGCTCCGGCGGCTCGAGGACGACAGCTTCGCCGCGGTAGCTGAGGATCTCGCCGACCAGCCACTCCGGGCTGCCGACCGGCTTCTCCGCCACCGCCGAGCCGTCGGCCAGCGGGTGCGCGCCCTTCTCGACCTCCCAGCGTGCGACCTGCTTCGAGTACCAGATCTTGGCCGGCCTGGCGTCGCGGAAGACGTGCGGATCGAAGCCCTCGCGCGGCTCGAAGTGGGCGCGCTGGATCCGGGCGCTGCGCATCCGGTCGAGCCGGAAAGACCGCTCGCCGTCGCGGGTGCGGTCCCACGTGTGGACGTACCAGAACGGCAGCCGCCGCTCGAGCGCGTACGGCTCGACCAGGTGCATCGACACCTCGTCCTCGCCCTCCTTCAGGTAGTCGACCTCGACCAGCCGCCGCTCGTTGGCGCCGTGGCTCAAGGTCGCGACAAGATCCTCCTCGGCCCGCTGGACGTTCGGCTCGGGCGTCTGCGCCAGCTCGAACTCGCCGAAGGTCTCCTCCAGCTTCGCGCGCACGCGCTCGAGCGGCGAGCGCGCGTCGGCGGCGATCATCGGGCCGACGAACTCGAGCGCGAGCCGGATCGCGCGCGCCTCGAGCGGCGTCAGGCGCGGCGGTGCGCGGAAGGTGTCGCCGAAGAGCTCCTTGTCGACCGTGACGGTGTCGTCGTGGAGCTCGGCGTAGACCGCGTAGCAGCCGCCGCCGAAGTTGACGAGATTGAGCAACGAGAGGTGCTCCTCGAGCTCCTCGGGCGGGATGTGGAAGCGCTCGACGAGATCGGCGGCCGGGATCTCCGCCTCGGGCTCGTCGCCGCACTGGTCGAGCAGGTAGGCGAGCAGTGCCTGCAGCACGGCGAAGCGCTCGGGCGCCACCGGCGCGGCCGGCCGCTCGATCGGCACTTCCTCGGCGCCGTCCGACTCGGCCGCCAGCCGGCCAGGCGCCTTCTCGTGCCGCTCGCGCGCCAGCTTCAAAGCGCGCGCGATCTCGCGGCGAAGGTCCTCGGGCTCGCGCGGAATCGCACGTCCGTCCTGGCGCAGCACCCACGAGGCGAGCAGCCCCAGGCTGGAGTAATCGGTGACGAACACGCCGTCCTCGACCTTGCCGCTGCCGCCGTAGGTGCGCTGCACCCACCAGGCGGTGTCGCCGCCGACCTCGATCCGCGCCTCGCCGGCGGCGTCGCCGATCTGCCACGGCGGCCGCCCGCGGTACTGGTCGACGTCGAACTCGGCCGGCAGGCGGAAGTCGCGCTCGCGGCGCGTCGCGAAGCGGATCTCGCCGCGGATCCGCGACACGCGGAAGGTGCGCTCGTCCTCGGCCTCGAGGTCGTGCCCAACGACGTACCAGGCCCCGGCGTCCTGGAAAAGCGCCAGAGGGTTGACCGTCCGCTCGCGCTCGTCGTCACGCGAGATCGACCAGTAGGGGAACTTGACCGTGCGCTGCTTCGAGATCGCCGCCTCGAGCTTGCTGAGCCGGCCCTGCATCTCGATCGAGTACTCCGGGTCGAGCACCTCGACGCGCATCGCGGTCTGGGTCGGCGCCTCGGAGAAGCCCGGGCGGCCGAGCGCCAGGTTCTGCAGCGCCAGGCGCAGCGGCTCGGCGTAGGCGAACTTGCCCTCGAGCAGGAAGAGCGCCGTCTGCAGCGCAGCGAGCTCCTCCTCGTTCAGCTCGAGCTCGGGCAGGAAGTAGCGCTCGGAGCGCATGTTGTAGAGCTCCTCGCCGGTGTGCTCATCGCGCTGCGAGGTAAGCGGGACGCCGAGCGCCTGCAGCTCCGCGCGGTCGGAGTAGAAGCGCCGCGCGAAAGCCTCGTCCGACATCTCCTGGTAGCCCTCGACGCTCGACTTGATCTCGCGCGCGGTGACCGGCCGCCGCTCCGCCATCAGGAACGCGACGAGCGAAAGCTGGCGGATCAGCTTGTCCGTGTCGTGACTCACGCGAAGCGAGCCTATCGACTAAGGAGAAGGCGGGCTACGCCGCGACTTTCGAGCGCTCGAGATGCTGGTGCGACGGGCAGTAGTCGCGCTCGGGCAGCGGCGTGCGCTGGCACGGCTTGCCCTTGCGCGTCGTGGCCCGGCAACGGGCGACGCCGCCGTCGAAGGCGCCCGCCTCGATCTGGCTCTCGATGAATGCGACCGCCGCAGCGACGCCTTCGCGCACGGCCCAGGCAACCTGGGCCTGGCACGTGATCGGGAAGTAGCGGCGAATGTCCTGGAAGAGCGCGCGGTCCGGCTTGGCGAAGTAGAGCGGATCCTTGGCCAGCCGCTCCATCGTCTGCTCGCAGGCCTCGAGCACCTCGCGGCGGTACTCGACTCTGGTCTCACCGTCCACGTACGGGTCGATCAGGTCCTTGATCGACCTGTAAATCGCACGTGAGTACTGATACATGCAGGCCTGGATCTGGAGGGCTCGTTCGTCCATGGTTCAGTATCTCCGGCTCCTATTAATCTCCCGCAAAGCTTTGTTAACGGGTGGTTAATCCTCTTCTACGGCTGGGCTTGCGACGCGAATATAACGAACCCGGCGCCTGTTACAAAGTCCGCTTCCCCGTTGGCTGCCGGGTAAACGCCTCGAGGAGTGATTCGTCAGGGGGTGATTCGCCGGGCGTACGCGCCTCCGTAGCCGTGCTGGTGCGCGTTGAGAATCGCGCTCTGGGCGGCCACCTCGCTCGAGTAGACACCGGTGAAGACGACGAGGTAGCCGGGATGCAGGCTCGAGTAGCTGGAGGAGACGAGAACGCCGACGCGCTTGAGCCCGCTCCGGATGGCCCGGCGCGCCTCGGCGTAGGCCTGGGCGTGGCCGGTGGCGGCCGGCAGCGAGTCGAGCACGATCGTCCAGCCGCCGTGGCCGGCCGGCCAGGTGACGGGACGGTTCTGCGGCGGGGGCGGGGGCGGCGGCTGGGCTGCCGTGGTGGCCGTGGTCGTGGTCGCTGTCGTCGGCTCGGGGGCGCTCTGGGTGGACTGGACGGTCGTACCAGCCCAGCCGGCGGCGCCACCCGGCGCCGAGTCGCGTGATCAATCCGCCATGCCGCGGGAGCCGCTCGCCGCACTGGAGGCAGTACTCCTGCCCCTCGCTGTAGGCCGTCCCGCAGCGAGGGCAGCGGGGCTCGGGGTCCGGCGCGCTCACCGGCTAGCGCTCCCAGGGATCAACTGCGGGCTCGGGCTCCTCGGAGGCCGCTACAGCGGCGACCTCTTCCTCGTCGCTCTCGTCTTCGGCCTCCGGTTCCTGCTCCTCCTCGTCTGCGGCCGGGTGCCCGCAGCTCGCGCAGAATTTCGCGTCGGCCGGGAGCGGATGGCCACAGCTCTCGCAGGCGACCACCGGCTCGGCGCCGACGGGCCGGCCGCAGTTGGCGCAGAAGTGCGAGCCCCAGGGCTGCGGCGCGCCGCACTCGCAGGTGGTCGGAGCACGCCGCGCGGTCGCGACGGCGGCGAGCATCGCGTCGAGCTCGTGCAGGCGCTCCTCGAGCGCGACAATCTCCCGGCAGCGCTCGATCAGGAGCTCGTCGCGGAAGGTCGAGTGCCGGTACATCTCGAGCGTCAGCCCGCCGAGGTCGCGGATCCGCTCCTCCCGGGCCTTCAGGATCACGCGCCGCTCGCGGCGGAGCGCCCCCGGCGAGGGCGCACGCCTGAACACGGACGCTGGCTGCTGCGGAGTGTCCCTCCGCGGACGGCGGCCGATGCGGTTTAGCAGGGAAAAACGCGCCACGCGGGCCGCGAGTCTAGCAGCGGGATCTGTCGGCTCTACGCTCCGGGCTGGCCCGCCCGGCGGCCGAATCCGGCCAGGAGGGCGATGAAGAGCACGACGCCGACGAGCCCGACGACGATCCCGACGAACGGGATGACGAAGCCGAAGATGATCCCGATCACGATGATTGCCAGCGCAACTCCGATCATGAGCGCTGGGTTCCCTGCGCTCGCAGCCCCAAAACGCTAGAGCTGCAGGACAACCAGGCGCTCCTCGGTCAGCTCGTGGACGGCGTAGTGCGGGCCCTCGCGCGTGTTGCCGGAGTCCTTGACCCCGCCGTAGGGCATCTGGTCGCTGCGGAAGGTCGGCGCCTCGTTGACGATCACGCCGCCAAACTCGAGCTCGCGCCCGGCCCGCAGCGCCGTCTGGATCGCGCTCGTGAAGATCCCGGCCTGGAGGCCGTAGCGCGTGCCGTTGGCGAGCTCGATCGCCTCGTCGAGCGAATCGACCGCGTTGACCGTCACCACAGGGCCGAAGACCTCCTCGCAGCTCACCTTCAGCTCCGGCGAGGCGTGGGCGATCACAGTCGGCCCGATCAGCCCGTCGCGCTCCTCGCCGCCTGCCAGGATCTCCCCGCCGCCGGAACGCGCCTCCTCGATCCACTCGAGGATGCGCTCCTTGGCGCCCTGGTCGATCACCGGCCCGACGTCGGTCTCCTCATCGGCCGGGTCGCCGACGACGAGAGCCTCCACGCGCGGCAGGAACCGCTCGAGGAAGCCGTCGTAGGCAGGCTGCTCGACGTAGATCCGTTGCACGGAGATGCAGCTCTGGCCGGCGAAGCCGAAGGCGTTGGCCGCCATCGCCGTCGCCGCCGCGTCGAGGTCGGCGTCGGCGGCGACGATCACCGGCGTTGCGTTGCCGAGCTCGAGGTTGACCTTCTTCTTCGGTGCGCGCTCCTTCAGCTTCCAGCCCACGCTGCCGGAGCCGGTGAAGGTGATCGCCCGCACCCGCTCGTCCTCGACCAGCACGTCGCCGATCTGGGCGGACGGCCCGGCGACGACGCTGAGCCAGCCCGGCGGCAGCCCCGCCTCCTCCTCGAGCTCGGCAAGCAGGAGCGCCGAGAGCGGCGTTTGGCTGGCGGGCTTGAGGACGGCCGCGCAGCCGGCCGCCAGCGCGGGGGCGAGCTTGTGCGCGACCAGGTTGAGCGGGAAGTTGAACGGTGAGATCGCGCCGACGATCCCGATCGGCTGCCGCAGAGTGAAGGCGAGCTTCCCTTCGCCGGCCTGGGCCGCGTCCATCGGCACCATCTCGCCGGCCAGTTTGCGCGCCTCGACCGCCGCGAAGGTATAGGTCGACATCGCGCGCTTTGCCTCGACGCGCGCGGCCTTCATCGGCTTGCCGGCCTCGTCTGAGATCTGGCGTGCAATCTCGTCGTGCCGCCGGGCCAGCGCGCCGACGACGCGGACGAGGATCTCCGCCCGCTTGTGCGCCGGCAGCGGCTCTCGCATCGCCTGCTCGGCGGCGTCGATCGCGCGCTTCGTCTCGTCTGCGCCGGCCTTGGCAACGCGTCCGACGACCTCGCCGGAGTAGGGCGAGCGCACTTCGAGCCAGTCGCCGGTCTCGACCCACTCGCCGCCGATCAGGAGTTTCCGTTCCACGACGGTTGTGGCCATGCCGCAAGTCTAGGAGACTCGTACACATGGCTCTCGACATCCGCTACGCTCGGAGCGGCGGCGTCGCGATCGCCTACCAGCTCGTCGGCGAGGGCGAGACCGATCTGCTTTACGTGCCCGGCTGGGTCTCCAACCTTGTCTACGGCTGGGAGATCCCACATCTGCGGATGTTCTACGAGCGGCTGGCTGAGTCGTTCAGGCTGATCCTCTTCGACAAGCGTGGCACGGGCCTGTCCGACCTCGGCGGCCACTTCCCTGCCCTCGAGACCCGCATGGACGACGTACGCGCCGTCCTGGAAGCCGTCGACTCGTCCCGGGCGGTTCTGCTGGCGGCGCAGGACGGCTGTTCCATGGCCGCGCTGTACGCCGCGACGTATCCAGAGCGGACGCAGGCCCTCATCCTCTTCCACCCCGTAGCCCATAACCCCGAGGCGCAGAGCGAGGACGTCCGTGCCGAGCTGGCAGAGCTTCGCGAGTCCTGGGGGACGCAGGAGTTCTGCGACAAGCTGCTTGCAGAGGGCGCCCCTTCGCTCGTGCACGATGCCGAGCAGCGGACGTTGTTCGCGAACCGGTTGCGGGTCGGGGCGAGCCCGGGCGTGGCGTACGCGCTCAACCGCGCGTTCTACGAGACGGATCTGCGCGACGTGTTGCCGTCCGTGGAGACGAGATGTTCTACATGGAGACGTCACCGGAGGTACCGGAAGAGATCGCGCGGTTCGCGAGCGGCGAAGCTCCCCCCGAGGTTCCTGACAGCGTTCTCGCCACGGTGCTCTTCACCGACATCGTCGGGTCGACGGAGCGGGCGGCGGAGCTCGGCGACCGGAGCTGGCGCGAGCTGCTCGAGCGGCACCACTTGCTCGTTCGCCGCGAGCTCGCGCGCTATCGCGGTGAGGAGAAGGACACGGCCGGGGACGGGTTCTTCGCCACGTTCGACGGACCGGCGCGCGCCATCCGCTGCGCCCAGGCTGTTATCGAGGGCGTCCGCGGGCTCGGGCTCGAGATACGTGCAGGCGTACACACGGGTGAATGCGAGTTGCATGAGGGCAAGGTGGCCGGCCTCGCTGTCGTCATCGGCTCCCGGGTTGCCGCCGCGGCGGAGGGCGGCCAGGTGCTCGTCTCGCAGACCGTGAAGGACCTCGTGGCAGGCGCAGGAGTCCAGTTCGAGGAGCGCGGTGAGCACGAGCTGAAGGGCGTCCCGGGCGAATGGCGCTTGTACGCTGTTCTCGATGCGTGAAGCCCTGATCGTCGACGCGGTTCGATCGCCGATCGGCAAGCGAAACGGGTCACTGTCGAAGATCCGCGCGGACGAGCTCGCGGGACAGGTGCTGAACGACCTCATCGGTCGCCAGGCGTTCGATCCGGCCGAGGTGGAGGACGTCCAGATGGGCTGCGTGTCGCAGGTCGGCGAGCAGGGCTGGAACATCGGCCGCATGGCGCCGTTGATGGCCGGCTGGCCCGAGTCGGTCGCAGGGACGACGGTCGACCGGCAGTGCGGCTCGTCGATGCAGACGAACTTCAACGCGGCGGCGGCGATCTGGTCGGGCCAGCTCGATCTCGTCGTGTCGGCCGGTGTCGAGTCGATGTCACGCGTGCCGATGGGCTCGAGCGGCGGCGACCTCTCCGAGAAGCTGCTCGAGCAGTGGGAGATCGTGCCGCAGGGGATCTCGGCCGAGCTGATCGCGGAGGAGTGGAGCTTCTCGCGCGAGGAGCTCGACGCGTACTCGCTCGAGTCGCACAGGCGTGCGCTGGCCGCCGCGGATGAGGGGCGGTTCGGCAGGGAGATCGTGCCGATCGAGGTTTCGAATCCGCACGTGGGCACGTTATTCGCGCTCGACGAGACGCCGCGGGCCGATACCTCCGCGGAGGCTCTGGCCGCGCTGCCGCCGGCGTTCCTGCCCGAAGGGAAGGTGACCGCAGGGAACTCGAGCCAGATCTGCGACGGCGCTGCGGCGGTGCTGGTCGCGAGCGAGGCTGCCTGCTCGCGGCTCGGGCTGGAGCCGCGAGCGCGGTTCGTGTCGTTCGGGCTCGCCGGCGTCGATCCGCGGCTGATGCTGCACGGGAACCCGCTGGCGTCGGAGCGCGCGCTTGGCCGGGCGGGTCTCGGCTGGGACGACATGGCGGTGGTCGAGGTGAACGAGGCCTTTGCATCGGTCGCGCTGCAGTTCCTGCACGACGCCGGGCTGGAGGAGCGCGCGGCCGACGTGAACCCGAACGGCGGCGGCATCTCGCTCGGTCACCCGCTCGGCGCGACGGGCGCGCGGATCACCGCGACGCTGCTGAACGAGCTCGAGCGGCGCGAGGCGCGCTACGGCCTGGCGACGATGTGCATCGGGTTCGGCCAGGCGATCGCCGCGGTCGTCGAGCGGCTCTAGCAAGCCGCCGCGGCAAAAAGTCACGCGTCCGGCACGAAGCAGTCACAGACACGTGACGGGTTCTCCATTAGCGTCACCCCACGAGGGTGGCGGGCAGTCTGCCCCACCCAAGGGTGGGGGAATGGGTACTCACGCGCGCACGTGAGCAACTAGGATCGCGCGCCGTGGCGGAGATCTCGCGCGTCGGCATCGTCGGGCTCGGCACCATGGGCGCCGGCATCGCGCAGGTCTGCGTCCAGGCCGGAATCGAGGTGGTCGGCCGCGAGGTCGACCCGGAGCTCGGCGAGCGGGGGCGGCAGACGATCGACCACTACCTGGCCCGCGGCGTCGAGAAAGGGCGCCTGGGCGAGGACGAGAAGGACGCTGCGCTCGGCCGCCTGTCCCTCGTCACGGACCTCGGCGAGCTCGCCTCGTGCGGGCTCGTGATCGAGGCTGCGTTCGAAGACCTCGACGTCAAACGCGCGCTCTTCGCGGAGCTCGACGGGATCGTCGAGCCATCGGCCATTCTCGCGACGAACACCTCCGCGCTCTCGGTGACGCAGATCGCCGAGGCGACGCGGACACCCGAGCGAGTGGTCGGCATGCACTTCTTCAACCCGGCGCCGGTGCTGCCTCTCGTCGAGGTGATCCGCACGACGTATACGAGCGACGAGGCCTTCGAGACCGCCTACGCCTTCGCGCGGCGCCTCGGCAAGGAACCGGTTGCCTGCAACGACACGCCCGGCTTCATCGTCAACCGGATCCTGATCCCGCTCCTGAATGACTGCGTGCGCGTCCTCGACGAGGCCCGGGTCAGCCCCGAGGACGTCGACCGGGCGATGCGCTTCGGCGCCAACTGGCCGATCGGGCCGTGCGCGCTGATCGACCTGATCGGCGTCGACGTGCACGTCCATGTGTCGGAAGCGCTGCACGCCGCGCTCGGGGAGGAGCGGATGGCGCCACCGCAGCGGCTGCTCGAGATGCAGCAGGCCGGGCAGCTCGGCCGCAAGAGCGGGCACGGCTTCTACGACTACGAGCCCTTGTCGTAGGGCTATTTCGCGAGCCGCGCCCAGACGTTGTCGACGAGCCGGGCAACCGGCGCCAGGCCGATCGAGTCCGGGAAGTCGAGCGCGCCCGCAGCGAAGACCTCCGCGCCTGAAGCCGCGCGGTAGTACGTCATCTCCGCATCGTGCTCGCCGATCGCGTGCGAGATCCGCGCGAGCACGATCGTCCCGGGCGGTGAGGCGCTGACCCGCCCGTCGACCTCGATCCCGTTGTGGCCGAAGCTCGAGCCGTTCACGAGGCCGGTCCCGGCGAACGCCCACGGAGCGCTGAGCGCCCCCTGGACGACGTACGGCTTCTCGTTGCCGCCGGTGTCGCTTGCCGTCCGCTCCACGCCGACCAACGCAGCCTCGGGCCGGCCGATCCGGCGCCACAAGGCGATCCTGCGCAGCTGGTGGCCCTGGCGCGTGACCTTCCAGAAGAAATTGTTCGCGGAGAGGAACATCAGGTTGCCGCCGAGGTCGCGGAAGCGCTCGACCGTGTCGTAGACGTGGCTCGTCACATACTCCTCGTGCCCGGCGAAGACGACGAGGTCGTAGGCGTTCCGCAAGGCCTCGCCGCTCGCTACCGCGGACAGGTCGTCGTCGGAGAGGTAGTCCGCCGTCTTGCCGCTCTGCCGCAGCAAGGCGAAGAAGGCCGCGTTCCAGTCGCGGAAGCGGTAGGGGAGACCGGGATCGACGTAGGGCCGGCGCAGGTCGACGGACGGGCTGGCGCCGCCGATGTACCACGAGTCGCCCCAGCCGTCGCCGGTCGCGTCGCGGAAGTTGTACGCCTGCCAGGTGTTGGTCGGGACGATGACCGCGACGCGGGCCGCGGGCGACGCTGCCCGCACCACCAGCGGCGCGTAGCCAATCCTCCCGTCCGAGGTTGTGACGCGCAGGAAGTAGACGCCGCTCGACCAGGAGGCGGTGTGCGGGATCAGCACGTGCAGCGTATGCGGGGCGTTTCGGTTCCCGCGCCAGTCGAGCCGCACCGAGGAGGTCTGGTTGACCGCGTTCGTGTAGGCGTCGCGGGTGCCCGGCGAGCCCGGGCTCCGGTAGGAGAGGAACTGGATGCGCACGAACGGCGCGTCGGTCGCGATCGAGACGGCGGCCTGCGCGCCCTGGGGGTAGCTCGGCCGCAGGAACGAGACCTCGACGCCGAGGATCCGCACGACGAGGCCGCTCGTCAGCCGGTGCGCCTGCGGCGCCTCGAAGCCGTAGACGCGCTGGCCCCCGTTTCTTCCCCTGACCAGGAAGCGCAGCAGGTAGGTGCGGGGATCGAGGTTCCGGCCGGGCTGCCAGACGATGGTGTGCGGGCCGGCGGCCAGCGCCTGCTTGTCCTCCCAGACGATCTTCCCCGCCCGGCGCACCTCGTCGGTCGCGACCGCCTGCACCCGCACCGTCCCCGGGCGGTCGAGGCGGAAGCGGATCAGCGCCCGGTCGCGCAGGTGGTCGCCGTTCGGGCTGACGGTCGCGAGCTCGCGCGTGTCGCCGACGAACGGCCTGCCGCCGTTCGAGATGCTCAGCCCGAGCAGGTGCGGCGGACCGACGGAGGCGGGAGCCCGGCCGACCGCCAGCAGCGCCGCAACAAGCGCCAGAGTGAGGAGCGATGCGCGCATCACCCATGATTGTCGCGTTCTGTCGGACGGGTTTACCGTTTCCTAACAAGCCGCTTATTGCGAACACATCGCCGTGGCCGATACTCCGGGCACATGCGACGGCTCCTGATTCTGCTCGCCACTGTGCTCGCGCTCGCCGTGCCGGCTGCCCTGCTCGCGGCCGGCGGCACCGACGGAACGATGTCGGTCAAGCGCGGCCGGGCGGTGATCGTCTTCGACAAGCTCCAGGGAGCGGTTATCGGACGGATGGCGACGGGCAAGGTCCGGATCCGCGTGCTGCGCCCCAAGCAGGACATGCCTCCCGAGTATCACCATTGCCGCAAGCATGTGGTCAACGCGACGACGACCGTCTGCCAGGGCAAGAAGCTCACCTTCCGCGCCCTCGACGGCCACTACGTGATCCGCCTGCAGGGGGCCGGCATCTTCCTTTCGGCCGCCGGCCAGGGCACCGGCTCGACCGACGGCGCCGGCATTGCGGGCCTTTCGAACGGCGTGATCTCGTTCGACGACGGCCCCTACGGGACGATTCCGGACGACCCGACGCCGTTCACGCTCGGGACGCCGCCGCCCCCGCCGCAGCGGCGGTGACGGGTGTCTCTGGCATCCTGAGGCTATGGCAGCCAAGTCCCAGACGGTGCTGGTCGTCGAGGACGAGACCTCGATCGCCTCGTTCGTTGCGCTCTACCTGAAGAACGCCGGCTACGGCATCCGCGCCGTCGGGACGGGCCAGGAGGCACTCGACTCGCTGGCGCGCGAGCGGCCGGACCTGATCGTCCTCGACCTGATGCTCCCGGACCTCGACGGCATCGAGGTCTGCAAGCGGGTGCGCCAGACCTCCGACGTGCCGATCCTGATGCTGACCGCGCGGGACGAGGACGTCGACAAGATCATCGGCCTCGAGGTCGGGGCGGACGACTACCTGACCAAGCCGTTCAACCCGCGCGAGCTGGTCGCCCGGGTCAAGTCGATCCTGCGCCGCAGCGTCCCCGAGCGCCGCGAGCTGCAGACGCGGCAGATCACGCACGGCAAGCTCGAGATCGACGCGGGCCGTCGCGAGGTGCAGGTGGGCGGCGAGGAGATCCAGCTTGCGCCGAAGGAGTTCGACCTGCTCTGGGAGCTGCTCGACCATCGCGGCCTCGTGCTGACGCGCGACCAGCTGCTCGAGCGGGTCTGGGGCTACACCTTTGCCGGCGACACGCGGACCGTGGACGTGCACGTCCGCCAGCTCCGCCGGAAGCTCGGCGAGGCGTCGCCGATCGTGACCGTGTGGGGGGTCGGCTACAAGGTCGCTCCCGCCCGGGACGCGGCGCCCGCCTAGCCGGAGCTCGCGGCCATGCTGCGGTCGCTCCGCTTCCAGCTCCCGGCGCTCTTCCTGCTCGGAGTCGTGGTCGCCGGACTCGTCTCGGCCGCGATCGCGTTGCGGCTCTTCCAGAGCTACGCCCAGAACCGAGCGCGCGCGCAGGACTACGTCCAGCTCTCGAACGAGGCGAAGGGCTTGACCAAGATCTACAGGAAGCAGGCCGGGCTGAAGCTGCTCTCTGCGAAGTACCTCGAGCTGGCAACCGGCGGCGACCGGATCTTCTTCCGCGGGCCGCCGCTCTTCCCCGGCCAGGGGAACGCCTTCCGGCCGTTGCCGAAGGGTGCCGTCGACATCGCTCGCGTGGAGGCGCGAGACCGAGCCGTGCGCTTCACGTTCAGGCCGCCTCACGGGCCAACTCTCCTCGCGGTGGCGCGGCCGCTCAAGTTCGGGCGCCACACCTTCGGCGTGATCGCGGTCGCCAAGCCGCAGACGGTGCTCAACCAGCACTGGCTCGCGCTGATCGAGAGGCTGCTGCTCGCCTTCGCGGGCGGCGTGTTGGTCGCGGCGGCCTTTGCCTGGTACCTCTCGCGGCGTATCACCACGCCGGTGTTGCAGCTCTCGGAAGCCGCAACCGAGATCGCCGGCGGCCGCTACGACGTCGACGTGCCGGAGGTGCCGGGCGGCGGCGAGATCGGGCAGCTGGCCGGGCGCTTCCGCGTGATGGCGTCGCGCCTGGCCGAGGCCGAGGAGCTCGAGCGCAACTTCCTGATGACCGTCTCGCATGAGCTGCGCACGCCGCTGACCGCTATTCGCGGCCACGTCGGCGCGCTCCGCGAGGGCGTGGTCACCGACGAGGAATCGCGGGCCGAGTCGCTGGCGGTGATCGCCGCCGAGGCCGCGCGGCTGGAGCGGCTGGTCGGCGACGTCCTCGACCTGGCCAAGCTTGGCGCCCACCGTTTCACCGTGCTGCGGGAAGAGGTCGAGATGGAGATGCTCGTCGACCGCGCCTACGCGAGCTTCAGCGAGGAGGCGCGGCGGCGCGGAATCGAGTACCGCTGCCAGGTCGACGCCAAGCCCGTGATCGTCTCGGACGGCGATCGCGTGCTCCAGATCATCTCGAATCTGCTGTCGAACGCCTTCCGCTGGACGCCCGACGGCGGGCGGGTCGGCCTCGAGCTGAGCGCGACCGACGGGACGGTCTACGTCGTGGTCGACGACAGCGGCCCGGGGATCCGGCCGTCGGAGCGCGAGCGGATCTTCAGGCCGTTCTGGTCGCGTGGGGGCGGCGGCACCGGGCTGGGTCTCGCGATCGCGAACGAGCTGGCGCTGGCGCTCGGCGGCCATCTTCGGCTCGAGAGCTCCGCCGAGAGTGGCAGCCGCTTCGAGCTGGCGCTACCCGCGAACTAGTAGGAGAGTTTGGCGGAACCCCGCCAACACAGACTAGGTTTCGTCAACCTCTCCTAAGACTCGGTGCTCCAGCGGGCGACGTCGCGGATGCTGACGATCCCGACGGCGCGGTCGTCCTCGACGATCGGGACATGCCGGAAGCCGTTGTCGAGCATGATCTTCGCCGCGTCCGCGGGGGAGGCGTCCGGGCCGAGCGTGATCGGGTCAGCGGTCATCCACTCGCGCACTCGCGCCTCGCTGGTGTGAACGCGGCCCGCGACCGCGCGGGTGAGGTCGCGCTCGGTGACGATCCCGATCAGCGTTCCGTAGTCGGAGACGACGGCCGAGCTGACGCTGCGCTCGACCATCTTCTGGGCCGTCTCGCCGATCGTGTCCTCGGGCGCCACCGTGAGGACGTCGCCTGTCATCAGCTCGCGGATGCTCACGCCGCGAGCGTAACACCGTCCGCGGCGTGGACGAGACCTTCGAGCAGCGCAGCGATCTCGGCGCGAACTTTGTCGTCGGCGAGCTCCCCGTCCTCGTCGAAGCGCATGAACGCCTCGCGGACGAGCACCTCCGGTTCCTCGACCACGACGGCTCCCGGGAACTCGAGGGCGTCGCGGAGCTGCTGCTGCGCCCGGGCTGTGCCGCCGAGGCCGGTCGAGGCGCCCATGATCGCGACCGGCTTGCGGGCGAGCGGGGAAGCGAGCGGCGGGCGGGAGGCCCAGTCGATCGCGTTCTTGAGCACGCCCGGCACGCCGCGGTTGTACTCCGGCGTCGCGATCAGGAGCGCGTCCGCCTCGCGGATCGCATCCTTGAAGGCCGCCACGGTCTCGGGATCGCCGGCCGCCTCGACGTCGCCGTCGTAGTGGGGCAGGTGGCGCACGTCGAACTCGACGAGCTCCGTCCCGGCCGGCGCGAGGTCACGCGCGGCCCGGAGCAGCGCCTTGTTGTGCGAGCCGGCACGGAGGCTGCCGGCGATTCCGAGGATCTTCATGTTCCTTACGCCTCCTTGGTCGCCGAGACGGCGGCCGTGACGTCGACGGTGGTGGTGCCCCAGTCGAACGACCCGCGGGCGTCGATGACCAGGCGCTCGTCGCCGGCCTTGCCGGTGCCGACGCCGCGGACGCGCCCGTCGAGCTCGAGCTCGAACGGGGTCTCCTTGACGGTCAGCTCGCCGCGGACGTGGAAGGTGTCCTCGCCCGTCGGCTCGACGGTGATCGAGCGGAACCGGATCTCCGGGCTCTTCTCGGCGTCGAGGAAGTCGGGCGAGCGCAGGTGCGCGTCGCGCTGGTCGTTGTCGGTGCTCACGCTTGCGACGCGGATCGCGCCCTCGAGCGACGGCGTGTCCCCGCCCTCGATGCGGCCCTCGTAGTCGGTAAAGCGCCCGACGATCGTGCTGAACAGGTCGCTCGTGTCCGTGACCTGGAAGCCGATGGTGGTGTGAACGGGATCGACGGCCCAGGTGCCGGCCGGAACCACGGTCTTGCTTGCAACTGCGGACATTGTCTGTCTGCTCCTTTCGGATATACTTGACTCGTCAACTACCATAGCGAGAAAAGATTGAGTCGTCAAGTATTGAGCACACAACTATTAGCGCGGGAAGGAGCCGAGATCGAGGCGTTCACGGCTCTGCTTCGGGCGCACGCCGCCACGACGCGGGAGTTCAACGCCGACCTGGTCGCCGACCACGGCCTGACGATCAACGACTACGAGGTGATGCTGCGGCTCGCGCATGCGCCCGACCGGCGGCTGCGCCGCGTCGACCTCGCGGAGGAGGTGTTCCTGACGCCCTCCGGGATCACGCGCCTGCTGGCCGGGCTCGAGCACAGCGGCTGGGTCGAGCGAGTCTCCTGCGCCAGCGACGCGCGCGTGACCTATGCCCAGCTGACGGAGGAGGGGCTCGAGAAGCTCCGCGCGGCCGCCAAGAGCCACGTCGCCTCGATCCGAATCCTCTTCTCCGAGCGCTTCTCCCCGAGCGAGCTCGAGGCCCTGCGCGACCTCCTCCAGCGCCTGCCGCTGGCCGAGGGCGCTAGCTGCGAGCCCTAGGAGGGCTTGGCGGAACCTCGCTCGACGGCACAGACTAGGTTTCGTCAAGCCCTCTTTAACCAGGCGGCCAGGAGCTCGGCCTCGCGAGCCGGATCGAGCCCGGCGTTGCCGTAGGTCGTCTCGGCAACAAGCCCGGCGCCAACCTCGCGGGCCCAGGCCAGCGTGTCGCGCGCCGTCTCCTCCACCGGCCGGAAGCGCAGGCCGGCGGCGACCGCCGCGGCCACGCTCATCTGCAGGAACGCGGCGGCTTCGCGTGGCACCCAGAGGGGGAGCTCCATCCACGGCCCGATGCCCTGGTCCAGCAGGAACTGCTCGTCGACCCAGACGAGCTCGGCGTCGCCGCAGGCCGCGAGCACCGTGTCGAGCCGAATCGGCTCTCCGGTTGCGTTGAACGTTCCGGCGACCCGCCGCGCGGCGGCGTCGACCAGCCAGGCGCCGAGGTCGCGGACGTCGACGAACTGCACGAGCTGCTCGGGCGGGGCCGGGGCGAGGACAGGACCGCCGAGCGAGATTCGCAGCGGCCAGTACGTGAAGCGCCCGCTCTGGTCGTGGGGGCCGACGATGAGCCCGGCGCGCACGTTGGTGGATGCGTCCGGGAAGACCTCGCCGACCACCTGCTCGCACGCCGCCTTGAGCGCGCCGTAATCGCCGATGACGTCCTCGCTCTCAGGGTTCTCGAGCTCGACTGTGGGCGCGCTCTCGTCGAAGCCCGGCACGTACGGCTCGGCGTAGACGGATGCGCTCGAGACGAAGACGTAGTGCCCCACCGAGCCGCGCAGCAGCTCGGCCGAGGCGCGAACCACACGCGGCACGTAGCCGGACGGGTCGATCACCGCGTCCCACTCACGCCCCTCGAGCGCCGAGAGCCCGCCGTCGCGGTCGCCGCGCAGCTTCTCGGCCTCGGGGAAGAGCTCCGGGTTCGTCTCGCCGCGGTTGAAGAGCGTCACCTCGTCACCGCGCGCGAGCGCCGCCTCGACGGCCGCGCGGCCGAGGAACTTCGTCCCGCCGAGGACGAGCAGCTTCACGCGGTCAATCTAGTCGCCAAGCCCTCCTAGACGTTCTCGGCTGCAGCCTCCGGCGCGCGCTCGCGCTTCGGGAGGAAGAGCGCCGTCCGCGTCCAGTCCGGCATCCACCAGTTGGCCTCCCCGAGCAGGCGCATCAGCGCCGGCACGAGCAGCGCCCGGATCACTGTCGCGTCGAAGATGATCCCGGCCGCAAGGCCGATCGCGAACGGCTTGATTTCGTAGCCGGGGCTCGACGAGAGCACGAGGAACGCAAAGAACAGGATCAGCGCGGCGCTCGTGACCAGCTTCCCGGTGCGCGCCAGGCCGAGCTCGATCGCGCGGTTGGTGGAGTGCGTCTCGTCGTAGGCCTCGCGCATCCGCGAGAGCATGAAGACCTCGTAGTCCATCGAGAGGCCATAGAGGAACGCGAAGATCATCAGCGGGATCCAGGCCGGGATCGCCTGCGTCGCGCTGATTCCCCAGATCGACGAGCCGTGGCCCTCCTGGAAGATGAAGACGACGATCCCGTAGGCCGCCGCCAGCGAGAGCAGGTTGAGGATCACCGCCTTGATCGGCAGCACGATCGAGCGGAAGGCCCGTGCGAGCAGGATCAGCGTCACGATCAGAACGAACGCGAGCACGTAGCCGAAGTTCCCGTAGATCGCGTGGACGAAGTCGCGGTCGACCGCGGGGGTGCCGCCGAGCGACGCGCGCGTGCCGGACAGGCTCGTGTTCAGGCGGTTGATCACGCCCTGAATTCCGGGGGCGGCGCCGTCGATCGCCGGGAACGCCTCCACGATCGAGCTGCCGTTCCGGCGCCAGTCGCTCGGGGCGACCGCGCCGGCAACGCCCTCGACGCCGCGCACCTGAGCCGCAATCCGCTGCGGGTCGCCGCCGGGCTTGACGAGGATGTTGAACGGCTTCATCACGCCCGGGCTGATCTGGGCCGCGGCGAGCGCGTTTCGCCCCGCAATCCCGGTGCCCGAGCCTGGGAAGTTCTTCAGCTGCGCCTCGTTGGGGACGAGCTGCGTGCCGATTCCGGCGAGCACGAGCACGATCGCTGTTCCGACCGCAGCCACGCGCCAGGGGTGCCGTAGCACGAGCCGCGCCCAGCGGCCCCAGAGCCCGTCCTCGGGATGGCCCTTGTCGGCGAACCGCTTCGGCATCACGCGGACGCTGTTGATCCGCGTACCGAGCACCGAGAGCATCGCGGGCAGCAGCGTGATCGCCGCTCCCGGAGACGATCACCGAGCGGCCGGCGTGGGTCATCGTCTCGACGAGCGCGGTCTCGACGTCCTCTCCCTCGCGCAGCTCGTCACGGAAGCGGAAGATCATCAGCAGTGCGTAGTCGATCGCGACGCCCAGGCCGACCAGCGCGATCAGGAACTGGACGATGATCGAGACGTTCGTCAGGTAGGTGAGCCCCCAGACGAGCGTGAAGGTGTTGAGGATGGCCGCGACCGCGACCACAATCGGCATGAGCACCGCAGGCAGCGTCCCGAAGACGAACAGGAGGATCACCAGCGCCCCGAGGCCGCCGATCAGCGCCTCGAACAGCACTCCCGGCCCGCCGCTCGAGCCGTTCGCACTGGCCTCCTCGAGCGGATCGTGCCCGGTGACGTTCACGGTCGTGCCCGCAGGCAGCCCCTTGGCGGCGAGCTTCTGCGTCTCCTTGGCGCCGCTCGTGGTGCTGAACTTCGACAGACCGGGCGGGTAGACCTCCATGAAGGTTGTGTGCCGGTCGTGCGAGACGAAGGCGCTGCTGCCGGTCGAGAAGTACGAGCTCGTCAGCGCCGCCGGGTTCGCCTTGGCCACGCGCTCGGTCGCTGCGCGGATCGCGCCGCTCTTCGTCGCGTCCCCGTTCGTGTGGAAGACGACAACGTTGGGCGGGCGCACTCCGACGCCGAAGGCCTTCAGAGTGCGCTGGCTGGTCTCGTAGGCGGAGCGGCCGGGAATCGAGAAGCTCTGGTACCAGCGCTTCGAGACCTGGCCTGCCGCGAAGCCGCCAAAGAGCGTGAGCACGATCCAGGCGGCGATGACCTTCCAGCGATGACGAGCGACGACGTGTGCGAGCCGAGCGAGCAAGCGTTCTCCCTTCCTCCGGTGGCGTGGCTACAATTTACAGTAACAGAAATTATTCTGCAAGGGTAACAATCCGACTACACTCCGATCATGGGCCTACGAGAGACCAAGAAGCTGCGAACCCGCCAGGAGATCGCCGACAAGGCGATGGGGCTGTTCGTGAAGCGCGGCTTCGACCACGTCACCGTAGCGGAAGTCGCCGCGGCTGCCGACGTCTCCGAAAAGACGGTCTACAACTACTTTCCGACGAAGGAAGATCTCTTCTACGACGAGGTGCCCGAGCGCGAGCAGGCCCTGGTCGAGGCGATCAAGAACCGCCGCCCGGGGGAGTCGGTCGCGACGGCGCTCGGGCGGCTGCAGACGGCCGAGTGCGGGCGGCTCTGCAGCAGGGGCTTTGCGACGTTTGCGCGGATTATCGAGGAGTCGCCGTCCCTGCAGGCGAAGGAGCTGGAGGTCATGGCGCGCTACACCGACGCGCTCGCGGGAGCCATCCAGAGCGAGCTCGGCGTCGACGAGCTCGACGCGAAGGTCGCGGCAAACGTCCTCGTCACCGTCCAGTGGCAGCACTTCCGCAACGCCCGCGCCCACGCGCTGGCCGGGCAGCACGGGCCCGCTGCCGAGCGCAAGCTCCGCTCGGAGTTGAAGCGTGCGTACCGGCTGCTCGAGCATGGCCTGGTTCAGCTCGAGGCTTCCTGACCCAGGGCGAGCTCCTCGTCGGCCTGGTCGATCACCCGCGCGTCGTGGGTGGCGCAGACGACCGCGATCCCGAGCTCGCGGGCGAGGCGGGCCAGCAGCAGCGCGACCTCTAGCGCGTTCGCCTCGTCGAGTCGTGACGTGGGCTCGTCGGCGAGGAGCAGGGCCGGCCGTGCCGCCACCGCGCGGGCGAGCGCGACTCGCGCCTGCTCGCCGCTCGAGAGCCGCGAGACCCGCTGCCCGGCCCGGTGCTCGAGCCCGACGGCCTTCAGTGCCTCAAGTGCCGGGGCGTGGCGCTCCTCCGCGGGCCGGCCGCGCAGGGCGAGCCCGAGCTCGACGTTCTCCTGCGCTCCGAGGAACGGCACCAGGCCCGACTGCTGGCTGACGACCCCGACCGAGGCGGCGCGCAGGCGAGCTCGCGCGGTCCGGTCGAGCCCCGACAGCTCCCGCCCGAGGACGACGACCTCGCCGCTGGTCTGCACGGCGAGGCCGGCGACCAGGCGCAGGAGTGTCGTCTTGCCCGAGCCCGAGGGCCCGGTGACCACCATGAGCCGGCCGGCGTCAAAGCGCGCGTCGAGCCCGTCGAGGACGACGGTCGCGCCATAGCGCTTCGAGACCGCTCGCAGCTCGGCCACTGCGCCTTCCGTGGCCGGGCGCACGCGGCCGTCTACCCGCGGCTCCGGGGCGACAGGAAGTTCCTCGCCGGCGGCAGGCTCGACGACGAGACGCCCTTCCTCGAGGGCGGCAATCGCGTGCGAGCCGATCCCTGCTCGCGCCAGCAGCTCCTCGGGAAGGTGCAGCCAGCCGCCGCGGCCGACAACGATCGAGGCGCCGTTCCCGGCGGGGCCGCTCTCGGCGGCCAGCCGCCCGTCGCGGATCTGGACGACGCGGTCGGCGATCGCGGTCGAGGCCTGGTCATGGCTGACGATCAGCGCCGCGCAGCCCTCCTCCCGGGCCAGCTCGCCGATCAGGCGGTAGACGCGGCCGGCGTTCGCCGCGTCGAGCTCGCCGGTCGGCTCGTCCGCGAGCAGCAGGGTGGGCTCGTGCGCGAGCCCGGCGCAGAGGGCGACGCGTTGCTGCTCGCCGCCCGAGAGCTCGGCACGGCGCGCGTCTCCGCGCCCACCGAGCCCGACCCGCTCGAGCAGCGCATCGACTCTTCGCGCAGCAGCGCGAGCCGGGACGCCACGGAGCTCGAGCGGCAGCGCAACGAGCTCGCGCACCGTCAGCTCCGGCGCCAGCGCCCGCTCGTAGTGCTGGTCGACGTAGCCGACGATCCTCGAGCGGTCGCGAGCCGGCAGGCGCCGGGCGTCCCTGTCGAAGACGCGCACGACACCGGCGGAGGCCCGCTCGTGGCCGGCCACGATCTGGAGCAGCGTCGTCTTGCCCGAGCCGCTCGGCCCGAGCACGACCACCAGCTCGTGCTCACCGACGTCGAGGGTCAGACCCTGCAGGGCGGCGGCGTCGCCGTCGGGTGTCGAGTAGACGCGGAACAGGTCGCGGATCTCGATCGCCTTCACGCGGGCGTCCCCCGCAGGCGCGCGCGCGTCACGACGAACGCCAGGAGCAGCGCGGCCGCGACGAACCCTGCCAGCGCCAGCCCGACGAGCGGCCAGTCGATCGCCAGCTCCAGTGGCGGCACGGGCTCGCCCGCGCCGGCGGTCAGGCGGACGAGCCCGACGGTCAGAGCGCCGAGGATCACCCCGGTGACGATCCCGCCGGCGACCCCGAAGCCGAGCCCGAGCGCGAAGCGAAGCCGCAAGTGCCGGAGCAGGGTGCGCGGCTCGGCCCCTTGCGCTTCGAGGTCGAACAGCTCGCCGCGCTCGTCGCGAAGGTCGTAGGTGAGCGCGAGCAGGACGCCCACCAGCGCCAGTACGAGCGCCGTCAGGGCCGCGCCGCCGAGCACCAGGACAGCGCCACGGCCGAGTGGGTCGTCCCGCAGTCCCGCGAGCACGTCGCGGCGCGTGCTCACGTCGAGGACGTCGAACGGCGGCCTCCGCAGCGCCTGCAACGAGTGGCCGCGAGCGTCGATCCAGAGCTCGTTCGTGACGCCGGTCCCGGGGACGATCGTGTTCATCGCGGTCGACACCGCCGCGCGGTCGGCCACGACGAGGTCGCCCTGGATCGTCGGGAAGCGCGAGGCCACGCCGGTGACGCGGAGCAGCAGCGCCTGTCCCTCGATGCTCACGGGCAGCAGGCTGTCACGCCCCGCCGCATCGGCGAGCGCGGGGGAGACGACGGCGGGAATCGCCCGCCCATCGGTCGGCTGGCGCGCGCGGAAGACGCCGATCGCGACCCCGGTGTCGGGGGTGAGCAGGTAGCGGACGCTCGAGCCGGTCGCGTGGACGCCGGGCCCGCCCGTCCAGGAGCCGAAGTCCGTGGGCACGGGCCGCCCGCCGGCGCGAAAGTCTCCGAGCCGAAGCGTCCCCGCGCTCACGGGCTGGGCACCGAGTCCGGCATTCGTCCCGAGCGGCAGCTCGCCTGCGCGGAGTAGCGACAGCCGCACGACGAGCCCGCCGCGGAGAGGCCGGGGCAGCTGCGCCCGGAGCGTCGTGCGGCCGCTCGCCAGGCCCAGGTCCAGCGTCTCGAACAACCCGCGCGGCGTCATCACGGTCGCCTTCACGTCGAGCGGTGTGCCGCGCACTTCGGCCGGAAGCTCGAGCGTCCGGGCCCCGGCCGGGAGGCGGGTGCCGCGCATGGCGCTCGGGCCGGCCGCGATCCGCCGGGCCAGCTCGGAGCGCGAGAGCGAGGAAAAGTCGCCGCGCCAGCCGCCGAGCCGCGGCAGGGTCGCCGGCGGAATCCCGAGGAGCGTCAGGCCCTGCGAGCTGATCAGGCCCGAGACCTCGCCGGTCAGCCGGAGGACGGGCGCGACGTCTCCGAGCCGGCGGTACGCGCTCGGCGAGGCGGCCGCCGGGACCAAGACGAGCGTGTCGAGGCTCTCGCGTGCGAGCGCGTCGCGCGGCACGGCGTAGGCCGCCTCGTCGGATTGCCCCTGCCCGAGCGTCGAGCGGTAGGCGGACGCGAACAGCGCCAGCGCGAGGCTCGCCACGAGGAAGGTGACGACGATCGCCGCGCGACCCGGGCTGCGCGCCAGCGAGATGACGGCGAGGCGGGCGGGCGTCGGCGCCGAGCGGGCGAGCCGTTCGAGCAGGCGCAGCGACGGATAGAGGAGCCGTGCCGTCGCGACCGCCGCCACGAACACAACCAGGCCGGGGAGCAGGAGCAAAAAGACGCCGGTGCCGCCGCCGCGGTCGAGCGACGCGGCGTCGGTGTCGCCGCGCAGCGCTCCGAGCAGGATCGCCAGCAGCGCGCCGAGCGCAAGGGCATCGACGACGGTCACGGAGGCACCGCCAAAGGAGAGAGCCGGGCTGCGGCGGGTGAGGACGAGCACGACCGCAGCAACGGCGGCGAGCAGAACGGCGAGCCCGATTCCGGTTCCGGAGACCGCCGAGTGCGCGAGCGCCGCCCCGGCCGGATCGCCCAGGTGCCGCGACGCCGCGGCGCCGAGCCCGACCCCGGCGAGCCAGCCGAGCGCGACTCCGAGCACCGCCACGGCTGTCGCCTCCACGCCGTCGAGCAGCCCAATCTGCAACGCCCTCGCGCCGAGCCGGTCGAGCCGCCGCGCAGTCGCGTGCGCCTCCCGCCGGCCCGCGACCGCCGCGAGCACGACGAAGCCGAGGAGGAGCGCGACAGCGGCCCCGCCGAGCAGGAGAAGGCGCCGCTGTCCGACCCGCGCGGTCGCCGCCGCCTCCACGATCTGGTCGGTCGGCGCCTGCAGGTCGAACGCGCCGCCGCCTGCCTCCAGGTCCGAGCGCGCCCGATTCACGCGCGTGACGAATCCGTCAGAGCTCCAAGGATGGACGCTCGAAGCGGTCAGCGGCAGCAGCCAGCTGTACGTCCGCTGGAAGCTCGAAAGCGCCCGCGCAGTCGCGAGCCGGGCCACGCCGTCGGCGAGCAGAAACGGCGGCGCAGCCGGCTGGTGGTAGCGCGAGGAGCTCGTAAGGATCGACCGGCTGGTCGGGCTCGAGATGAGCGGGCCGAATGGAAACAGCGAGGCGATCGAGCCGCGGCCGACGCGCATGACGTTCAGGCCGGCGAGGTGCGGCAGCCGCCCCGTGCCCGCGAGCTGGACGACCTCGCAGCGCGCGGGCGTGCACGGGCGGGGAAGCCGGCCGCTGCGCAGACGGACCCAGCGGCCCACGTCGTCGATCGCGGCCAGGTCGGTGAGGGCGCCGCCGATCTCCGCCTCGCGCAGGAGCATCGCCCGCGTGGGCGGTCCGCCCGGGAGCGCCGCGAGGGCCTGCCGAGCGACCGGGTCGACGGCGCCGAAAGCCGGCGACCCCTGGGCCGGGATGCCGCTCCAGTCGACGCGCACTCCTCGGTCGGCCGCGTCGATCGAGATCACCGCGCGCCCGAGGCTGCGGTCGCCCGCGGCAAGCCCGGCCGCCTCGATCCCCGCGAGGACCGCCGCCGCAGCGCCGATCCCGAGCACGACAAGTACGTAGCGCCCGCCGGTGCGCAGCAGCCGTCGACGAGCGAGGCGAAGCACTCCTGCCACTGGCAAATTGGTGACGACGGTGTTCAAATGGCTAAATCCCGGCCTGGAGAAACCGGTGTTAGGCCTATACTAGTGTCGTGGCGAGATACGACGTGCCGAAGGCGGCGCCGGAGCCGCTTGCGATCGTCCAGCGGTTCGTGAATACCACCGACGTCGAGAACGAGCGCGAATGGCTGTCGACGCCGGACGAGCTCGCCGCCTGGCTGCGGGAGGCGGGCCTGGAACTCGACGCGGCCCCCGGCGAGGCCGACCTCGCCCGCGCGCACGAGCTGCGGGAAGCGCTCCGCGCGCTGCTCGAGGCCAACAACGGACGGCCGCTCAGCCCCGATGCGGTCTCGACCTTCAACGCCGCCGCGGCCACCGCCCGGCTTTCTCCTGAGCTCGACCAGTGGGGCGCGGTCAGGCTCGAGCCCTACGCGCACGGCGTGGACGCCTCGCTCGGGCGGATCGTCGCGGTCGCGCTCGGCGCGATGCTCGACGGCAGTTGGTCACGCCTCAAGGCTTGCCGCAACTGCCGCTGGGCCTTCCACGACTACTCGCGCAACCGGTCGGCGAGCTGGTGCTCGATGCTCCTCTGCGGCGGCCGCCACAAGACTCGCGCGTACCGCCGCCGGCTCAAGGCCCGCCAGGCGTGAGCGTGAGGGAGCCGGCTGGCCCCGGCTCCCTCAGGTCAGAGCTGCGTCAACGCGAGACTGCGCAGCCGTCCTTACCCGCGTCGAACGCTTCGTTGCTCCAGGTGGGCTGGACGGCGAACGCGTGCCCGCCCAGCGCGATGTTCTGGGTGTGGTACCAGGCGCACTTGTCGGCGTTCTCGCTGGTCGTGTCGTCGTTCCAGCCGTCCTGCACCGAGAAGAAGTTGTCCGGGTCGGTGACCGCCTCCGAGTACTCGTGCCCGGTGACGATCGAGTAGCCGTCGAAGATGCCGTTGCCGAACGCGTCGCTCCTGGCGTTGACGTCGTGCATCCCGCAGCCCTTGTTCCCGAGGCCAGGCCAGTCGTAGTTCAGGAACGGGATGAATGCGTACTGCAGCCGGTACGGGTTGCCGATCCCGTCGAGGCTGGTCGTCTGCGTGTGGTATCCGCAGTAAACCGGCTGACCGGTCGCGATCGTCTGCGGCGGCGTGAGGATCACGTAGGTCGCGTTCGGGTCGTAGTTGAAGTGTGCCGAGGCGCGCTGCGCTTCCATCGCGATCGGGTCGTCGACGAGGTTTTCGGCGAGCCCGTAGGCGACGATGTCGGAGGGCACCGGCGTCGGGTCGGTCCAGACGCCCTTCAGCTGGCGCTTCGGGTTGGTGATGTACTGCGCGCCCGGAATTCCGGCGCAGCTGGTCGTGCCGGCCGGCACGTTGCGGCAGTACTGCGTCTGCACGCCGGCCCACGGGCTGCCGCCGACATTGGTGAAGAACGAGTTGAGGTAGGTCTGCAGCGTCTTGCTCGAGTAGAGCTTCCCATCGGTGTCCGGCGTGGTGAAGCCGTTCGCCCACTCCGTTCCCCAGTAGACGAGGTAGACCGCCGGCGTGGTCTCGACGCCGATCGCGTCGGGGCCGGCGCTGCCGCCGTGGTAGATGATGTCGTTCGTGACCGAGCTGGCCGTGCCCGTCGGGTCCTGACCGGCCGCCCAGAAGAAGTGCTTGGCGTTGGTCAGCGGCGCCGTGTCGGAGGACGCGGCGGACGCGCCCAGCGCGACCGTGACGAAGGCGGCGATCGCAAGCGCGAGCGCGAAGAAGCGAGCGGAGCCCATCTGGTAATACCTCCTGTCGTGGGGGCTGACCCGCAGCTGATAGCCGTTTCGAAACCTATGGAAACTTGACTCGCGAGTCATTGACTCGCGAATCGGGTTTGGATCGCTTGAAAAGAAGGGAGACCCTCGCGAAGCGTCATCTGCTTCCGAAGGGATCCCCCCGTTAGGGAGCATCGTCCAGGAGGGAATCGATGCGAAGAACGTCCAGCGCGCTGCTGCTGCCCCTCGTGGCGGCGGTGGTGCTCGCGACGGCGCTCGTCGCCGGGGCGGCAGCCTCGAGCGCGACGTCCGTCCAGATCACGACCCCCAAGTACGGCTCGACCGTCCATCTGGGTGCGAGCCCGTACACGGCCGTCGCCGGCACGGTCAGCTTCGCGGCCGCCACGCCGCAGGCAACCCGCTTCTACCTGCGCCGCGACGACTGCGGCGGCAGCAACGACAACCCGCACCTGAGCGTCGTCAACGGCACCGACGCCGGCGATGGCTGCGGCCTCGTCCTCACCTCAGTGGTGGGGCTTGGCGGCGACGTCGACCACGGCGCGTTCGTCGACTTCCCGTCGACGGACGGCATGCCGCTGGCCTTCGACTCGGGCCAGAACGTCACCGGCACGATCGACCTGGAGAGCCTTGCGGGCGCCGGTACCGGCCTGCTCGAGGTCGATGTCAGCATGGAGGCGCTCGACCACGGCAACGGCGTCACCATCGGCTCGGACTCCGAGTCGGTGCTAATCACGCCGCTGGCCGCCGACTACCCGGTCGCCTTCACGATCCAGCCGAACCCGGCATTGGCCGGGCACGACCTGAGCGGGATCGACCTGCGTGTGCACGTGCACGGCCCGTTCGTCTTCAGCGGCTTCATCGGCAACTCGGGCAAGTCGTGGACGGACGTCCCGTCCTACGCGGCCAGCGTGAACCAGGCGGTTCAGGTATCGCTCGACGACGCCTCGTTCTCGAGCCCGATCCCGGCCCGGATCTCCGGCTCCAGCTGGAGCGTCGCGATCCCGACGCCCGCGGTCGGCAAGCACACGCTCTACGCCGAGTCGACGCAGGGATTCGACACCTCGGCGCCCGCGTCCACGACCTTCACCGTCAAGAAGTAGGTGACCATGAAACGACTGATCGCACTCGCAATCTTCGTGCTCGCGCTCGGCTCGGCCGGCTCGGCCGGGGCGACGGCGCCTACTTCGGCGGCCACGTCCAGGTGACGCCGAAGATCTACCTCGTTTTCTGGGGCTGGGGCCAGGCCGGAGCGTTCGACCACACGACGCCCGGCATGCCGGCAAACGACCCCGACGGGGCCGCGCAGCGCATGACGAACTTCGTCAAGGCGATGGGCGGCACCGACTGGG
Organism: Actinomycetota bacterium; assembly: GCA_005883965.1. Lineage (GTDB taxonomy): Bacteria > Actinomycetota > Thermoleophilia > Gaiellales > Gaiellaceae > AC-32. Next base: position 29,462 of record VAWL01000064.1, read on the forward strand.
CCGGCGTCTCGACCCAGTACTACGAGACGGACAACGGCCAGAACGTCTACATCCAGAACCCGTCGAACGTCTACGGCGGCGTCTGGTACGACGACACGAACCCGATCCACGACAACGTCAGCGGTCTCGAGCTCGCGCAGGAGGCCCAGCGGGCGGTGGCCCATTTCGGCGTCACCGATCTGCACAACTCGCAGTTCGTGATCGCGCAGCCGCAGAAGTTCAACGAGGCCGGCTTCAACGGCGGCGTCGGCTACTGCGCCTGGCACGACTACACGCAGCCGCAGTACTACCCCGGCGTGGAGGCCGAGATCTCGTTCACGAACATGCCGTACGTGCTCGACATGGGCTCGAGCTGCGGCCAGAACTCCGTGAACACCGGCTACTTCGCCGGCAAGCTCGACGGCTTCACGATAGTCGTCGGGCACGAGATCGAGGAGACCGTCACCGACCCCGGTGCCGAGGACGTGATCAACGGCCAGAACCTCGGCGGGTGGTACGACTACGCCGCCTACGAGAACGGCGACAAGTGCGCCTGGGTCGGTTACAACTTCGGCCTCACCTCGCCCTCGACCGTTCCGGGCGGCCTGAACAACATCACCGGCAACGACGGCAAGCAGTACCCCGTGCAGAGCCTGTGGTCGAACGAGTCCGCGGGCGGGACCGGCTACTGCGCCGGCGCCGGCGACGACTTCCCGGTCACCGGCTAGGCAGGGCCCCGACCGACCGTTGCTCCGCCCTCGGCACATGCGCCGGGGGCGGAGCCGGTGATCTCGTCAGCGAACCGCCGAGCGGGTGAAGGCGCGGATCGAGACGCGGGTCAGCGCGACCGCGAAGAGCGCGACCACGCCGAGGCTCAACGCGGCCATCGCGGTCGGGTCGCCCATCCGCCAGATCGCGTGGAGGCCGGAGCTGTCGCCGAGCAGCCCGTAGCGCACGAGCGCGAGCCCGTGCGTCAGCGGGAGGAACCTCGCGAACCACTCGAGGAACGCCGGCAGGGCCGAGATCGGGAACAGCGACCCGGCGAGGAACCACGGCACGATCGCGATCGCCGGTACGCGGGCGATGAATTCCTCGGCCTTCGGCACGCGGGCGGCAAGCGTCTCGGCGACGCCGTACATGCCGATTGCGAAGAGCGTCGCGGCGGCGGCGAACCACAGGACGCCAGTCGCGGTCGCGTGGAAATCGATCCCGCGGGCGAGCGCTGCTGCTATCAGGACCGTTACCTGGAGAGCGGTCACCGCGAGCGCCACCGCGAGGTTGCCGAGCACGAGCACCGGCCGCGGGACGGGCGCGGCTAGCAGCTCCCGCTGGGCGCCCGACTCACGGTCGACGATCACGCTGAGGCCCGAGAACATCGTGTTCAGCGGGATCAGCAAC
>VAWL01000065.1 GCA_005883965.1 Actinomycetota bacterium
GCAAGGGCGGAACGGCCAACGCTGCGAGCACTCGGTGCGCAGCGTCGAGGCCGCTGGCGCCGCTCACGACCGCGAGGAGCGTGCCGGCAGACGCGACCAGCGCGGTCAGGCGCAGCCACGGCCCTGGTACCGGGACGTTCACGAACCGCGACGATAACGCTTTTGCAGCAGGGATTTCCGTATCCTCCGTCGTCGGTAGCCGCGCGTGACAGGCGGCCCCGCGCTGGCTCATGAGTCGGAAAACGCTGGCCCACACCATCGTTGTGGTCGCGGCCGCACTGGCCGCGGCGTCCTGTGGCGCGCATTCACAGCGGACCGCGGCGCCCCTCCTGCCCGCGCAGCACTTCGTGTCGCGACCCGATCTTCGGCCGCCGATCGTCCGGATCGAGACGGCCGCGCGGGACACCGCGCCGGGCCTGATCTTCCTCGCACCGAAGATGGCCGTCGCGCAGGCCGGACCGATGATCGTCGACGACCAGGGCCACGTCGTGTGGTTCAAGCCGCTCGACACGAAGGGCGTTACCGACTTTCGCGTGCAGCGCTATCGCGGAAAGCCCGTCCTCACCTGGTGGCGCGGACGCGCGCCCATGGGAGTCGGGAGCGGCTACTACGTCATCGCCGACTCCTCCTACCGAACCGTCGCGACGGTCCACGCCGGTCACGGATTGAGCGGCGACGTACACGAGTTCCTGATCACGCCGCGAGATACGGCGCTCTTCACGGTCTATCGACAGGTGCACGTGGATCTCTCGCCCTACGGCGGACCGAAGCGAGGGCGAATCTTCGAGGGAATCATCCAGGAGGTCGCGATCCCCTCCAGACGCGTGTTGTTCGAGTGGCACAGCTACCCCCGCATCGCGCTTCGTGAGTCGTACGTGCACGCTCCCTCGGCGGCAAAGGGCGCGAAGACGCCGCCGTGGGACTACTTCCACGTCAACTCCATCGACGTGGAGCCGAACGGGAACCTTCTCGTCTCCGCGCGTAACACGCACACGCTCTACGAGATCGACCGGCGCAGCGGTCGCATCCTCTGGCGGCTCGGCGGCAAGCGAAGTGACTTTTCGCTCGGCAAGGGCGTTCGGTTCGCGTGGCAGCACGACGCACGCCGCCGGCCCGACGGAACGATCTCGCTCTTCGACAACGGAGCCGCTCCACCCGTGGAGAAGTTCAGCCGAGTGCTCGTCCTCCGTGTCGATGCGGGACGGAAGCGCGTCACCCTCGTGCGCAGCCTCGCACACCCGAAGCATCTGCTGACGCCGTTCGAGGGCAACGCACAATTCCTTCCGGACGGTCACATCGTCGTCGGCTGGGGCGCCAATCCCTACTTCACCGAGTTCGACCCGCGCGGCCGTGTGGTACTCGACGCGTATTTCGGGCATGGCAAGCCGCCCGGAAAGGACGCGGATTCGTACCGCGTCTACCGGTTCGCCTGGCGCGGGCACCCGCCGGGTCCGCCTGCGCTCGTCATCCGAAAGGGAGTCGCGTACGTGAGTTGGAACGGCGCAACCGACGTCACGCGCTGGCGACTCCTCGTGGGCGAGGCGAACGACGACCTCATGGCGATTCGGACGGTGCCGAAGACCGGATTCGAAGCGAACATCCCAATCAACGCAAAAGGAGCCTACGTCGCCGTGCAGGCGCTCGATCGGCACGGCGCCATTGTCGGGACGTCGACGACCGTCCGCCGCTAGCCGCTATTCGCCCGCCACGTCTCGACGGCTGAAGAAGACCCACGCGATCGACAGCGGGACGGCCGTGTAGATCGCAGAGATCCAAAAAGCGCGGGCGATCAGCGTCCAGTCCGTAGGTGACATGAACAGGCCGTGCCAGCCGTCGAACTGATCCGAGAGGAGGTAGTCCTTCGCCCAGCTCTGGTGTACGAGTCCGGCGAGGGCCTCCTGCCCGAGCGCGTAGACGAGCGTGCCGACGATCGCGGCCGCGCTGTTTCGCGTCCACGTCGAGAGTAGGATCGCGAAGGCGGCCACCGCGATCAGCGGCAGGGTGAAGAGCCCGAGCGCGACCGCGCTCAGCCAGAGCGTGTGCAGCGCCGAGACGCGCACGCCGCTGAGGTTCGTGAGTGGATTGAAGCCCCAGGCGATCGAGCCCGCGACGAGCCCCGTGAGGCCGAGGGCGAGAATCGTCACCAACACGTACGTGAACGAGGCGAGCGTCTTGCCGGCCAGGATCTGCCCGCGCCGCAGCGACCGGGTCAGGATCATCTTCAGCGTCTTGCCGGTGTGCTCCGAGGCGACGATGTCGCCGGCGACGAGGGCGGCTGCCAGCTGGGCGCCGAAGTGCGAAACGAAGTCGAGCACGACCAGTGCGAGTGCAAGCCCGGTGCGCCGCAGGTTGTGGCCGAGCGGCGCGTCGTAAGGCCCGCCCTTCTGCAGGGCCATCACGGTCACGAAGACGACCGGAAGCAGCGCCGCCGCGCCGATGCCGATGTAGGTGCGCTTCTGCGAGACGAGCTTTCGTAGCTCCCAGCGGTAGGCGACGAGCGCGCCGGTCACGCGGCGGCCTCCACGGGCTGATCGCCCTCGGTCAGCTCGAAGAAGAAGCTCTCCAGGCTGAGCTCCTCCGGCACGAGCGCCGTGATCCCGAGCCCGGCGCCGACGAGCGCCCGCGAGATCTCGGCGACCTCGGCCTCCGCGGTGGTGAAGGTGAGCTCGTCGCCCCCGAGGATCACGTCGGCCGCCTCGGAGCGCTCGCGCAGGACCTGCTGGGCTCGAGCGTTGTCGGTCGTCCGCAGCCGGTAGCGGTTCGAGCCGGCGCTCGCGCGGAGGTCGGCCAGCGTGCCTTCGTAGGCGATCTCGCCGCGGCGGATGATCGCGACGCGGTTGCAGATCTCCTCCACCTCGGCGAGGAGATGGCTGGAGAGCAGCACCGTGATCCCTTCCCCCGAGAGCCGGGCGACGAGCCGGCGCATGTCGCGCATGCCGCCCGGATCGAGGCCGTTCGTGGGCTCGTCCAGGAGCAGCAGCTGCGGGTCGCGGAGCAGCGACGCGGCCAGCCCGAGCCGCTGCCGCATGCCCTGCGAGTAGCCGCCGACTCGGTCGTGTGCGCGCTTGTCGAGATCGACGAGCACGAGCAGCTCGTCGATCCGCTCGTGCCCGCGGCGGTCGAAGGCCGCGAGCAGCTCGAGGTTCTTGCGGCCGCTGAGGTAGGAGTAGAAGTACGGCGTCTCGACGAACCCGGCCACGCCGTCGAGCGCGGCGGGCAGGTCGTGCTGCGGGTCGCGCCCGAAGAGCCGGGCCTCGCCTTCGTCGGGACGGATCAGGCCGAGCAGGATCCGCAGCGTCGTGGTCTTGCCGGCGCCGTTGGGCCCGAGGAAGCCGTAGACGTCGCCCGGCTCGACGGTCAGGTCGACGCCGTCGATCGCGGCGATCGGGCCGTAGCGCTTGACGAGGCCTCGAGCTTCGAGTGGCTTGGCGGAGGGCACAGGCAGCGCCCCGAGCGTAGCTGCGCGAACGCGACGAACGTCGCAGTCAGCTTGCGAGCGCCTGGGCGCGCTCCCCGACCCCAACCGCCTGGCAGGGCAGCTCGGATTTCGGGTTTCCCGGCGTAACGCACGCGTCTCCTGCGAGACTGTTCAACGTGACCAAGATCCAGAAAACCGAAAGCGAGTGGCGGGCGGAATTGACGCCCGAGCAGTACCGCGTTCTGCGCGAGAAGGGGACCGAGCGTCCGTTCAGCGGCGAGTACGACCATGTCTTTGAGCCGGGCACATATCACTGCGCCGGCTGCGGGGCCGAGCTGTTCGTCTCCGACGCGAAGTACGACTCCGGCTGCGGCTGGCCCGCGTTCTCCGCGCCGGCCTCGGAGGAGGCAATCGACGAAGAGCGCGAAGTCGGCTTCGGGATGGTCCGCACCGAGGTCATGTGCGCCAGCTGCGGAGGGCACCTCGGGCACGTCTTCCCGGACGGGCCTCATCCGACCGGGATCCGCTACTGCATCAACTCGGCAGCACTCAAATTGGAGGAGGAGTAAGTGTTGAAGAAGGCAACGTTCGGCGCCGGCTGCTTCTGGGGCGTCGAGGCAGCGTTCAGACAGCTCGACGGCGTCACGAAGACGGAGGCCGGCTACGAGGGCGGCACCCTCGATAACCCGACCTACGAGGACGTCTGCTCGCACACGACCGGCCACGCCGAGGTCGTCGAGGTGACCTACGACCCCGAGCAGGTCTCGTACGAGCAGCTGCTCGGCGTCTTCTGGGGCAAGCACGACCCGACGCAGCTGAACCGCCAGGGCTGGGACGTCGGCGACCAGTACCGCTCCGTCGTCTTCGTTCACGACGAGGAGCAGCGGGCCGCCGCCGAGCAGTCGAAGGCAGAGCTCGAGGCTTCCGGCCGCTACAAGCATCCGGTCGTGACCGTGATCGAGCCTGCGCAGACGTTCTACCCGGCTGAGGACTACCACCAGCAGTACCTCGAGAAGCGCGGCCGCTCGAGCTGCACCACCGCGCTGGCCGAGAGCGCCTAGAACTCGGCGCTGATCTCATGTTCCGTCCTCCCGTCAACACGAGGGAGGGCGAAACATGAGAGTTGGAACCTTTGCGGCCGGCATCGCCGTGCTCGCATTCCTGACGTTCGGCGTGGCCTCGGTCGCGGCTGACGTGCCGGCGCCGACCTGCGAGGGCACGCCGGCCACGATCGTCGGCACCCCCGGCGGGCCGATCGTCGGGACGGACGGGCCGGACGTGATCGTCGGGACGACCGGCGCGGACACGATCTACGGCAACGGCGGCGACGATCTGATTTGCGGCGCGCCTGACGGGGCGACCGTCGACGGCGGCGACACCATCTACGGCGGCACCGGCGACGATCAGATCATCGGCATGCTCGGCGAAGATTGGATCGATGCCGGCAACGGCGACGACGGCGTCGTCGGCGGCAACTTCACGGGCGAGCCGGGCAACCCCGGTTCGAAGCCGAATGACGGCAGCTCCCCGGCCGGCGCCTAGCTCTCGAGGAAGATCGCAGCCGTCGCGGTGAAGCCGTGCAGAAACGGCTTGCCGCCGACCGGGCCGATCTCGCCGGCGCAGAAGAACCCGGCCAGCGCGTCGCCGCCGAGCGCCTCGGCGAAGGCCTGCGCGTCGTGGTCCGGCTCGGGGAACATGTTCGTGCCGCGCCCGTTGCAGGTGAAGAGCAGCGCGCCGGCGGCGCTCTCGCCGTCCAGCACGTGCGCCAGGTTCTCGCGCAGGTCCTCGTCGGCGGAGCGCGCGTCGCGGACGTGAAAGCGCAACGTCTGGCCGACGCGCACCGCCTCACCGATTGCCAGCGCGCCGGAGTCCTCGTCCGCACCCACGAGCCCGCGCATCAGGTAGTCGCCGCGCCGGTACTCGGAGCGGTTCTCGTCGATCACGAGCCCGGCCAGGATGCCCCCGCGGGCGGCGAGCTGCTGCTGCTCGGCCGTCAGCGAGCCGAGCTCGCTGCGCAGCCGCTCGAGCGCCGGCCGGCCGGCGAGCTCGAGGACGACGTTCTCCTCGGCGTTCGTGATCACCGAGTCGGTGCCGACCGGGGCGCAGCCCTGCGAGACGACCGTGCGCACGCGCGCGCCGCGGACGACAGCCCCGACCGCGCCGTCGACCAGCACCTCCTCATCGTGGAAGAGCGCCTGGGCGCCCGGCTCCGCAGAGGCCGCCGCGAGCCCGCCGACGACGGGCACCTCGCCTTCGACCGCGTTCAGCTCGGCCAGGAACGCAGAGGCCGGGAACGTGAACGGGTCGGCGAGCAGGAGCACGAGATCGGCGTCGTCGAGCGGCGGGACGCCCCCGACCGCGACGCCCTCGTCCGTGCCGAAGGCGACCGCGCTGAAGGTCTCGATCCGGCTGCCGGGGAGCCCGGCGGCCCACACCGCGGCACCGGGGCCTTCCTCGAGCTCGCGGTCGCGCCCGAGCACGCCCTGGGCGACGCAGCCGATCAGGCTCTCGGGCTCGAGCTCGCCGTGGACCGCCTCGAGTGCGTCCTCAGCGTCGTCGAGATGGTCCGGCGAGAGAAAGAGGCAGGCCAGGTCCGCGCCGGCGCCGCCGAGCGCCTCGCGGGCCTGCCGCGCAGCGTCGGCGGCGGCCCGCGCCGCCTCGGCGGCGCCGGACAACCCCGCCCCGACCCGGCACGTGAGCGTCTCGGGCCTCATCGGGCGGAGTCTACGCCTGCGTCCTAGCTCTTCCTTGCGGTCGCCTTGCCGCCCTTGCGGCCGGCGGCCTTCTTCTGGGCGGTCGAGCCGCCCTGGCTCGAGTTGCTGCGGCTGGAGCCCGAGCCGGACTTCTTGCCGCCGCGGCTCGAGGCACCGGGCGAGTTGGCGATCTTCGCCGCCCGCTCCTTCGACATGCCCTTGTCCTTCAGCTTCTCGTACTGCTTCTCGTTCTTGACGTTCGCTCGCTTGTTCGGCATTTGACCCCTCCTTCAGCTCTTCGAGATCTCTTCGACCAGCTCGCCGACCTTCTTCGGCTTCGCCTCCTCGGCGATGTCGGCCTGGGCGAGCACCCCGACGACGCGGCCTTCGTTCTCGACCACCGGCAGCCGGCGGACCTGGTGGTCGGCCATCAGGCGCAGCGCCTCGTCCAGGTCCTGTTGCGGGTCGACCGTCACGAGGTCGGTCGATGCGACCTCGCGCACCTTGACCACCTGCGGGTCCTTGCCCTCCGCGACCACGCGGACGGCGATGTCACGGTCGGTCAGCGTCCCGACCAGCCGCTGGCCCTCGACGACCGGGGCGAGCCCGACGTCCTCGTCCCGCATCATCCGGGCCGCGTACGCGACCGTCTGGTCGGCGTCGATCGTGCACGGGTTCACGGTCATTGCGTCTTTGACGCTCTTGCTCATCGAAGCCCCCTTTTCTTGTTTTCGATCCATAAGCGGGTTCCCGCCGAGGACGCGGACGAAACGGCAGAATGCGGACGTGCGCCTGGCGACGATCGAGGAGCGGATCCGCGACCTGGCGCTCGGCTTTCCCGAGGCGTACGAGGACCGGCCATGGGGCGACTTCCCGGTCTACAAGGTCGGCGAGAACAAGGTCTTCGGCTGGGCCGTGACGCGCGAGGGCTCGGTCGACGTGACCGTGAAGCTGACCCAGGAGGAGCGGGAGATCGCGCACCTCCTGCCGTACGTGCGCACGGCCAGCCACGTCGGGCGCTACGGCTGGATCACGGCCGCTGTCTCGGACGAGGAGTCGCTCGAAGCCGCACTCGAGTGGCTGCGCGAGAGCTACTGGCTCAAGTGCCCTACCGAGCTCAAAGCTGCCGTCGAGGGCGAGGACTAGGAGGCTTGGCGGAACCTCACTTTCGTCGGGGTGATGGCCGTTCCGAGACAAGGACGCAGGGAGTCCCTGTAGTGGTTGCTACAGGGGCGACTGAGGACGCAGACTCGGGGCGGACAGCGCGGCCCGACGGCACAGACTAGGTTTCGTCAAGCCCTCCTCAGTCCGCTTCGGGAACGTCCTGCACGTCCGACTCGTCTGATTCCGGGTCGGGGACCGGCGAATCGTCCAGCTCGTCGTTGCGGTCGTCCTCGCGAGGGGCGGAAGTATCCTCTTCCCACATGAAGGTCGTCCTTCCCGACAACTCGGAACTCGAACTTCCCGATGGCGCAACCGGCCTCGACGCGGCACGCGCGATCGGCCCGAAGCTGGCCGAGCAGGCCGTGGTCGTCCGCTCGAACGGGAACCTTCAGGACCTGCGTGCGCCGCTCGAGAACGGCCAGCAGATCCAGATCTTGACGACACGCGACAGACAGGACCCCGACGCGCTCTACGTCCTGCGCCACTCGACGGCGCACCTGCTCGCTGAGGCGGTTCGCCGGCTCTACCCGGGCACGAAGATCGCGATCGGGCCGCCGATCGAGAACGGCTTCTATTACGACTTCGACTTTCCGGAGCCGATCGGCGAGGAGGCGCTCGAGAAGATCGAGGCGGAGATCCAGCGCGAGCTCGACCAGGGCCGTTCCTGGAACCGTGAGGAGATCGCCGCAGAGGAGGCGCGCCTCCTCTTCGGGGAACAGGGCGAGGAGTACAAGGTCGAGCTCGTCGACACCGCGGAGGGGCCAATCACGCTCTACACGCAGGGCGACTTCACCGACCTCTGCCGGGGCCCGCACCTGCAGGACTCGAAGCCGATCAAGGCGGTCAAGCTGACCGGCCTCGCCGGGGCCTACTGGCGCGGCGACGAGCGCAACAAGCAGCTGACTCGCATCTACGGGACCGCGTTCTACGACCAGAAAGACCTCGACGCCTACCTCGAGCAGCTCGAGCAGGCACGGGCGCGAGACCACCGCCGCGTCGGCACGCAGCTCGACCTCTTCCACCTCTCCGAGCACGCGCCGGGGATGCCGTTCTGGCATCCGAAGGGGATGGTGATCTGGAACGCGCTCGAGGACCTGCGCAGGCGCGAGAACCTCAAGCGCGGCTACGTCGAGGTGAAGACGCCGCTGCTCTTCGACATCGAGACGTACGAGACCTCGGGCCACTACCAGAACTACCGCGAGAACATGTTCTTCGTCCAGCAGGGACCTCCCGCTGCGCTACGCCGAGTCGTCCACCCTGCACCGCGACGAGCTCGGCGGGACGCTGCACGGCCTGCTGCGCGTCAAGCACATCACCCAGGACGACGCACACATCTTCATCGCGGAGGACCAGATCCAGGACGAGATCGACGGGATCATCGACTACACCCGCTACCTCTACGGGCTTTTTGGCCTGGAGGCGCGCGCCGAGCTCTCGACTCGGCCAGAGCAGCGTCTCGGCACCGACGCGCAGTGGGACCACGCGGAGTCGGCGCTGGAGAACGCGCTGAAAATGCACGAAGTGGAGTACGTCATCTCCCCGGGTGAAGGCGTCTTCTACGGACCGAAGATCGACCTACACATGACCGACGTCCTCGGCCGCTCGTGGCAGATGGGGACGATCCAGCTCGACTACCAGATGCCGGCGCAGTTCGGCCTCACCTACATGGGCGCCGACAACCAGGAGCACACACCTGTCGTGATCCACCGCGCCCTGCTCGGCTCGCTTGAGCGCTTCATCGGGATCCTGATCGAGCACTACGCCGGCGCCTTCCCCTTCTGGCTGGCGCCGGTGCAGATCCGGATCATCCCGGTCGGCGAGGGCCACCGCGCGGCCGCGCACGACCTGGCTGAGCGACTCGAGTACCGGGTCGATGTCGACGAGCGCGACGAAACCGTCGGCAAGCGCATCCGCGACTCCGAGGTCGAGAAGATCCCGGTCACGATCGTCTACGGCGACAAGGAGTCGGACGACTCGCTCGCCGTCCGGGAGCGCGGTGGAGAACAATTCACCAAATCGTTGAACGACCTTCGTTCCTACCTTGCTACCCTGTGAGTTGCCGCTCTCGCAGCGGCTTTTAAGTTTGTCCGACAAGGAGGGAACCGAGAACTTGGTGAAGGGTCTTTGAGGCCACGGCGAACGATCGAGCCGGACCGGGCTCCCGTCCCGCAGGCTCGCATCAACGAGATGATTCGGGCGCCAAAGGTACGGCTCGTCGACGAGAACGGCGAGCAGCTGGGGATCAAGACAGCGGACGAGGCACGCGAGTACGCGTGGGGCAAGAACCTCGATCTCGTCGAGGTGGCTGCTCAGGCCGATCCGCCCGTCACGCGGGTGATGGACTACGGCAAGTACCGCTACGAGCAGGAGCAGAAGGCCAAGCTCGCCCGCAAGCACCAGGTCTCGATCAACGTCAAGGAGATCAAGCTCAGGCCCAAGATCGGAATCCACGACTACAACACCAAGAAGGGCCACGTCGAGCGCTTCCTCAACCAGCGCGCGAAGGTCAAGGTGACGATCATGTTCCGCGGCCGGGAGACGCAGCATCCGGAGCGCGGGCGCGACCTGCTGATGCGCCTGGCAGACGACGTCAAAGAGATAGGCCAGGTAGAGTCGCCGCCGCTCTTGGACGGCCGGAACATGGTGATGATGCTGGGGCCGACGAAGAACGCGGGAGTGAAGAGAGAAGAAGATGCCAAAGCAGAAGACACACAGCTCAGCGAAGAAGCGGTTCAAGGTGACAGGAACGGGCAAGCTCCTGCGCCGCCGCAGGATGCGGACGACCCCTCCGGGCCACCTGGTGAAGAGCAAGTCAGGGAAGCGGAGGCGCGTCCGGCAAGCTGAGTCCATCGCTCCAAGCGACCAGAAGGCCGTCAAGAAGATGCTGGGACGGGGCTGAGCGATGCCACGCGTCAAGCGATCGGTTCACGCACGCAAGAAGCGCCGCAAGGTTCTCGAGCAGGCCCGCGGCTACTGGGGCCTGAAGCACTCGAGCTACAAGCGCGCCAAGGAGCAGCTCGACCACTCGCTCGTCTACGCCTACCGCGACCGCAAGAACAAGAAGCGGACGTTCCGGCGGCTCTGGATCATGCGGATCAACGCCGCCGCCCGGAAGGAAGGGCTCTCGTACAACCAGTTCGTCGCCGGACTGCGCCTGGCCGAGATCCCGCTCGACCGGAAGGTGCTTGCCGAAATCGCGGTGAGCGACCCCGTCGCCTTCGGGAAGATCGCCGAGCAGGCGAAGACGGCGCTCGAAAAGGCCTGATCACCTCAGCCGGCAATCCGCGGCTGAAGCTGGTGCGCAAGCTCGCCTCGGCGCGGCAACGGCAGAAGCTCGGGCTCTTCGCGGTCGAGGGAGAGGACCTCGTTGACGCCGGGGTGGCGGCCGGGCTCGAGCCGCTCGACGTGCTCGTCGCCGGTGAGGATGTCTCGCCGGAGCTGCTGGCATCCGTCTCCTTGCTGCCGCATCCGTCTCGTCGCATCGCGGTTTTCCGGCGCGACGACCTGCCTCGGCTCTCGATCGAGGCCGCGCCGGAGACCGGGCTCGCGCTCTGGCACGTCGGCGACCCCGGGAATCTCGGGACGATCCTGCGGGCGGCCGATGGGCTCGGGCCCGCCTTTGTGGCGCTCTCCGCCGGGTGCGCCGACCCGACCGGGCCGAAGGCGTTGCGCGCCTCGATGGGCGCGATCTTCCGCGTGCCGGTCGGTGCGTTGGAGGAGGCGCCGGGCCGGTGGGTGGCGCTCGTCGCGCACGGAGGCGAGCCCTTGGCCGAGCTCGATCTGGGCGGACCGGTCACGTTCGTGCTCGGCGCCGAGCGCGAGGGCCTGCCGGAGTCGGTGGCCGCGGCCTGTGACGCGCGGGCATCGGTCCCGCTCGAGCCGGGCGCGGAGTCGCTCAACGTGGCGCTCGTCGCCGCGATCGCGCTCTGGGAGCGCCGTCGGACGCGGGGCTAGACTGCGCGCATGGCCACGATCTCCGGCGTCTGGACGTCTCCCGAGCGCAAGAGCGGCCGCTCCGTCGGGCACGAGCGGCGGCGCGCGATCGCCGGCGAGGGCTTCGAGGGCTGCGCGCACGCGAACCCGCCCAGACGCGAGGTGCTGTTCGCCTCGGCGGACCACCTGCGGTCGGTCGACGTCGAGCCGGGCGCGGTCCGCGAGAACATGACCGTCGAAGGCATGGACGTGCAGCAGTGGCCGATCGGCCAGCGCGTGCGCGTCGGCAAGGACGCGGTCTTCGAGATCACGATGGTCTGCGATCCGTGCCACCGGATGGACGAGCTGCGCGACGGCCTTCGCGCCGAGCTGGACGGCAAGCGCGGCATGCTGGCCCGCGTCGTCGAGGACGGCGAAGTTGCCGTCGGCGACGAACTCGAGCTGCTCTAGGCGCGGCAACCCCGGCGGGGACGCGCCAAAACGGCCACCTCGGGGTCTGTCCGGGGTCTGACCCCGGACAGGCTGGAAGCGTGCCGACTTTGGAACATTCCCACCGGGGTCTGACCCCGGGGGTCACAGCAACGGCCATCGGCGCGAGCTTCAGCCCTCAACCGGGGGTCTGACCCCGGTTGGAACGGGGTCAGACCCCGGTCAGCGCGGCCGTCGCGCGATCCAGACAGTGTCTTCGCCTCCCGTGTAGGGGCGCTTGTCGAACCAGCCGTAGCAGCCGACCACCTGGAAGCCCGCACGCTCCAGCAGGGCGCGCCACTCATCGTTCGAGAGCCACGCAAGCACGAACGACGTCGCGCCGTTCTCGCCGCGCACCGAGAGCGTCAGCGTTCGCTCATCGGTGTCCCAGTCGGCCCGCTCGAAGATCCCGGGCTCGCGCTCGAGCCAGCGGGCGTGCGTATCGGCGATGTCGCCCTCCGAGGGCGCGAAGACGTCGAAGGCCAGTCGCCCGCCCGGGACGAGCAGCTCCCGCGCCGCGCCGAGCGCCCGGAGCCGCGTCTCGTCGTCCAGCAGATGCAGGTACGAGCGGAACGGACACGTCACGAGGCGCACGCGTTCCTCGACCGGCGGCTCCGTCAGCTCGCCGAGCCGCAGCTCGAGCAGGTCCGCCACGCCTGCCAGCTCCGCCCGCTCGCGGCAGACTTCGAGCATCCCCGGCGAGGAGTCGACGCCGATCACCGAGATGCCCTCCGCCGCAGTCGGCACCGCGATCCGCCCGGTCCCGATCCCGAGCTCGACCACCGTCCCGCCGGCCCGCCGCGCCTCGGCCACGTAAAAGGAGACGTCCTCGGTGACGCTGACGCTCCAGGGGTCGTAGAGCCTGGCGATTGCGTCGTAGACACTCACGCCGGCTTGCGCGCGACCCACACGAACTCCCGGGAGTCGACGGTGAACGGGCTGCGATCGAAGTCGCCGTAGAGCGCCTCGACCTCGAGCCCCGCGACGTCGACAAGCCCTTCCCATTCGCTCCGTGTGGCCCACCAGAGCGAGACCGATGCGCCCGATTCGAGCGTGATGTCGACCCGGTTGTCCGCCGGGACATGGTCGATTCGATGCCGGATGCCGGCCTGCACGGCCCACTGTCCGTCGCTCTCGGCCGCGCGGTGCGGGTTGAAGACGAACGATTCCCAGACGAAGCGGCCGCCCGGCTGCAGCGCCGCAGCGACGCGCTCGAAGACCTTCCGCTTGTCCTGCCACGTCGGCAGGTGGAGCATCGCCCGGAACGGGCAGTAGACAAGTGCGGCCGGTTCTTCCAGCGTGAAGTCGCGCATGTCCTGCTCCCGCAGGTCGAGCTCGACGCCGGCCTCCGCGGCTTGCTCCCGCGCCTGCGCGAGCATTGCCGGCGAGGAGTCGACGCCGAGCATCGGCCGCCCGATCGCCTGCGCCACCGGGATCGCCACGCGCCCGTTCCCAACCGCCAACTCGACCACGGTCCCTTCCGCGTCACGGGCCCGCTCGACGTAGAAGGGCACGTCCTCCGTCATGTGCGAGGCCCAGTCGTCGTAGATCGCCGCGAACGCGCGATAAGAGTCCACGAGGGCCGATGGTACAGTCGCCCGATGGACGCGAAGGCCCTGGAAACCGAGGCGCAGAGCGCGATCGCGGGCGCGGCGAGCCCCGACGAGCTCGAGGAGGCGCGCGTCCGCTACCTCGGCCGGAAGAGCGAGCTCGCCCAGGCCCTGCGCGGCGTCCGCGACCGCGAGGCCGGGATGACCCTGAACGCCCTGCGTGCCGCGCTCGAGGGGGCCGTCGAGGCCCGCCGCGCCGAGCTCGAGCGCGCCGAGCTGGAGCGTACGCTCACCGAGGACGTCGTAGACGTCACGCTCCCCGGCGACGCGCTGCCGCTCGGCCACCTACACCCGATCACGCAGACGCGCCGTGAGATCGAGGACGCCTTCCTCGGGCTCGGCTACGAGGTCCGCGACGACCGCGAGGTCGAGACCGTCGAGTTCAACTTCGACAAGCTCGCCTTCGATCCGTGGCACCCGGCGCGCTCGCACCGGGCGACCTTCTTCTTCGACGACAACCGGCTGCTGCGGACCGAGACCTCACCGAGCCAGATCTTCGCGCTGCAGGAGCACGAGCCGCCGGTGTACATGGTCTCGATCGGGCGCGTCTACCGGCGCGACGACATCGACGCGACCCACTACCCGATCTTCCATCAGTTCGAAGGGCTCGCGGTCGACCGCAACATCACGCTCGCCGACCTAAAGGGGACGCTTCTCCACTTCATGCGCACGATCTTCGGCCCCGACCGGCGCGTCCGCTTCCGCACGCACTACTTCCCGTTCACCGAGCCCTCGATGGAGCCGGACGTCTCCTGCGGGATCTGCGGCGGCGCCGGCTGCCGAACCTGCCGCCACTCCGGCTGGCTCGAGATGGGCGGTTCCGGGATGGTCGACCCGCGCGTGTTCGAGAACGTCGGCCTCGATCCCGAGGAGTGGTCGGGGTTTGCGTTCGGCTGCGGGATCGAGCGCGTGGCGCAGCTCAAGTTCGACTTCCCCGACATCCGCGCGTTGTGGGAGGGGGACCTGCGGGTCCTGACGCAGTTTTGAGGGTCCCGGTCTCCTGGCTGCGCGAATACGTGAAGTTCGAGGCGCCCCTCGAAGAGCTCGCCGAGCGCCTGTCGATCTCGACCGCCGAGGTCGAGGGGATCGAGCGCCGCGGCGTGCCCGACCAGGACGGGAACCTCGGCCTGTTCCGCGTCGGGCGCGTGCTCGAGGCAGCAAAGCACCCGAACGCCGACCGGCTCCAGCTCTGCGTCGTCGACGTGGGGGAGGGCGAGCCGAGACAGATTGTCTGCGGGGCCTGGAACTTCGGCGCGGGCGCCACCGTCGCCGTCGCGCTCCCGGGCGCGAAGCTCCCGGGCGGCCTGCAGCTCGAACAGCGGAAGGTGCGCGGCGAGCTCTCCGACGGGATGATCCTCGCCGAGGACGAGGTCGAGCTCGGCACCGACCACTCCGGGATCATGGTGCTGCCGCCGACCGAGCCGGGGACGCCGCTCGGCGACGTGCTCCCCCTCGCCGAGGAGGTGCTGCTCGTCGAGTCGACCGGCAACCGGCCCGACCTGCTTTCCATTTACGGCCTCGCGCGCGAGGTCGCCGCCCTCTACGACCTGCCCCTGGAGCCATGGCCGGGGTCAGACCCCGGACCGGTCCCGGACGGGAGGGTGGAAGTCGAGGTCGAGGACTTCGACGGTTGCCCGCGCTACATCGGCCGGGTCTTCGAGGACATCTCGATCGGCCCGTCGCCGGTCTGGCTGCGCGCGCGGCTGACGAACGCGGGCATGCGGCCGATCTCCAACGTCGTCGACATGACCAACTACGTGATGCTCGCGCTCGGCAACCCGCTGCACGCCTTCGACCTGGCGAGGCTGCACGGCGGCCGCATCGTCGTGCGCCGCGCCCACCCCGGCGAGATGATTCGCACCCTCGATGGGGTCGACCGCAAGCTCGAGCCCACCGACCTGATGATTGCCGACGCCGACCGATCGATCGCGCTCGCCGGGATCATGGGCGGCGAGGAGACGGAGATCTCCGAGGAGACGACCGCTGTCCTGCTCGAGGCCGCCAACTTCGAGCCGACCGGGATCTTCCGCACCTCCGAACGGCTGCGGCTGCGCACCGAGGGCTCGAATCGCTGGGAGAAGGGCGTCGACCCATACCTGGCGGAGCCGGCGGCGCGCCTGGCCACCGAGCTGATCCTCGCGACGGCGGGCGCGAGCTGGACAGGACACGTCGATGTTCAGGAAGGCCTGCCTGCGCGGCCCGTGATCCATTACCGGCCGGAGCGCGCCGACGAGCTGATCGGCTTCGCCACCCCGCCGGAAGACCAGGTCGGCTGGCTGGCGCGGCTCGGCTTCGACGCGAAGGACGGCGAGGTCGAGGCGCCGACCTGGCGCGCCCGCGACGTCACGCGCGAGGTCGACGTGATCGAGGAGGTCGCACGGCTCCGCCTCGAGGACGTGCCGTTCACGCTGCCTGCCCGCCGCGAGATGTTCGGCGCGCTGACTCCTGAGCAGCACCTCCGTCGCCGACTCGAGAACCTGCTCGCCAGCCTCGGCCTGACCGAGACCTACACCCCATCGCTGCGACCGGACGACCCGGACCCGAATGCGTGGCGCCTGCCCGAGCCGCTCACCGCCGAGCTCGCCGTGCTGCGAACGCGCCTCCTGCCGAGTCTCGTCGAGGCCGCCCGCCGCAACGTCGAGCTGGGCGCGGAGCGGGTCGAGCTCTTCGAGGTCGCGCGTGTCTACCTCCCCGCCGGCGAGCTTCCCGACGAGCAGACGCACCTCGCCGCGATCGTCGACGGCGGCTGGAGCCGCGCGAAGGGGATCGTCGACACGATCTACGCAGGCCTCAAGGCCGAGCCCCGCCGCCCTCGACGGCGTCTGGGGCGCCCTCGAGCTCGACCTGGCAAAGCTGCTCGCGGCGGCGCCGGACGAGGTGCGCTACACGGACGTGGTCTCCTTCCCGGCGGTCCGCCAGGATCTCGCCTTCGCTGTTCCGGAGGAGGTGACCTCCGCCGAGCTCGTCGACGCCGCCCGCGAGGCCGCCGGCCCCGAGCTCACGGAGATGCGGCCCTTCGACCTCTATCGAGGCGAGCAGCTCGGCGAGGGCCGCAAGTCGATCGCCTTCGCGGTCAGCTTCCAGTCGCCCGAGCGGACGCTGACGGACGAGGACGCCGCCGCTCTGCGCGAGAAGATCGTCTCAGCGCTCGCGAAGCGCTTCGGCGCCGAGCTGCGCGCCTAGATCCCGGCAGGGCTGACCCGCTCGGCCAGCGCCTCGAGCACCTTCAGCTTGATGTCGGGGGAGCCCTCGACCAGCCGGCGGAAGTTCTGGGCCGTAACCACGAGCACACGGACCGGCGTCGTCGCGGTGACCGTGGCCGTCCGGATCGCCGAGGGTGCCACGAGCGCGATCTCGCCGAAGAACTCTCCGGCACCCATCCGGTTGATGCGGCGGCCGTTTTTGGAGACGTCGGCCTCCCCTTCCAGCAGGACGAAGAACTCGCGGCCGCGAGCGCCCTCGCGGATCAGCTCCTTGCCCTGGCGCAGGTCGATCTCGTCGGCGAGGGTCGCGATCTCGGCGAGCTCGCGCTTCGAGCAGCGCGCGAACAGCGGCACCTTTCGCAGCAGCTCGACCTTCTGGTTGCGGCGCAGCACGGGATGAGTCTAGAGCCCTGCCGCGCCTCCGCCCAGCGGGTCCGAGCAGAGCAGAGAGCAATTATCGCGTGTAAATCGCATCTATCACGGCAACAACGCGTACTGAACCAACTCTGGAGGGGGAAAATGGCACTACGGAAGACGCTCGGCGCTGCCGTAGCCGCTTGCGCAGCGGCGACGCTGCTGGCCGGCGCGGCACTGGCGGGCAATCCGAACAACCCCGGCACCGGCGGCACGCAGCCGGGCCACGGGGGCACTCCTCCGGGTCAGGTGAAGAAGGGCACGACGGGAGCCGCCGGCGTCCAGCACGGCAAGGCGCTGGGCAAGGCTAAGAAGGCGCCAATCCATCCGGCTCACCCGTCCCATCCGTCGCATCCCGTGACGCCGGCCGTCCAGGCGTCGCACGGGCAGTCGGCTTCCCACAAGCCGGCGTTCGCGGCGTCCAAGGGGAAGGGCCACGAGAAGACGGCCCACCACAAGGTGATCATCTGCCACCGCACCGGCTCGGCGACGAATCCCTACGTCGTCATCAACATCAGCATCAACGCGTGGCAGAACGGCCACTCCAAGCATCCCGCCATCGACGGGCGAAGCGACATCCTGCTCAAGGATCCCGCCGCGCCGGGGGAGAAGCTCCCCAAGTCGATGTGTCCGCAGCCTTCGGCGCCAGCTGCCGCTGCAGCGCCGGCGGCGCAGCCCCTGACTGCGACCCCGGTCGCAGCCCGGCCGACGCTGATCGCGGCGGGGGCTGTCAAGGGCGCTGCCTCGACGCGTCCTGCCCGCGCCGGTGGCGTTCTCGGTGCGATCAGCGGCGCTCCGGTGATTCGCGCGCAGCTTCCGTTCACCGGGCTCGCGCTCTGGCCGGTTCTGCTGGCCGCGGTCGCGCTGCTCGCCGCGGGTGCGGCGCTGCGGGGCCGAAGCGCCTAGGAGACCTTCGAGAGCGGAGCGGCAAGGGTCCGCTCCGCCCTCGAAATCCGTTTTCGGCTTCCAGGGGTATTCGCTACGGTGTCCACGTCCAGCGAGGAGGGTCTCCTAGTGCGCAGGCTTCGAATGCCGCTCGTTCTGGTGTCCGTGCTCGCCACCGCGCTCGTGCCTGGCGCGGCACGGCCCGCCGCCACCGGCACTCCGTTGACCGGCACGGTCGGGGCGGGAGATTCGTTCACGATCTCGCTGAAGGACGCCAACGGGGTCAAAGTGAGCGACATCGATCCCGGCGACTACACGATCACGATTCACGACCTCTCCTCGTTCCACAACTTCCATCTGTTCGGCCCGGGCGGCGTCGACATGGCGACGGACGTCGACCTCACCGGCGACGCGACCTGGAACCTGACCCTTGTCGACGGCCTCTACAAGTTCCAGTGCGACGCGCATCCGCTGCAGATGAAGGGCAGCTTCTTCGTCGGTCCGCCGCCGCCGCCTTCGTCGAAGCTGAAGGGCAAGGTCGGCCCCGGTAAGACGATCTCGCTGAAGACCGCCGGAGGCGCCTCGGTCAAGTCGCTGACCGCGGGCACCTACAGCGTCAGCGTCCAGGACGTGACCACGAAGGACAACTTCCATCTCAGCGGCCCCGGCGTCGCAAAGAAGACGTCGGTCAAGGGGAAGTCGAAGCCGATCTGGAAGCTGACCTTCAAGGTGGGTACGTACACCTACCGCTCGGACGCGCACAAGTCGCTCAAGCGGAAGTTCAGCGTTACCGCAGCGCCTTAGTCGCGGTCGACGAGGGAGAACGGGCCGAACTTCGCCTTCGTCTTTCCCTCGCGCCCGCGTCGCATGAGCAGGCGCATCGTCGCGCCGACCCCACCGGCCACGACGAAGCCGACGCCGAAGGCCGCCGCGGTCGCCGCAGGCAGCTTGCCCTTGAGGCTCGCCATGCTGCCGACCCCGTCCCGCAGGTCGTCGACCGAGGCGGCAAGGCGGTCACGCTCAGCCTCGATGTCGAGGCGAACCTGCTCGGCGGTCCGGTTGTTACTGGTGGCCATCGTGCCTCAGCGCCTCGCTCGTCAGCTTCGCCTCGCGGATCGCCTGCTCCGGTGCGAGCGGCGCTCCTTTCTTGATCGCCATCAGCGCCAGCGCGCCGAAAAGCGCGACCAGCAGGACGAGAATGCCGGTGACGATCAACAGGGCGGCCCAGACCGAGGTCACCGTGGCGATGCCGGCGGCTGCGGATCCGAGCCCGAACCCGAGCGCATAGAGGGCCAGCACCGCTGCGACGAGGCCGAACGCGATGCCGCGGGCCAACGAGGCGACCTTGCGCTTGACCTCCAGGACCGCCAGCTCGATCTCGAGCCGGGCCAGCGCGCTCGCGTGCTCGGCGACCTGCTTGGCCGAGGCGCCGAGCCCGGCCTCGTGCTCAGTCGCGCGGGTGGGCATGGCCCCTCCAGTCGAGCACCTTGGCGGCCACGACGCCTGCGACGAGAGCGGCGCCGACGAACAGCCACGGCGACGGGCCGTTGGAGGACTTCGGCTTGCGGGCGGCTGCGCTCGGGGCCGGCGGTGGCTCCGGATTCGGGTTCGCAGGCGGAGGTGCGGGCGGCGGCGGCTCGGCGGGGTCGCCGCCGTTCTTCGCGGCGCGCATCCGCCCGGCGATCAGGCTCGGCTTCAGCCTGCGCAGGAAGGCGGCGTCGGCCTCGAGCTCTTCGGCCAGCCAGGTGCCGACCCCGTCACCGCGGGCGGCCGCGCGGCCGGCCAGTCGATGGAGGCGTTGGGCGCCGCGTTCGACGAGGAGATCCGCGCTGGTCATCGCTTCGTCGGCGGTTGCTCGCCTGTCGCGACCGTCCAGATCTTCGACGCGGCTCGGCGTGCGGCGATCGTCGCGCCAGCGGCGAGCCCGCTGTAGAGACCGGTCCAGAGCAGTTTCCTGAGCACTCCAGATTGCTTGCCTGTCGGTGACTCGGCCAAACCTGGGAATTACTGTAACTGGATGGAGTCTCGCCCGCGTGCGCTTTCCAAGCCGGAACGGCAGCGTTTGGTCGCGAGCGTCGTTTCGCGACGGCGGATCGGCAGCCAGCAGGAGCTCGCCTCCGCGCTCTCGGGCGCCGGCTGTGCGGTGACGCAGGCCACGGTGTCGCGTGACATCCGCGAGCTCGGCCTCGAGAAGACGACCGACGCGCTCGGGCGGCCGCGGTACGTGCTGCCCGGCGGTGGGCGCCAGGCCGACCCGCGCACGGCGCTGGATTCGGTGCTGGGCCAGTTCGGGCTGCGCGCGACGGCGGCGCAGAACATCGTCGTCGTCCAGTCGGAGCTCGGCTCGGCGCCGGCGATCGCCCGCGCGCTCGACCAGCTCGAGCACCCGCGCATCGTCGGCACGCTCGCCGGCGACGACACGTGCCTCGTGATCACGCGCTCGGTCGCCGACGCCCGCGCCGTCGCCCGCGAGCTCGCGGCCTCGCTGGGCTGAAAAGTCACACCTCCGTCACGATCGCGTGACACCTCTGTGCGCCCGGCGCCGCTACCCTCGATTCATCCCCTGGGAGGGTGGGGGCTAGGGATGGGTCACGGTTCGCTTCGAGCTGCCGGCCGGTCTCTGGTTCAGACGCTCTTGCCGCCGGCGTACCAGACCGGGCCTTGCGTCTGCACCGGCTTCGTGTCCGAGAGCGCCCACAGCACGCGCACTGTGCCGCGGGTTCCCTCCGCATCGAGCCGTTCCAGGCAGCGTCGGCCCATCTCCGTCGAGACGCCGTACCCGAAGCGCCTCGCCGCGCGAAATCGGAAGGCCAGCCGGCCGCCGACGCGCGCCGGGTTGACCGGCGCCAGCAGCAGCGCCGCGCGGTCGAGGTAGTCGCTCGAAAAAAGCTCGACCTCCGCGTACAGGTCACTCCAGTCCTCCGGCAGAGCGGCCAATGCCGCGTCCCAGGCCGCCGCGAACGACCGCCGCTCTTCCACGGCCGCCTCGGCCGCCTCGTCCATCCCGACCAGCTCCAGCGTGCCGTCGATCTTCCCGCGGTCGACCCGCTCCAGCAGCCGCCTCACGAGGCCCTCCGATGGCCCCGGCCCGCGCCTCGCGACGTGGAACGAGATCACCTTCCCGCGCCGCCCCGGGATCGCCGGCCCGAGCAGCGAAGCGGCCCGGTCGCAGTCGCCCGCGTCGGTGACGGTAAGCCGGAGCCGGGCGTCGGTCCACCGCTCCGGCAGTCCCTGCTCGATCTCCTGCCACTGGCCGACGACGCTCACGAGGCTGACAATAAACTCAGGCGGATGGCGAAGGTCGAGCGGAAAGGCACGCTGAGCGAGCAGCGGCTACGCACGTTCCTGCGCGAGATGCTCCTGATCAGGCGCTTCGAGGAGAAGGTCGAGGAGCGCTTCCGCGCCGGCGAGCTGCCCGGGTTTCTGCACGTCGCGATCGGTCAGGAGGGGGTCGCGGTCGGCGTCTGCCAGGCGATGGACGACGGCGACGTTTTCGCCTCCACGCACCGCGCGCACGGCCACACGCTCGCGCGCGGGACGCATCCGAATGCGGTCATGGCCGAGCTCTACGGAAAGCTCGAGGGCTGCTCGCACGGCTACGGCGGCTCGATGCACCTCTACGACGTCGAGCGCGGCAACCTCGGTGCTAACGCGGTCGTGGGCGGCGGGCTGCCCGCGATTACCGGCGCCGCGCTCGCCTTCAAGCTTCGCCAGGAGCCGCGCGTCGCGGTCGCGTTCTTCGGCGACGGGGCGACCAACATCGGCACCTTTCACGAGTCGCTCAACCTGGCCCAGCTCTGGCAAGTGCCGGCGGTCTTCGTGCTCGAGGACAACCACTGGGCCGAGTCGACGCCGGAGCTCCAGCACTCACCGATCCGCGACCTGAGCAAGCGCGCCGAGGCCTTCGGGATGCGGGTGATGAAGGCCGACGGCCAGGACGTCGAGGAGGTGCACCGCGTCGCGCAGCGCGCGCTCAAGCATGCGCGCGACGGCAAGGGCCCGGTGTTCATGCACGTCCAGACCGAGCGCCTGGTCGGCCACTACATCGGGGACCCGCAGGTCTACCGCGACAAGGAGCAGCTGCGCGAGCTGCAGGAGACGCGCGACCCGGTCACGCTGCTGCGCGAGAAGCTCGGGGTCTCCGACGAGGAGTTTGACGAGGCCGACCGCGAGGTGCAGGAGCTGGTCGACGCGTCGGTCGCGTTCGCGAAGGCTGGCACCGACCCGAAGCCAGAAGACGCCCTCAAGAACATCTATGCCTGAGCTCTCCTACCGCGAGGCGGTGCGCGACGCGTTGTCGCAGGCGATGCGGCAGGACGACGGCGTGTTCGTGATGGGCGAGGACATCGCGGAGATGGGCGGCTCGATGGGCGTCACCGCTGGCATGCTCGACGAGTTCGGGCCGGAGCGAATCCGCAACACGCCGATCTCCGAGATGGCGATCGTCGGCGCCGGGATCGGCGCGGCGATGCAGGGCATGCGGCCGGTCGTCGAGGTCATGTACGAGGACTTCCTGACCGTCTCGATGGAGCAGATCGTCAATCAGGCGGCCAAGCACCGCTACATGTCGGGCGGGCAGCTGAAGGTGCCGCTGACGATCCGGACGCAGGGCGGCGCCGGCTGGTCGCCCGGGGCGCAGCACGCGCAGCAGGTCGAGGCCTGGTTCGTGCACGTGCCGGGCCTGAAGGTCGTGTTCGCCTCGACGCCGGCCGACGTGCGCGGGCTGCTCTGGTCGGCGATCTACGACGACAACCCGGTCGTCTGCTTCGAGCACCGCACGCTCTACGGGCTCAAGGAGGAGATGCCGGAGCAGCTGGAGGCGATCCCGATCGGCCAGGGCCGTGTGCACCGCGAGGGCTCGGACGTGACGGTCGTCGCGACCGGTCGGCTCGTGCACGAGGCGCTGCAGGTGGCGGAGCAGGCGGACTCGGAGGGCGTCTCGGTCGAGGTCTGGGATCCGCGCACGCTCCAGCCGCTCGACGTCGACGGCCTCGTCGCCTCGGTGAAGAAGACGAACCGCGTCGTCGTCGCGCACGAGGCGGTGACGCGCGGGGGCTTCGGCGCAGAGATCACGGCCGTCGTCCAGGAGGAGGCGTTCGACTGGCTCGACGCGCCGGTCGAGCGCGTCGGCGCGCGCTTCGCACCGATTCCGTTCGCGCCGGTGATGGAGAACTACGTGGTGCCGCACGCCGACAACGTGCTCGAGGCGATTCGAAAAACCGTGAGCTGACATGGCGCCTGACCTTCTTTTCAAACGACAGACGGGGACAGTCACAGGGACAGTCACAGGGACAGTCTCAGGGACAGTCCCTGTTCGGAGGGGCGATGGCTAGCGAGGTCAAGCTCCCGCGTCTCGGCCAGGGCATGGAGTCCGGCACGATCGTCAAGTGGCTGAAGGCTGAGGGCGACCCGGTCGAGAAGGGCGAGCCGCTCTACGAGCTCGACACCGACAAGGTCACGCAGGAAGTCGAGGCCGAGGCCTCGGGGCTCCTGCTGAAGATCGCGGTGCTGGAGGGTGAGGTGCCCGTGGGCCGGACGATCGCCGTGATCGGCGAGGCCGGGGAGAACGTTCCAGAGGTCGCCGCCGAGCCGGAGCCGGCCGCCGAGACCGAGCCCGAGGCCGAGCCGCAGCAGGAGGACGGCCGCCCGGCCGAGCAGGAGCAGTGGCCGGTCGTCTCGACCGGCGGCCGCGTCAAGGCGTCGCCGCTCGCTCGCCGGATTGCACGCGAGCGCGGGATCGAACTCGCCTCGCTGCGCGGGACAGGGCCCGAGGGGCGGATCGTGCCGCACGATCGCCCGCCGCCTGACCGAGGCCTGGCAGATCCCCGTCTTCCAGCTCCAGTCCTCGGCCGACATGACCCGAGCGAACACGCTCGTCGCGCGCCTGCGCGAGAACGAGGGCGGCCCGAAGCTGACCGTCACCGACGTCCTGACGAAGGTCTGCGCCGCCGCGCTCATGCGCCACCGCGAGGTGAACGCACAGTGGGCCGACGACGCGATCCTGCTGCACCCGACCGCGAACATCGGCGTCGCGGTCGCCGCGCCGCAGGGGCTCGTCGTCCCCGTCATTCGCGGCGCGGAGCGGCTGACACTGGCGGAGATTGCCGCGGCGCGCTCCGACGTGGTGACGCGCGCACGCGAGGGAAAGCTGCAGCGCGAGGATCTCGAGGAGGGCACCTTCACGATCTCGAACCTCGGCATGTACCGCGTCGAGAGCTTCACGGCAGTCCTCAACCCACCGCAGGCCGCGATCCTCGCCGTCGGCGCGACCGACGACCGCGCGGTCCCGGTCGAGGGTGAGATCGCCGTCCGCCCGATGCTGACCCTGACCGCGACCTTCGACCACCGCGCCGTCGACGGCGCCCCGGCCGCCGGGTTTCTCCAGTCGGTCAAGGAGCTGCTGGAGGAGCCGGCTCTGATGCTGTGAGAATCTGGTACCGCGTTCGCGATCTCGAGCGGGGGCGTGCGTTCTACACCGGCGCCCTCGGCTTCGAAGAGACCTACATCGACGACGAGGGGTGGATCGCGCTCGACCGCGGCGCGACCGAAATCGCGCTCAGCCAGGGCGAGCCGCTCGGAGAGGAGGGCGGAGTCGCCGCGGTCGACGCCGAGGACGTGAAGGCCGAGCGTGAGCGGCTGGCGGCGGCCGGGGTCGAGGTCGGGACGGTGGTCGAGCTGCACGGCGCGATGCGGGTGCTCGATGTGTTCGACCCGGACGGCAACCGGATCCAGCTCACCGAGGAAGTCGGGTGATCCGCCCGGCCGGCCCGCGGGACGTCCACTTCCTCAAGGACATGCTCCGGCATGCGTACTACTGGCGGGCGACGACGGTGCCGGAGTCGGGCGAGCCGCCGGTGCAGCGCTACGTCGAGCGCTGGGGGCGGCCGGGGGACACCGCGCTGGTTGCGATCGTCGACTTCCAGCCGGTCGGGGCTGCGTGGTACCGGCTCTTCAAGGCGGACAACCCCGGCTACGGGTTCATCGACGAGGAAACCCCGGAGTTGTCGATCGCGGTCGTGCCCAGCAAGCGCGGCACGGGGCTCGGGTCGGAGCTGCTGGACGCCCTGATGGCGAAGGCGCGGGCCGAGGGATACTCCGCGATCAGCCTGAGCGTGGAGAAGGACAACCCCGCGGTCTCGCTCTACGAGCGCCACGGGTTCGAGCCCGTTCGCGAGGATGACGGCGCCTACACCATGCGCGCCGAGCTGACCGGCCAGTAGCCCCGCGCCTCCGCTCGGGACCTCCCGCCTTGGGGCCACCCCGAACCACCACCCGATAACTAGCGTAATTCCGAAAGTGTCACGCGTATGTGACGCGCGTGTGCCGAAAGCGTGAAACCGCCCTCCGTCGCTAGGATCCGCCCCCGGAACCCAAGCGCGAGGAGCCCAAGACGATGGACTGTGACGTTGCCGTCCTCGGCGGCGGGCCGGGCGGCTACACGGCGGCGATCCGCGCCGCGCAGCTCGGCGCCAAGGCCGTCTGCATCGAGAAGGAGCCGGAGCTCGGCGGCACCTGCCTGCGCATCGGCTGCATCCCGACAAAGGCGTGGGTGCAGACCGCCTTCTTCCTCAAGGAGGCCGAGGAGAGCTTTGCCAAGCTCGGCATCAAGATCTCTGAGCCGACCCTCGACTTCGCGACCGCGAACGAGTGGAAGGCCGCCGTCGTCAAGCAGATGACCTCGGGCGTCGCCAGCCTGTTCAAGGCGAACGGTGTCGAGTGGGTCAAGGGCACGGGGCGCTTCAGCGGGCCGAACACGATTGCGGTCGAGGGCGGGGAGGACGTCAACTTCAAGCAGGCGGTCGTCGCGACGGGCTCCTACCCGCTGCGCCCGCCGATCGACGGGCTCGACTCGCCCCGCTGCGTCGACTCGGAGGGCCTTCTCGGGCAAACCGAGGTCCCACGCAGGCTCGTCGTCCTCGGCGGCGGCATCATCGGCTGCGAGTTCGCCTCTATCTTCCGGCGCTTCGGCTCCGAGGTGACGATCATCGAGATGCTGCCGCAGCTGATCCCGCAGGAGGACGCGGATGCGGCGAAGGAGCTGGCCAAGCAGTTCAAGAAGCGCGATATTACGCTCCACCTCGAGACCTCGGCCGACAAGGTCGAGGACACGGGCAGCGGGCTCGTCGTCCACCACGGCGGCGAGACAACCGAGGCCGACCTGATGCTCGTCGCCACCGGGCGCGGGCCTACGGTCGCGAACCTGGGTCTCGAGGAGATCGGGGTCGAGCTCGACAAGCGCAAGGGCATCGCCGCTGACGAGCACCGCCGCACGACCGTGCCGCACATCTACGCGGTCGGCGACTGCGCGGGCTACTGGCAGCTGGCACACACCGCCTTCCGCGAGGGCGAGGTGGCTGCGGAGAACGCGATGGGCCACGACGCGATCG
>VAWL01000066.1 GCA_005883965.1 Actinomycetota bacterium
GCTCGTCGGCGTGCTCGTCCTGAACGCGAGCGCGGCCCAGATGGGCCTGCTCGGCGCGGCTGAGCTGGTCCCGAACCTGCTCTTCTCGCTGCACGCCGGCGCGCTCGTCGACCGGCTCGGCCGCCGGCGCCAGACGATGATCTTCACCGCCATTGGGCGCGCGGCCCTGCTCGCCACGATCCCGGTCGCCTATTGGCTCGGCGTGTTGACGCTGACGCAGCTCTATGTGGTCGGTTTCCTGGTCGGGACGATGAGCGTCCTCTTCTACGTCTCGTACATGACGCTCTTCGTCTCGCTCGTGCCGCGCGAGCGGTACCTGGAGGCGAACTCGCTCCTGAACGGCAGCCGCGCGCTCTCGTTCGTGGCCGGGCCGAGCATCGGCGGGCTCCTCGTCCAGGCGTTCTCGGCGCCCGCGGCGCTGATCGTCGACTCGTGCTCGTTCCTCGTCTCGGCGTTCACGATGTCGTCGATCCACCCGCAGGAGCCCCCGGCCGAGGCCGCCGAGCGCGGGCACGTAAAGGCGGGCATGTCGTACCTCTGGCACTCGCCGATGCTGCGCCCGGCGCTGCTCGCGACTGCGACGATCAACTTCTTCAACTTCGTCTTCTGGGCGCTGTTCTTCCTCTACGCGATCCGCTCGCTCGGCGTCAGCGCCGGCGCGCTCGGTCTGGTGATCGGCGCGGCGTCCTTCGGCGGCGTTCTCGGCTCGGTCCTCACCGGCCGGATCAGCCGCCGGCTCGGCGTCGGCCCCGCGTTCGTCCTCGGCTGCGTGCTCTTCCCGCTGCCGCTGGTGCTCGTGCCGCTCGCCGGCGGCGCGGAGTGGAAGATTCTCGCGTACCTGTTCACGGCCGAGTTCCTCTCGGGCTTCGGCGTGATGATCCTCGACATCACCTTCGGCTCGATCAAGGCCGCGCTGGTCCCGGACCGGCTGCGCGCCCGCGTCGCCGGCGCGTACCAGGTCGTCAACTACGGGGTCAGACCCCTCGGCGCGCTGGCCGGCGGCGCGCTCGGCACCTGGATCGGGCTGCAGCCGACCCTCTGGATCGGCGCCCTGGGCGCGATCGCCGGCGTGCTCTGGCTGATCCCCTCGCCGTTCCTGAAGCTGCGCGAGCTTCCCGAGGCCGACCTATGAGCCGGCTGGAGCTCCTGCGCGACCGCGGGCTGCTCGCGCTGCTCGCCTCGGAGACGATCTCGGTCACGGGGTCGCAGATGACATGGGTCGCCCTCCCGTGGTTCGTCCTCACGACCACGCACTCGCCGGGGAAGATGGTGCTCGTCCTGCTCAGCGAGTCGCTGGGCCTGATCCTGCTCGGCCTGCCGGGCGGGACGCTGCTGACGAAGCTCGGATCCCGGCGGACGATGATCCTCGCCGACGGGATCAGGGCGCCGCTGACGCTCGTCATCCCGCTCCTCTACTGGAGCGGCTCGCTCTCCTTCGAGCTTCTGCTCGGACTCGTCTTCGCAATCGGCGCGTTGAGTAGCCCGTACTTCGCCGCCCAGCGGTCGATCGTGCCCGAGCTCGTCGGCGAGGACGCGGCGCTGGTGGGGAAGGCGAACGTGTTCCTCCAGAGCTCGCAGCGGGTGACGATGCTGCTGGGGCCCGCGATCGCCGGCGTGCTGATCGCGCTGGTGGGCGCGCCCAGCGTGATCGTGATCGACGCTGCCACGTACGTCGTGTCGCTGGTGCTCGTCGCCGGGTTCGTCCATCCGCGCAAGGCCGTACCGGTCGACCACGAGGACCGCGGGAGGTTCTTCGACGGCGTTCGGTACGTCCTCCGCGACAGCCTGCTGCGCGGCTGGATGGTCGCCTTCGTGATCGGCGACGCGGCCTGGATGGCCTTCTTCGCGGCGGTGCCGGTTCTGGTCGTCTCCGACTACGGGTCGAACCCGCGCATCGTCGGCTGGATCTTCGCCGCCTTCGGGGTCGGCGCGGTTGCCGGGAACATGGCGGCGTTCCGGCTCCAGGAGCGCCAGGACGGCCTCTCGATCGTCGCGACGCTCGTGTTCGGCCAGGCGCTGCCCCTCTGGGTTCTGGTCTTCCAGGTTCCCGCCGCTGCGATCGTGGCCGTTCTCTTTGTTTCCGGCGTCTTCAACGGGCTCGTCAATCCTTCGATCCACGCGCTCCTGACGCTGAGCTCTCCGCCCGCGATTCGGGCGCGCGTGATGTCTGCGCTCGCGACGCTGTTCATGCTCTCGAGCCCTCTGGGCCTGGCGTTCGCGGGGCCCGTGTTGAGCGTGGCGGGCGCCCGTCCGGTGCTCGTCGCCTTCGCGGCGGTTCAGACCGCTGCGATGGCATTGGTCTCAGTGCTTGCACGGCGGGCCCGGGCCTCGCGCCGCGTCGAGCAGCCGCTCGAGGCCGCCGCCTAGTCGGCCTTCTCGCTCAGCGCCACGAAGCCCGCCTGCAGAAAGTCGTTTGCGGCGGCCGCGCCGAGCGACCAGGTCAGCAGGCGCCCGAAGCGCGGCGCCACCACCTGCGTCACTGCAAGCCCAGCGGCCACCCAGGTGCCGATGCAGCGGCTGCAGGTCACGAGCTCGCCGATCGCCTGCTCCAGCCCTCCTTCGACCGGCTCCTCG
Organism: Actinomycetota bacterium; assembly: GCA_005883965.1. GTDB lineage: Bacteria > Actinomycetota > Thermoleophilia > Gaiellales > Gaiellaceae > AC-32. Next base: position 2,575 of record VAWL01000066.1, read on the forward strand.
TCGCCCGTGTGCGCGTGGCCGCGGACGAAGGGCTCGCGCATGAAGCTCGTGACCTGGTCGTGCGAGAGCGTTCGCGCGGCCTTGAACGAGGCCGCGGCGAGCACCGCGAAGTCGAGAGCGGTCTGGCATTGCGGATCGCGGTCGAGCGCGCGCCCGAGAGCTCCCCCGGTCGCGAGCAGGCCGGCGAAACCGGCCACGATCGCCGCGTACGAGTCGTAGGGCGGTCGCTCCATGCTCGCTAGCCTTAGCTTCGTGGCGGAGTTCAAAACCTCGGCGGCCTACCGGCCGACTGGCGACCAGCCGCAGGCGATCGCCGAGCTCTCGGCCGGCCTGCGCGAGGGAGAGCGCTTCCAGACGCTGCTCGGCGCGACGGGAACCGGCAAGACGGCGACGATGGCCTGGATCGTCGAGCAAGTGCAGCGCCCGACGCTGCTGATTGCCCACAACAAGACGCTCGCCGCGCAACTCTGCAACGAGCTGCGGGAGTTCTTCCCCGACAACGCGGTCGAGTACTTCGTCTCCTACTACGACTACTACCAGCCCGAGGCTTACGTGCCGCAGGCCGACCTCTACATCGAGAAGGACTCCTCGCGGAACGACGACATCGACCGCCTCCGCCACTCCGCCACGGCCGCGCTGCTCTCGCGGCGCGACGTGATCATCGTCGCCTCGGTCTCCGCCATCTACGGCCTCGGCTCGCCCGAGGAATATGAGAAGCGCGTCGTCCTGCTCGCGACCGGCGAGGAGCACGACCGCGACCTCGTGCTGCGCAAGCTGGTCGACATCCAGTACGCGCGCAACGACACGCTGCTCGGCCGCGGCCGCTTCCGGGTCAAGGGCGACGTGGTCGAGGTGCAGCCGGCCTACATGGAATCCGCCTACCGGATCTCCTTCTTCGGCGACGCGGTCGAGCAGATCACGCACTTCGACCCGCTCACCGGCGAGGTCTACGGGAAGACCGAGCACCTCGCGCTCTTCCCGGCGACGCAGTACGTGACCTCGAAGCCGACGATCGAGCGCGCCGCCGAGCAGATACGGCACGAGCTCGGCGAGCAGGTGCGGATGTTCGAGTCGCAGGGGAAGATGCTGGAGGCGCACCGCATCCGGCAGCGCACCGAATACGACCTGGAGATGATGCAGGAGCTCGGCTTCTGCAACGGGATCGAGAACTACTCGCGCCACCTCGACGGCCGCCCGCCCGGCTCGGCGCCGCACACGCTGCTCGACTTCTTCCCGTCCGACTTCGTCGTCTTCGTGGACGAGTCGCACCAGACGGTGCCGCAGGTCGGCGGCATGTACGAGGGCGACCGTTCGCGCAAGGAGACCCTCGTCGAGCACGGCTTCCGCCTGCCCTCGGCGCTCGACAACCGCCCGCTCCGGTTCGACGAGTTCCTGGGCAAGGTGCCGCAGCTCGTGTTCATGTCGGCGACGCCGGGGCCGTACGAGCTGCGCCACTCGACGCGCATCGCGGAGCAGCTGATCCGCCCAACCGGGATCGTCGATCCCGAGGTCGAGCTGCGGGCGACCACGAACCAGATCGACGACCTGTTGAACGAGATCCGCCGCCGCGAGGAGGCCGGCGAGCGGGTGCTCGTGACGACGCTGACGAAGAAGATGGCCGAGGACCTGACCGACTACCTGCTCGAGTCCGGGGTCAAGGCGCGCTACCTCCACTCCGAGATCGACACGCTCGAGCGGATCCAGATCATCCGCGAGCTGCGGCTCGGCGAGTACGACGTGCTGGTCGGCGTCAACCTGCTGCGCGAGGGGCTCGACCTGCCGGAGGTCTCGCTGGTCGCGATCCTCGACGCCGACAAGGAGGGCTTCCTCCGCGGGCAGACCGCGTTGATCCAGACGATCGGCCGCGCCGCGCGCAACGTGAACGGCAAGGTGCTGATGTACGCCGACAAGCACACCGAGGCGATCAAGTACGCGCTGGAGGAGACCGATCGCCGCCGCGCAAAGCAGCTCGCGTACAACGAGGAGCATGGGATCACCGCAGAGTCGATCGTCAAGGGCGTCTCCGACATCGCGGAGTTCCTGGCCCTCGAGTCGCCGACCGTCCCCGGCCGGCGGCGCAAGGGCCGCAAGGAGGTCGAGGGAATGGCGCCCGCGGAGCTGGAGAAGCTCGTGATCCAGCTCGAGGAGGAGATGTACGCGGCAGCCGAGGAGCTCCGCTTCGAGTACGCGGCCAAGCTGCGGGACGAGATCAAGGACCTCCGCCGCGAGCTGCAGGCCGCGGCAGAAGCACCGGCCTAGCTACGCTGCCGCGCGATGGGCTTCCTCGTCTTCCTGGTCGTCGTCTTCGTCTTCGGGCTGGCCGTCGGCGCGCTCGCGCGGCTGGCGGTGCCCGGGCCGGATCCGATGCCGATCTGGGCGACCGCGGCGCTCGGGATCGGCGGCTCGATCGTCGGCGGAATCGTCGCACGGCTGCTGATCGGCAGCTACGGCGGTTTGCTCGTCGCCTTCCTGGGCGCGGTGCTCCTCTTGATCCTCTACCGGCACTTCGTCCAGCACCGGCCGCTCACCGGGCCGGGGGCGCGGCAGCCGCCGCCTCCACGCTGAGCGGCGCGCGGCCCCGCGGGAAGCGGCGCTTGCCCGTCAACGCCCAGTCGCTCTCGCGCCAGACGTAGGTCTCGACGCGCAGCTCATCGGCGGCGGCCTCGTAGACGTGCAGGCCGCGCGCCTCCCCGTGGCGCTTCGGACGTGGCTGACCCAGGCCGGGTGCGATCGAGACGGTCACGCCACGGAGTCCGTCCCGCTCGACCTCGAACTCGTGCCGCTCGCTTACCGCGGCCTGGTGGATGTGCCCTGCGAGGATCAGCTCGGCGCCGGCGTCCACGAGCGAGGCCAGGACGTGCGAGCGCCGCGCCACCGGCCGCTTGCGCGAGCGCCACGGGGCTCCGATCAGGTGGTGGTGGAGGGCGACGACCTTGAGCGAGCCCTCCGGCGCCTCGGCCAGTAGCCCGGCGGCACGCCGGAGCTGGGCCTCGCGCAGACCACCCGACTGGTGCCGCCAGGGACGGACCGAGTTGAGCCCGACGACGTGGAGCCCCGGTGACCGATAGACCGGCTCCACGGTCTCCCACTGGCGCTCGAACTCGCGAAACGGATGCGTGAAGCGCGCCGGGAAGGTGTAGGCGATGTCGTGGTTGCCGGGGATCACCAGCAGCGGCCTCTCGAGCCGCCGGAGGAACCTCGCCGCGCGCTCGTGCTCGCCGCGGCGCCCGCGGTGCGCGAGGTCGCCGGTGACCGCGATCAGCTCGGGGGAAACCCGCTCGATGAGCGCCGCCAGGCTGCCCTCGACGGCGGCCTCCTCGACGCTTCCGGCGTGTAGGTCGGAGATGTGGAGGAGCCGTGTTGGCAACGCCGAAGCAGGCTATACACTGAATTCAATGGCAGAAGAACCCACCGAGATCTTCGACGACCTCTATCTCGGGCTCCGCGCGGGCGGCGCGCTGCGTAAGCGGCGGCGCGGCGAGCCGCTGACCACCGAGGAGCAGGAGGCGCTCGGCCGCTGGCAGCGGCTCTCGACGGTCCGCAAGGCGTTCGCGATTGGCGCCTTCTCGGTCGGGACCTTCGGCCTCGGGTTCACGCTCGGCGGCCTGATCTTCGGCCGCTGGCGCAAAGCCTAAGCCTCACGTTCCTTCGCAAAGAGCAGGGTGGGGACGTCCTCCTCGGCGGGGTCCTTGTCGCGGACGATGACGTCCACCAAGGTGACCAGCACCGCCAGCAGCGGCGTTGCGAGCAGGACGAAGAAGGCACCGAAGAGCAGCCCGACCACGGTCACGCCGACGAGCACGAGCAGCGGCGAGAGCCCGGTCACGTGGCCCATCACGCGCGGGATCACGACGTAGTCCTCGAGCAGGCGGACGACGAGCACCACGATTCCGGCGGCGAGCGCGACGTGCCAGGACACGGTGAGCCCAACTGCGATGGCCAGCGCGCCGGCCGCGATCGGGCCGATCACCGGCACGAGCTCGAGGATGCCGGCGACCACGCCGATCAGCAGCCAGAACGGCAAGCCGACCGCCCAGAAGCCGAGTGAGAGCGCGGTCGAGACGAGAGCGACAAGGAGCAGCTGGCCGCGAACGAACGCGCCCAGCTTCAGATCGATCAGGTCCCACGTGTCCCGGATGACCGGCCGATGACGCGACGGCGTCAGGGATAAGACGAGGCGGATCGCCCGGTCGCGCTCGAAGATCCAGTAGGCGGCGACTGCGAAGACGAACAGGATCCCGACCAGCACTTCGAAGGTCTTCAGGCCGATCGCGACCGCGCCGTGGAAGACCGAGCCGGCGGCTGGAAGCTTCTTCAGGCGTTTCTGGACCCCGACCAGGAGCTCATGCTTGATCCCGGTCGAATGCCTCGCCTGGCGGTTCAGCTCCTGCCGCGTCGTCGGCACGCCGTTGAGGGCCTGACTGACCTGGTCGGTTGCCTGCGGGACGACGAGCCAGAGCAGGAGCGCGACGGCGCCGGCGATCGCGGCGTAGTGGAGCAGGACGCCGGCGGGCCGGGGGATCCGCCATTCGGCGAGGCGGTCGACCCCGGGTCGCATCGCGGCGGCGATGATCAGGCCGAAGAAGACGAGCGCGATCACAATCTTCAGCTTCCAGAGGGCAAGGGCGATCACGACCACGGTGAGGACCACCAGCGTGGCGACGAAAGCGGTTTTTGCGGTCTTGGCCATTCCTCGGCTCTTTCCCCGCATTGGGGGCTTCGGCAAACGGCAGGACTGGCGGCGGCGGCGCAGAAGCGTCCGGCGTGCTTGCGTCCCCCGAGGAGCAGGTGTGCTTCGACGCGCGTCGCCACGGCGTGGTGCTGGCGCGTCCGTTCACGAAGGCGCTCGTCCTGGCGGGGGCGGGCGGGATCCTCGTGGCCCAGCCGTGGCCGCTCCTCGTTCCGGGGGCGGTGCTCGTCTTGCTCGGAGCTTTGCTGGCGCTGCGCGCGGTCTGGCGCTGGGAGCGGACACATCTCGTCGTCACGACCGAGAAGCTGTTCGTGGTCGACGGGACGCTGCGCCGGCGCTCTTCGGCGGTCCGGTTGCGCTCGGTGGAGAACCTCGAGCTGGATCAGAGCCTGGCCGGACGGTTGCTGGGGTACGGGACGCTCGTTGCGGGGCCGCTCGAGATCGACCACGTGCCCGAGCCGCGGAGCGTCTACCGCCTCGTCGAGCGCCTGGCCGGCTGAGCGCGGCGCCTCCACCAGCGCTCCCACCAGGGACTGTCCCTGCGCGTCGGCTGGAGTGGCCAGGCCTGGTGTGACAAGAGCGCAGCTGTTTGTCCACGCGCCGTCCGTTGGGACGTGGCCTGCGGCCGCGCTGCCACTACGTTGGCGGCGTGCGTCGCCCGCGACACGAGCTCCCCCCGTTCGGGATCTACCACGTCACAACGCGGGGAGTAGCGCGCGCGCCGATCTTCCTGAACGACGATGAGCGCCGCCTCTTCCTGCGCCTGTTCGCGACCGTCGTCGACCGCCACGACTGGCGAGTCCACGTCTTCTGCCTGATGACGAACCACTACCACCTCGTCGTCGAGACGGAGCTCGAGCACCTCTCCGCCGGAATGCAGCGCCTGAACGGCGTCTACGCGCAAGCGTTCAACCGCCGCAACAAGCGCTGGGGCCACCTGTTCGGCGAGCGCTTCGCGTCCTGGGTCGTCGAGGACGAAAACCACCTCGCCAGGACCATCGAGTACGTCCTCCACAACCCGGTCCGTGCCGGCTTGGTCGACCGCCCCGAGGACTGGCCTTGGTCGGCCTCGCGCAACGGAAAAGCGAACGCTTGTTCGCGTCCACCGACCCGGCTAGACTGGCGTGGTTATGGCCCAGGAAGAGCTGGTCGTCCACGGCGCGAGAGAGCACAACCTCAAAGACATCACCGTCCGGCTGCCCCGCCATGCGCTGATCTGCGTGACCGGCCTCTCCGGCTCGGGCAAGTCGAGCCTCGCCTTCGACACGATCTACGCAGAGGGCCAGCGCCGCTACGTCGAGAGCCTCTCCGCCTACGCACGCCAGTTCCTGCAGATGATGGAGAAGCCGGACGTCGATTCCATCGACGGCCTCAGCCCGGCCATCTCGATCGACCAGAAGACCACCAGCCGCAACCCGCGCTCGACGGTCGGCACGGTCACCGAGATCTACGACTACCTGCGCCTGCTCTACGCGCGCATCGGCCGCCCGCACTGCCCGGTCTGCGGCCGCCCGATCGCCGGCCAGAGCCAGGAGGCGATCGTCGACCAGATCCTGCAGCTCCCGGAGGCAACGAAGTTCACGGTCAACGCGCCGGTCGTCCGCGACCGCAAGGGCGAGTACAAGGACGTCTTCGAGGAGCTCCGCGCCGAGGGGTTCACGCGCGTAAAGGTGGACGGCGAGCAGCACCTGCTCGAGGAGCCGCCGACACTCGACAAGAAGTTCAAGCACACGATCGAGGTCGTGGTCGACCGCCTCGTCATGAAGCCCGACCTTCGTCAGCGCCTGGCGCAGTCGGTCGAGACCGCCGCCTCGCTCGCGGAGGGCCTGGTGACCATCGACGTCGTCGACGGCGAGGA
>VAWL01000206.1 GCA_005883965.1 Actinomycetota bacterium
GCGGACGGTGTTCGAGCCTTGGCAGTCGCAGTTCTCGCCGTCCTCGTGATCGCGAACTCGCTCCGTTTTTGGGAACTCGTGGCCTTGGTGGCGGTTTACGGCGTTGGCACGGCGTTCTTCACGCCCGCGTTCGAGGCCGTCGTGCCGGACCTGCTGCCGGCCGAGGACTTGCCCGCGGCGAACTCGCTCGACCAGTTTGTTCGGCCGATCGCGCTCCGGCTCGCAGGCCCGTTTCTCGGGGGCGCACTGGTCGCAGGCGGTGCAGGGCTCGCGTTCGGTGTCGACGCGGCGTCATTCGGAGCTTCCTTCATCGCAGTGGCCGCGATCCGGCCGCGTGTGCCGGCTCGCGACGAAACGAACGCGTCTGCGCTCGTAGCGGTCAAGGAGGGGCTCCATTTCATCCGGAAGCGCGTCTGGCTCTGGGGCACGCTCGGGTCGGCCGCCATTGCCTACCTCGTCTTCCTCGGCCCAACTGAGGTGCTGCTTCCTTACGTGGTCAAGAACGACCTCGGTGCGTCGTCCTTGACGCTCGGGTTCGTCTTTGCAGCCGGCGGCCTCGGCGCTGTCGGCTCGGCAGTCTGGATGGGAAGCCGCGGCCAGCCGCGGCGACACATCTCCTTCATGTACGGGACCTGGACGCTCGCAACCCTCGCGGTCGCCGGCTACGGGCTCGCTACGGCCGCCTGGCAGCTGATGCTCGCCTGCCTGATCTTCAACGCGCTGGAAACGGCGGGCACGATCGTCTGGGCAACCGTCAAGCAGCGGCATGTCCCGAGCGCCATGCTCGGGCGCGTGTCGAGTCTCGACTGGTTGATCTCGATCGGTCTGCTGCCGGTTTCCTTTGCGCTGACCGCTCCCGTCGCCGCAGCCATTGGGGTGCGCGCGACGCTTGTCGGAGCAGCAGTCGTCGGCGCGATGGTCACGCTCGGAGCGCTCTTCCTTCCCGGCATGCGGGAGATCGAGAAGGGCGACGAGCCGCGCCAGCTTGCTCATCGGGTGGTTCCCGGAGCCGTGCGCCCGTCCAGCTCCGAGCTCTAGGCCTGCGCTGAGGGCCCGCCCGAGCGGCGGGCCCTCGAACGCAAGATTTGCTACTTCGCAGCGATGCCCTCGATCCCGGGCGGCAGGCCCGTGACGGTGCCGATCGGGACGAGTATGCCGTCAGAGTCGACGCGGAACTCGTCCACCGTGCTCGTGAGCCCAGTCTCGGCGTAGAGGAAATGGCCGCTCGAGGCTAGGTCGATCGGGCCGGGATGCGTGTTGGCCGCGACCGCGTTCGCCAGCACCGGCTGACCGCCGTCGTCGATCCGGAAGCTGCTGAGCGTGTTGCTGCCGGTGTTCGAGACGAAGTAGAAGCCGCCGACTCGCTCGATCCAGCAGAGCGCGACCTGTCCGTCCGTCTGCGACCTGGGGTCGGCGAGCGTGCCGTCGCCTCCGACCCGGTAGGTCGTGACAGAGCTTGCCCCGGCCTCTCCGGCTACGAGCCGTCCGGCGCCGAAGGTGAACGCGAAGGGAACCGGCGTCGCCGACGGATTCACCACCGGGGTGACGGACAGCAGTCCGTCGTGGTCGACCTCGAACACGTCGATCGAGCTGGTGCTCGCCTTGGTCGTCACGATCAGCTGGTGCCCGTCGGGCGTGAAGCCGACCTGGCCGGGTGCGGACAGGAAGTTCGGCGGGTCGGTGTTCGCGAGCCCGAGCGAGCGAGCCGAGCCCGGGATCGACTCGAGCCCGTCCTTCGTGACCAGGAACCCTTGGACGATTCCGGTGCCGCCGGAGTTGAGCACGTAGGCCAAGTCGTTATGGACGCCGACGCTGGCCGGGAACTGCCCACCCGAGGGGAGCACGTCTTCCAGCGTCAGCTGATCGCCCTCGATGCGATAAGCGGAAACCGTGTCGCTGCCGGCATTTACGGCGATCAGCAGCTTGTGCTTCGAGTCGTATGCGAGCGAGCCCTGTGAAGCGAGACGGTCGGACTCTGTCCCGGGGAGCGCCGCGCCGCCATTGCCGCCGGTGGCGTAGGTGCCGGCGGGGCTGAGAATCCCATCGTCCGCTCGGTCGTAGACGACGATCTGGTTTCCGGTGGGCTGATTCGTCTGGACGAAGACGACGCCCTTCCCGCCCTGCGCGTCGTCGGCTCTAGCCGCATGAGCTCCGACCAGCGCGGCCGCGAGCGCCGCGAGTAACGCAATGAGCACTGAGCGATGCTTCATTCGATCCTCCTCTCGATGAGACGGCCGCAAGGGCCGCTTCTGACCCGCGCCACGCTAGGGCGGAGACGCCTCGGGCGCCCTTACGATTTGCGTAACTCGGCCGGCAGATTTAAGGAACTCGTAACCTCATGAAGACGCCGCTCTGCGAACCGGAGGGGCAGACTGTCGGGATGACGACCGTGCTTGTTGTCGACGACGAGCCAATGGTCAGGGACGTCGTCGCTCGCTACCTCGAACGCGACGGGCATCGCGTCGTCACGGCCGCCGACGGTGATTCGGCGCGGGGAATGATCGAGCGGGAGGCCCCGAGCCTCGTCCTGCTCGACGTGATGCTGCCCGGAGCGACCGACGGGCTCGCACTGTGCCGGTGGATCCGGTCGACCTCGGAGCTGCCGGTGATCCTCGTGAGAGCTCGCCACGCGCGTCAGGACCGTGCTGCGGCGAGCCGGCTCGAGCCCGCCTCCGCGCGAGCGGATCTCGGTCGGTCGGCTGGTGGTCGATGCCGCCAGGCGCGAGGCGCGGCGCGACGGAGAGCTCGTCAGCTTGACCACCAAGGAGTTCGACCTGCTGTGGTTTCTCGCCTCGAACCCGAACCGGGTCTTCTCTCGCGATCAGTTGATGAATCGCGTCTGGGGCTACGCCTCGGCGCTCGACACCGGGACCGTCACCGTTCACGTTCGTCGGCTGCGCGAGAAGCTCGAGGACGACGCCTCCGATCCGGAGCAACTCGAAACGGTCTGGGGCGCCGGCTACCGCCTGCGGGCATGAACACCGTCGCGCTCGTCCTTGCGCTCGCCGTGCTCCTGACCGGCCTTGCCTCGGCTGCGATCGTTCGGCTGCTGTCGACGTTGCGATCACAGCTCGTCGCGCTCGCGCTTTTGGCCGTTTGCCTGCCGCTCGGGGTCGTGCTCGCGTCGGGACTCGTGATGTTCGGTATGCACGACGACGCGAAGATCGTCTCGGTTGCGGTCGTCTCGACGCTCTGCGCGCTAGGGGGCGCGCTGGTGCTCGGCCGCCGCATCCTCCAGCCACTCGGGCGTCTGCGCGCCACGTCGGCGCGACTGGCTGCCGGCGACCTGACCGCGCGCGCTCCGGAGTCGGGGCCTCGCGAGCTGCTCGAGCTGGGCGGCTCCTTCAACGAGATGGCCGCGAGCATCGAGCGGCTCTTCGACGCCCGGCGGGAGCTCGTCGCGTGGGCGAGCCACGACCTTCGCACTCCGCTCGCGTCCCTGCGCGCCATGGTCGAGGCGCTCGAAGATGGGCTGGCGACGCCTGCCGAGTACCTGCCCGCAATACGCGGCCAGACCGAGATTCTCTCGCGCCTCGTCGAGGACCTGTTCGAGCTGGCGATGATCGACGCGGGCGCCCTGACGCTCGAGCTCCAGGACTCTTCGCTCGGCCCGCTCGTCGCGGGCTGCCTCGGCGCAGTCGAAGCAGAGGCGAGGGCAAACAACGTCCGGCTCGAATCGCGCGTCGACCCGGCCGACCCCGTAGTCCGGGTCGCCCCGGAAAAGATCGAGCGCGTGCTCTTGAACCTGCTTGCGAACGCCGTTCGCCATGCCCGTCCGGACGGGACGGTGGCGGTCGTCGTGGAGCCCGACACCGACCACGTGCTCGTCGCAGTCGACG
>VAWL01000071.1 GCA_005883965.1 Actinomycetota bacterium
AGGTAGCCGAGCGCGCCGTTCCCGTCCCAGCGCTCGTAGCCGGGCTCGCGCAACACCCGGCTCGGCCGCGCCGCCGGATCCAGCTCGAACGGCCGTGTCGCCAGCCACTCGACCCGCGAGAAGCCGTGCCCATGCTTGCCGCGGCGCTCCGCGTCGGTGAAGTGATCGGCCAGCGTCTGCGCGTCCGGCTCCGAGAAGCCGAGCTCCCGCAACGCCGGCACTACGTCAGCCTCATGCATTTCACGAAATCCTTACGAACCCGGGCCGCCTTTTCTTCCAGGGCCGCGTCTTAGTTCTCGTTCAGCGGGGCTCAAGGTCAGAAGCCCCGGGGTCCGCTGGAAGCGGAGGGCGCCTCGTGGCGCCTTTCGCCTTTCTAGGACAGAACAGGCAGCGACTTGACGAAGCCAACGCCCTCTTCGCGCCTGCTGGCGGCGATCGCCTCCGCGATCTCCATGATCGCGCGGGCGGGCTCGGCGCCCGGATCGCTCTCGACGAGCGGCTCGCCCGCGTCGCCTGCCTCGCGCAGCCGCGCGTCGAGCTCCACGCGCCCGAGCAGCGGGATCCCGAGCTCGGCCGCCAACCGCTCGCCGCCGCCGGAACCGAAGGCCTCACCGCTCATGTTCTCGATCACCCCGAGCAGCCGCATGTTCGTCTTCTGCGCCATCATCGCCGCGCGGGCCGCCACCTCCTGGGCGAGCGGCTGCGGCGTCGTCACGATCACCGCCTCGGCGCGTGGCAGGAGCTGGCCGAGGGAAATCGAGACGTCACCGGTCCCAGGCGGCATGTCGACGACGAGCGTGTCGAGCTCGCCCCAGTGCACGTCGGTCAGGAACTGCTCGAGCGCTCGGTGCAGCATCGGCCCGCGCCACATCACCGGCTGGTTGTCGTCGAGGAAGAACCCGATCGACATCAACTTCAGCTCGCCGCGGACCGGCGGGACGATCATCCGGTCGACCGCGACGGGCTTCTGGTCGACGCCGAGCAGGTGCGGGATCGAGTGCCCGTAGACGTCGGCGTCCAGGATGCCGGTGCGCTGGCCGAGCTGGGCGAAGGCGGCGGCGAGGTTCGCGGAGAGCGTCGACTTGCCGACGCCGCCCTTTCCGCTCGCGACCGCGATCACCCGCGTGGCACGGTCGAGCTGGATGCCCTTCGTGCGCTCTGTGACCGAGCCGCGCAGGCGGGCGGTCAGAGCCGAGCGCTCCTCGGGCGTCATCACGTCGAACTCGAGGCCGACCCGCTGGACGCCGTCGACGGGCGCGAGCGCCTTCGCCACCTGCTCCTCGAAGCTCGAGCGAAGCGGGCAGCCGGCGACCGTCAGCGCGATTCCGACGGTGACGTCGCCCCCGTCGATGCGCACGTCGCGAACCATGTCGAGCTCGACCACGCTGCGCTTCAGCTCGGGGTCGATGACCTGCTCGAGCGCCTTGAGGATCTCCTCGCGCGAGGCTTCCATTGCTGCGTGAGCCTAGCGGAGACGCTTCTTCAGCCAGAGCGCGTTGCGGACGGCGTAGCCGCTGCGGTCGTTGTTGAAGTACGCGTAGACGTCACCCTGGCGCGCCCACCGCTCGATCCGTTCGGCCCACTCCTCGAGCTCGCGCTCGGAGTAGTTCGAGTTGCGCCCGCGCGTGCCGTGATGGAAGCGGATGAACGTCCAGTCCGCGGTCAGCTCGTGTGTCTGGAAGGGCCGCTCCGGAGCGTCGCCGATCACGAGCGCCGCGCCGTGCCGTCGCAGCAGCTCGTAGACGTCGTCCACGAACCAGCTCTCGTGCCGGAACTCGAAGCAGTGACGGCCGGGTGGCAAGAGCTCGAGCGCCCCGGCGAGACGCTCATCGTCACGGCGAAAGGTCGGTGGCAACTGCCAGAGCACCGGGCCGAGCTTCGGCGACTCGGCGAGCGGCCGGATGCGCGAGTAGAAGAGCTCGAGGCTCGGCGGCAGGTCGCGCAACCGCTTGATGTGGGTCACGTAGCGGCTCATCTTCACGGTGAAGAGGAAGCCGGGCGGGCTCTCTCGCTCCCAGGCCGCGGCGGCGCTCTCGCGCGGCAGCCGGTAGAAGGTCGCGTTGACCTCGACCGTGTCGAAGTGCCGCGCGTAGAACTCGAGCCAACGACGCGGAGGCAGGCGCGGCGGGTAGAAGACCCCGTTCCGCCAGTGGTCGTAGTTCCAGCCCGAGCAGCCGATCCGGATCACCGCGAGAGCGCCGCGAAGAGCTCGGCGGCGACCTCGGGAGTCGCGGCGGCGACGACACGAGAGCGCCCCTTGATGTCGAGCGGGGCGGCGCCGAAGGGCGGCGCCTCGGGCAGGTCGATCGCGATACCGCGCTCCCGCACGAGCAGCTGCGCCGCAGCGATGTCCACCGAGCGGGCGGCCTTGAGCGAGCAGACGGCGTCGACGCGCCCGGCGGCCAGGTGGCAGAGCGAGAGCGCGAGCGAGCCCATGATCCGCAGGCGATAGGCGAGGCCGATCATCTGGGCGGCCTTCTCCGCGACGCTCGAGGTGAGCGTGGCCTCGAACGAGAGGATCTCGATCTCCTCCCGCGGCATCGTCGAGTCGAGCTCCTCGTCGTTCAGCCGGGCGCCGCCGCCGCGCTCGGCCACCCACTCCTCGCCGGTGCCGAAGTCGTAGACGTAGCCGAAGAGGATGTCGTCCATCGTCTCACCGTCGGCGACGGCAATCGAGAGCGAGAAGAACGGGATGCCGCGCTTGGCGTTCAGGGAACCGTCGATCGGGTCGACCACGATCCGCAAGACGCCGTCACCCTGAAGCTCGCCGACCTCCTCGGAGACGATCGTGGCGCCGTCGATCGCCCGCAGGCGCTCGATGATCACCCGCTCGGCGGCCGCGTCGATTGCCGTCGTCTCGTCACCGCCCTCGCCGGCGCCGACCACGGGCTCGCGCTCCTCGCGCGTGGGCAGCTCGACGAGCACGCCGCGCACGTCCTCGACCGCCGCGCGGCAGACGGAGAGCCAGTCGTCAGTCAAGCGAGAGGAACAGCAGGCCGGAGACGAGCTTCGGATAGAAGTAGGTGCTCTTCTGCGGCATCGTCTCGCCCCGCTCGGCGACGGCGAACACGTCCTCGATCCGCGTCGGGCGCATCAGCACCGCCACGGCGGCCTCGCCGGAGTCGACCGCCCTCACCGCCTCGTGCCAGTCGGGCGTGTAGCTGATCCCGTCGTGCCCGAGCCGGTCGACGAGGCTGACGTCGAGCTCGTCGCCGTTCACGGCCAGCTCGGCGCCCCCGGTCCGGTAGAGCACTGCGGCGGCGCGGCCGGGCGGCACTCCCTCGAGCGCCTGGAGAGCGGCAGCAGGATCGCGCAGCCGGTCCTCGGTGGGGAGCTCCTCGTGTGGCTCGCGCTCGAACACGCGATGGGTGGGGAAGATCATCAGGCCGGGGTCGTCCAGGCTGACGAGCACAGCGAGCACGTAGGCGCTCTCGGGTCTGCCGACCTCCTGGTGGTACGCGAGCGCCGTCTCGTAGCGGTGGTGGCCGTCGGCGATCAGGAGCTGCCGGTCCGCGAAGGCGCCTTCGATCCCATTCTCGGGAAGCCGCCACAGGCGCGCGCCGTCGACCTCAAGGTCCGGGTCGCGCTCCGGGCGGGCGGCGGGCGGCGGGCCCTCGTAGAGGAAAAACAGCGGCTCGAGCTGGGCGCGGGTCTCGCGTAGCAGGCGCAGGCGCCCCTCCTTCGGGCCGCGGTGGGTGCGCTCGTGCGGAAGGACGACGCGGTTCTCGTAAGGCTCTGCTCGCAGCGCGGCCACCAGGCCTTCGCGCGTCCGCGCGACGCCGTCGGGGCCGACGTAGTCCTGCGAGAGCCACCAGTAGCCGGGCTCGGGCTCGTCCGAGAGCACGCCGTCGTCGCGCCACTCGCGCCAGAGCCGGCCCGCGGCGGCCTCGTCCTCAGGGAGCGTCAGGTGGACGACGTTATGCGGGCTCCGCGCCGCGAACTGCTCGCGCTGCTCCGCCGAGATGACGTCGTACGGCGGTGCGACAAGCGCCTCGAGCTGCCCGGCGTGCTCGCCGTAGCGGACGGCGCGAAACGGCTTGACCACGGCCATCGCGGCCGAGCCTAGCATCCGCCTTCGAGCCTAGACTCGGGCCGTGAGCGCGATTGCATCCCTCGCCGAGGACCGGGTTGTCGAGGGCGTCTACGCGGTCGCGCGCAAGGAGCGCCGTCGAACGCGAGCGGGCGCGTCGTACCTCGCGCTCGAGCTCGTCGATCCGAGCGGCAGGATCGAGGCGCGCGTCTGGTCGGACGTCGAGCTGCTGGACGGCCGCTTCGGCGAAGGCGACGCGGTTCGAGTGCTCGGCCGGGTCGAGCGCTTCCGCGACCGGCTCCAGCTCGACGTACGCTCACTGGAGGCGGCTGCCGACGACCCGGCGTCGCTGGCGCCCGCGCTTCGGCGGGACGCTGCGGAGCTCGACGGCTTCCTCGAGTTCCTCGCGGGCGAGATCTCGCACCGGGGGCTGCGCGACCTCGTCGACCGCTTCGTCGCCGACGACCTCATTCGCGGGGCGATGCGCGGGCTGCCGGCGGCCGAGAGCCACCACGCCTACGCTGGCGGGCTGCTCGAGCACACCGTCGGCGTCGCGACGCTGTGCCGGGAGGCCGCTCAGCTTCATCCGCGACTCCGCTCCGATCTCGTCCTGGCGGCGGCCCTGCTGCACGACCTCGGCCGGACGCTGGAGCTCGAGCGCGGGCCGACCTTCCGGCAGACCGACGAGGGCCGCCTGCTAGGTCATGTACACCTCGGCCTGCGCCTGGTCGAAGAGCGCGCCGGCGGGCTCGAGGCCGACGCGCGCGCCGAGCTGCTGCACGCCGTCGCGTCCCACCACGACGCGCGGAACGCCCGCACCGCCGAAGCGTCGGTCCTCTACCACGCGAACCAGCTCGACGCGACCGCGGCCACGCGCCCGGTCGACTAGCGCCCGGTCAATCCCTCGCGGGCCGCCGCCAAGACGGCACACATTCGGCACAGAGGCGTCACAGACACGTGACCGTTTCCCGGCTAATCTCAAAAACGGGGGCTAAGGGCCGAAGGCCCCCGGGGGATAGAAGGTCAGAGCCCGGCGACTAGGCGGCCGGCGCTCACCAGGCCACCGTCCGCTCTGCGGTCGCGAGCACGCCTTCGGGCGTCGGCGCGCCGCCGAGCGCAAAGGCGAGCTGCTCGACCGCCTCGGGCACGAGGCGGTAGAAGACCCACGTCCCGCGCTTGCGCGAAACCTCGATCAGGCCCGCCTCGCGCAGCACGCGCAAGTGGTGCGAGACGGTCGGCTGCGAGAGCTGCAACCGCAGCGTGAAGTCGCAGACGCAGACCTCGTCCGCTCCGGCCAGCCGGTTGACGATCGCCACCCGGGTCGGGTCCGACAGCGCCTTGAACCGCCGCGCCAGCCCCTCGGCGATCTCAGGCCGCAGGGGCGGCGCGCCCGGCGCGCAACACGGCTGCTCCAGCACTTTCAGTCGTTTCGTTTGCATCGACATTTATCAATGTATCAGGTACGGTGGCACGACCCGAAGAAAGGAGAACCATGAGCTGCTGTGATTGCGGCTGCGACTGCGACTGCTGCCGCTAAACGCTGAAGCGGACGTTCAGGACGTCGCCGTCCTCGACGACGTACGTCTTCCCTTCGACGCGTTGCTGCCCGCGGCGGGCGGCCTCGGCGTGCGAGCCGGCCTCGACCAGCTCGTTCCAGCGAATCACCTCGCAGCGGATGAAGCCGCGGGCGAGGTCGGTGTGCACCGACGCCGCCGCATCCAGCGCTGTCCCGCCGCGGCGCAGCGTCCAGGCCCGCGTCTCATTCTCGCCCGCGGTGAAGAACGTGATCAGGTCGGCGGCCTCGAACAGGCTCCGCAGGACGGAGTCGAGCGCGCTCGGCCCTTCCCTCAGCTCGGCAGCCTCCGCCTCGTCGAGGTCCCGCAGCTCGGCCTCGAGCTTGAGATCGCTGCCGCCGGCCCCGTTCACGACGACCACCAGCGGCTTGGTCGTCAGGGGCTCGAGCTCGGGAGGCAGCGGCTCCGCGAACTCGGAGAGCGGCCGGCCCGCCTCGAGATGCGCGAGCCCGCGCTCCAGCGCCGCAACCTCCTCCCGCAGCCGCGGGTCACCCGACTTCGCCTGCGAGCGGACGCGTTCCAGCCGCCGCTCGACGTGATCGCGGTCGGCGACCAGCAGCTCGAGCTCGAGCGACTCGCGGTCGGCTTCCGGGTCGCCCGTCCCCGAGAAGCCGTCGACGACCCCGAGCAAGGCGTCCATCTTGCGGAGGTTTCCGAGCATCGCCGGCCCCGTCCCGGCGACCTCGACGAGCTGAAGCGTCGCAGGCGTGACCTTCGCCGCGCCGACCGCGCGCGCTACCGGCTCCAGGCGCTCGTCGGGGATCGGGACCATCCCCACGGTCCCGTGCCCGCCGGTGAGCGCCGCGAACAGCGTCGTCTTCCCCGAGCCCGGGAGCCCCACGATCCCCGCCTGCAACATGGAGCTAGCTTGACGAGATTCGCTTCTGCAGGGAGGCGAGGGCGCGATGCTGGAGCGACTTCACGGCGCCCTCGCTCTTGTCGAGGATCGTTGCCGCCTCGCCGTTCGAGAAGTTGAAGACGAACTTGAGCGTCAGCACCTGCTGCTGCTCGTGCGAGAGGTCTTCGATCAGCCGGAGCATGCTCTTGCGCCCGATCGACTGGAACGCCTCCTCCTCCGCCGAGCTCTCGTGCGTGTCGTCGGGCTCCGGCACCTCCTCCTCGGGCTGCCAGCGCTTGCTCGCCCGGAAGTGGTCCATCGCCAGGTTGTGCGCGATCCGGAAGAGCCAGGCCGAGAACGGCGCCGAGCGCCAGCGGAAGCGGCCGATCGCCTCCAGCATTTTCAGGAAGGTCTGCGTCGTCAGGTCCTCGGCGTCGTGCCGGTTCCCGACGCTCAGGTGGAGATAGCTGTAGATCCGGTCGAAATGAAGCAGGTAGAGAGCCTCGAGGGCCTCACGATCTCCGTCCTGCGCGAGGCCGACGAGCCTGCGCAGGTCTGTGGCCTGCGAGGGCGCGCTCAGCGCGTTACCCATCTCTCGGGAACCATGCCCCGCCTATCCGAACCCGTAACTAGGAGGGCTTGGCGAAATACCGTCTGAGCCGCCGGGCCGCGCTGCTCGCCCCGATGCTGCGTCCTCAGTCGCCCCCGTACCTTCAAGTACGCGCGCTCCCTGCGTCCTTGCCTCGGAACGAGCATCACACCCCGGCGACGAGCGCTATCCCGCCAAACCCTCCTAGGCGGCCGTAAAGCCGACTCGCCCCTCGCGCATGAACCGCTTGACGTAGACGACGCGGCGCAGCGAGACCGTGTAGCGGCCGTCGTCCGCTTCCAGCGGGAAGGCCCCGTCGCCCGATTGCGCAAGCGCGCGCTCGAGGTCGTCCGCCTCCGAGACGGGGACAAAGGCGGCCAGCACCTGCCCTCCGTCGAAGGCCACTTCGATTCGTACGCGGTCATCAGCCACCACTCACCACCTCCGCTAGGACTCCGTGCACGGACTCCGGATGCACGAACGCGACTTCGAGCCCGAAGAGGCCACGCCGCGGTCGCTCGTCGATCAGCTCGGCGCCTTGCGCGGCGAGCTCGTCCAGTGCCTCGCCGACGTCGTCGACCTCGTAGGCCACGTGGTGCATGCCCGGGCCGCGCTTGGCCAGGAACTTGCCGACCGGCGTGTCCTCGCCCAGTGAGGCCAGCAGCTCGACCCGGTCCGAGCCGACACGGAGCGAGGCAGCCTCGACTCCCTGCTCCTGCACGGTCTCGCGATGCACGAGCTCGGCGCCGAAGAGCCGTTCGTAGGTCGCCACCGCCTCGTCGAGGTCCTCGACCGCGACGCCGAGATGATGAATTCCGCGCGGCTCCACGCGGCCGATGCTATCTGGCCGGCTTCAGTCCGCAGCGACGGCGCGAACCGTGCCGACGGTCTCGGACGAGTGCGACTCGGCCTCGACGCCTTCGAGCAGCGCGCCCAGCTCGTCCTTGTCGAGGGTTTCCTTCTCGAGCAGCGCCTGCGCGACCCGGTCGAGCAGAGAGCGGTGCTTCCGAAGCAACCGCTGCGCCTCAGCGAAAGCCTCGTCGGTGAGGCGTGCCTGCTCGTGGTCGCGCATGGCCTTGGTCTCCTCGGAGAGCGCATAGTTGTCGGCGCGCATCGTCCGCGAGGCCGACGCCTCGGACATGCCGTAGTCGAAGACCATCGCCCGCGCCACCTCGGTCGCCTTCTCCAGGTCGTTGGCTGCGCCGTTCGTGACCCTTCCGAAGACGATCTGCTCGGCCGCCCGGCCGGCGAGGTAGACCTTGAGCAGGTCCTCGAACTCCTCGGCCGTGTGCAGGTAGCGCTCTTCGTTGGGCATGTTGAGCGTGTAGCCGAGCGCCTGCCCGCGCGAGACGATCGTCACCTTGTGTACCGGCAGCAGGTCGCCGGTCAGGTGCGACATGACCGCGTGGCCCGCCTCGTGGTAGGCGAGGATCCGGCGCTCTTTCTCCGTCACCACCTTGCGCTGTTGCAGGCCGGCGACGACCCGCTCCATCGCGTCGTCGAAGTCCACCTGGCGCAGCTGCTGCTGCCCCGCTCTCCCCGCGAAGATCGCCGCCTCGTTGGCGATGTTCTCCAGCTCCGCGCCCGTGAGGCCGGCCGTTTGGCGTGCGATCGCCTTCAAGTCGACGTCGTCGCCGAGCGGCTTGCCGCGTGTGTGCACGCCCAGGATCTCTTCCCGCCCGGCGAGGTCGGGAGGACCGACGAGCACCTGCCGGTCGAAGCGGC
Organism: Actinomycetota bacterium; assembly: GCA_005883965.1. Lineage (GTDB taxonomy): Bacteria > Actinomycetota > Thermoleophilia > Gaiellales > Gaiellaceae > AC-32. The sequence goes on from VAWL01000071.1 coordinate 8,757, forward strand.
CCGGCCGCAGGAGCGCCGCATCCAGGTCCTGGAGCCGGTTGGAGGCACCCATCACGATCACCTGGTCGCGCGACTCGAAGCCGTCGAGCTCGACGAGGAGCTGGTTCAGTGTCTGGTCCTGCTCGCGCGTAAAGCCGTGCCCGCTGCGATGCCCGCCCGCCGCGTCCAGCTCGTCGATGAAGACGATCGAGGGCGCGTTCTTGCGCGCCTCCTCGAACAGCTTGCGGATCCGCGCCGCGCCGAGGCCGGCGAACATCTCGACGAAGGCCGACGCGCTCTGAGCGTAGAACTTGGCCCCTGCCTCGCTGGCGATCGCCTTGGCGAGCAGGGTCTTGCCCGTTCCCGGCGGACCGTAGAGCAGGATCCCCTTCGGCACCCGCGCGCCGAGACGGCCGAACCGCTCGGGCTCGCGCAGGAAATCGACCACCTCGTGCAGCTCCTCCTTCGCCTCGTCGAGACCGGCGACGTCGTCCCAGGAGACGCTCGAGTCGGCGGTGATCGTCTTCGCCGCGGTCACTCTCGGCATTACCTGCAGGGTGCGCCAGAGGATGTAGACCATCAGGACGAGCAGGATCGCGAAGAACAGCGGTAGCCACGCCGCGACTCCGTCGCGAAAGAAAACCAGCCAATCCATCCCATCTCGTTATGTGCTGGTTTGGCCACCGAGTCAACCGTTGCGCGTGCCGAGGATCACCGACGTCTCCGGCGTGGTGAGCAGCTCGAGCGCCGTGATTTCGGGGTGGTTGAGCCAGAACTGGCGCACGACGTCGTGGCCCGAGCGACCCGGCGTGAGGTCGTTCATGACGATCGTCGCGCCGGGAGCAAGCAGGTCGACGACCTCCTCGCCGTCCTGGTCGGCGCGTTGCTTGCCGCCGCCGTCGTAGAAGAGGAGGTCGAACGGCGCCTCGGGTGGCATCAGCTCGTGCCAGTCCCCGTGGAGCACGCGGACGTTCTCGTCCGCCTCGAACAGCCCGGCCGAGGCGCCGGCCAGCGTCTCGTCGAGCTCGACCGTGACAAACGGAACCGCCGGCGGCAGAGCCGAGACGATCCAGGCCGCACCGACCCCGCAGCCGGTGCCGAGCTCCCCGACGCGGGCGCGGCCGCGTTGCGCCGCGAGCAGATGCAGCAGCTGCCCGACCTCCGGGGTGGACGAGTGCGTGAAACCCAGCTCGTGCTCGAGCTCGCGGGCGCGCGAGACGAGCGGCGGCTCACGCAAAGGCGGCGACGGCCTCGTCGGCGGTGGTGAGCTCGACCCCGCCCTCACGCCACGCGGCCAGGCAGGCGGCAACCCGGTCGTCGTCGAGCCCTCGGGCGGCGTCTTCGACGAAGCGCACCCGCCGGCCGCGGCGGAGGAAGCCGCGGATCGCCGCGTCGTCGCAGACGTCGGTCGCAACGCCGAAGAGCAGGATTTCATCCGGGTCGAGCGCGTCGAGCAAGGCCTCCGTGTTCGGGTTCGTGAACACGTCGAAGGTCTTCTTCAGGAGCAACAGCTCGCGGCGGCCTTCGATCAGCCCGGGCACGAGGCCCGGCGGAAACGGCACGAGCGAGAGCGGCAGCGGGTCGGACTGTTTCGTCTCGGGCACCTTCTCCGCCCCCGGCGTGCCGCGCAGGCAGTGCGGTGGGTAGGTGTTGCGGTAGTCCGGGTCGTCCGAGATCTCCGGGTCGGTCAGCTCGTGGTCGTCGGCGGATGCGACGTGCACGATCCCGGCCTCGCGCGCCGCTGCGACCAGCCGCGCCATCGCGGCCGCCGTCTCTTCGGCACCGGGGACGTAGAGCTTCCCCTCGGGCAGCATGAAATCGACCTGCGTGTCGACGTCCCAGAGGATCATGCGCCCATTCTCGCGACTCAGAGAGCCAGGCGGACGACCGCGCGGTGCTTCTGCTCGCGAAACACGCGAAAGCCGCGCTCGAGGTACAGGTCGAGCCCTCCCATGTAGTCGTCGGCCTTGACGCGGTGCGGGTACGCCTCGAGCGCCGAAGCCGTCCGCTTGCGCGCGTGCGCGACGGCGCCGTCGAGCAGCGCGGCCGCGATCCCCTCGCCCTGGCGCGGCCGGTCGACGACGAAGCAGACGATCGACCAGACGCGCTCGTCCTCGTCCTGCGGGCGGTACTGCGGCGAGCGGAGGAGGGAGCCGTAGGTCTCGCGCGGTGCAACCGAGATCCAGCCGACCGACTCTGCCCCGTCATAGGCGAGCAATCCGGGCTCCTTGCCTGCGCGGACGAGCGAGCCCAGCGCGCTCTTCTTCGGCGTGCCGTGACCGAGCGAGCGATCGCGCCACCACATGCACCAGCAGCCGTAGCCCGGCGTGTTGCGGTGCCCGCCGCGCGGTCCCTTCCGCTCGAACAGGTCGACGAGGTCCGGCCAGCGCGCGGCCGTCGCGGGCACAACCCGGAGGCGGCTCACTCCACGCGTTCGAGCCGCGGGTTCTCGCGGTAGCGGCGGCCGGCCTTGGCGGCCGGGCGGCCGTCCGTCATCACGATGTCGGCGGTGTAGTCGTTCTCGCCGCGGATCAGCGCCGAGCCGACGCCGTACGAGTCGACGGGCACGCCGCGCTCCTCGAACTCGCGGATCCGCTCGACCGTGAAGCCGCCGGAGGCGACGATCCTCACGTGCTCGAAGCCGTCGCGGTCGAGCGCGTCCCGCACCTTGCGGACGAGCCGCTCGTTGACGCCGCGCGGCTCGAAGTCGCCGAGCTCACCCCAGAGCGAGCGGTCGACGAGCTGGCCCGAGGTATCGAGCCGGACTCCCCAGAGCCGCGAGCCGAGCGCACGAGCCACCTCCAAGGCCGTCTTGACCGAGTCGTTCTCGAAGTCGACGAGGACGGTGATGTTGATGTCCGGGTCGGCGTTCTCTGCGAACTTCGTCGCGGCGAGCACGGTGTTGCCGCCGTACGAGGCGATCAGCGCATGCGGGACGGTGCCCACGCCGCGGCCGCCCCACCACGAGGCCTGCGCGTCGGAGGTGACGCCGATCTCGGTGCCGACGACCTGGCCCGCGACGTAGGCCGCGTAGCCGTCGCCCGTCTGCACGCGGTGGTGATCGTGCCGCGCCGGCATGAAGATGATCGGCTTGCCGTTCGCAGCCTCGAGCACGCGGGCGACGTTGCTCGTGATCAGCGTCCGGCGGGCGAGCACGCCCAGGTAGACGGTCTCGAGGTGCGCGAAGCCCGTGTAGTCGCCCTCGAAGGTCAGGACCGGTTCGAACGGCCCGATCCGGTCGCCGTCGTAGAGCGCGTGGACCGTCAGGTCGTCCCAGTCGTCCGCACAAAGCTTGAGCACGGCGATCGCCTCGTCGATCCCACCGAGGTAGGCGTCGTGCTTCTGGAAGACCTGCATCACGACCCGCGGGTGCCGGCCGTCTCGGAGCAGCACCTCGCGCGTGTGCACGAAGTAGGCGTCGGTGTAGTAGCCCTCCCGCATCTTCTCGACCGGGAGCTCGAAGATCTCGGGCGGGAGCCGCTTAGTTCTTGTTCGCTCCATCGGCTGCACGCTCGAGCTCGAGGCAGCGGGCGAGCGCAGCCTCGGCGACCTCGAGCTGATCGGGCGTCGGCTCGGCAGTGGCGAGGCGGTGCTGAAGCTCGTGGCCCGGCCGGGCGAGTGCCTGGGCGACCGGGTTCTCGGGGTTTCGGACCATCCAGCTGAAGATCTCTGTCGCCGCGGCCAGCGCGCCGAGCTGGGCCGCCGCACGCGCGGGGCCGCGCAGCTGCGGCGGGGCCTTCGTGGCGAGGGCACCGCCGACTGCGGAGGTGGCGATCAGCGGGCCGAGCATGTGCGAGCCGCAGCGCTCGTGCTCGCGCTCGCGTGGAGCGCCGTGCTCGTAGCTTCCGATCGAGATGTGCTCGGCGCCGTGGTAGGCGGCGAGGTCCGAGCCGCGAAGTGCGAGCGCCGCCGGGAGGGCCGAGAGCAGCCCGCTGATCAGCTCGCGGGCGAATGGCGTCAGGCTGCGCGAGCTCTTGACGAGCTTCACCGTCAAGGCCGTCGCGAGCATCGAGCCGATCACGACCGGCCGCTGAAACGGGAGCCGCGCCTCCGGCAACCGCCCGCGAATCGCCGGCAGGAGCGCGAAGACCTCGGCGATGCGGGCCGGGCCGCGCAAGAGCGGCGACCGGACCTGGCTCGAGCGGAGGCGCTTGATCTCGCCCGCGACCTTGAGCTCGCCGTCCTCCCCGCGGATGGCGCAGGCCCAGGCATTCGGCCCGTGCACGAGCACTCCGTTCAGGAGAGCCATTCCTCCGAGGCGGACCTTCTCGGCCATCGACGAGAGCCTAGCCGCCGCAGACGGTGCGGGCGACGTGCCGGAAGCAGTCGACCCCGAGCTCGAGATCGGCGACCGGGACCCGCTCGTCGGCCGAGTGGATCAGGCGCGCAGCGACCTGCATGTCCATGAACCGCGAGGGGAAGAACCCGTAGGCCACCGTTCCGAACGCGTCGCGCAGCCAGTGGCTGTCAGTGAAGCCCGCGCAGGCGATCGGGACCGCGGCCGCGCCTGGCTCCATCTCCTGGACGAACCCGGAAACCGCCTCCCAGAGCGGCGTGCCGAGCGGCGAGCGCGTGCCACCGCGGCCCTCGACCCACTCGAGGTCGTAGTCGCCGTTGCCGAGCACCGCCCGCAGCTCCGGCTCGACTTGGGCCTGCGTCTGTCCCGGCAGCAGCCGGCAGTCGACGATCACCTCGCAGGTGGACGGGATCACGTTGCGCCGCTCGGACGCCGAGATCATCGTCGGCGAGATGGTCAGCGACAGCAGCGGCTCGAGCAGCTCGGCGGCGAACGGATCGAGCCCGCGCGCGACCTCGAGCGCCTCGCCGGCCTCGACCTCGCGCCCGGCGAAGGCCTCGATCAGCGCCTTCGCCTCCGCTTCGAGCCGAGGCTCCGGCCGGTACGCAGCCAGCCGCTCGATCAGCGGCGCCGCCTTCGTGAGCGCGTTGTCGGCGATCCCCGGCATCGACGCATGGCCGGCGCGCCCGTGCACGAGTAGGCGGAACGGCGAGCTCATCTTCTCGGCGGTCGCGCAGAGGTAGAAGACCTTGCCGCCGATCTCAATCCGGTCGCCAGAGCCCTCGTTGAGCGCGTAGTCGGCGCGGATGGCGTCAGGATGGTTCTCGCAGAGCCAGGGCAGGCCGAACGGCCCCTCGCCGATCTCCTCGTCGGCGGCGGCCACGAAGATCAGGTCGCCTGCGGGCTCGAAGCCCTCCCGCTTGAGCGACGCGAGTGTGACCGCGCTCGCCGCGACCTCGCCCTTCATGTCGAGCGCCCCGCGGCCCCAGACCTCGCCGTCACGAAGCTCGCCCGACCACGGATCGACCTGCCACTCGGACGGGTCGGCGACGACGGTGTCGGTGTGCGAGAGCAGCAGCAGGCTCGGCCCGTCGCCGCGGCCCGGGATCCGGGCGACGAGGTTCGCGCGCTCGGGTGTCTTCGCGTAGAGCTCGCTCTCGACGCCGTTCTCCGCGAGGTAGTCACGGAGGAGCTCCGCCGCCCGCGTCTCGTTGCCGGGCGGGTTGACGGTGTCGAGCCGGATCAGCTCCTGCAGGAGCCGGGTCACCTCGTCGGCGAGCGTCATTCCTCCTCGTTCGAGAGCTCGGTGAGGCGGTTCCGGGCCTGCCAGAGCTCCGGGTAGAACCGTTGCTTGATCAGCCCGCCGAGCAGCTCGACCGGCGTGCCCTGGGTGCCGACAACCTGGTCGCCGATCACGCGGGCGACGACGAGGTAGTGGCGCATCCGCCAGAGCGAGATGTGCTCGTCCCAGCCGATCAGCAGCTCGGCCAGCTGGTAGAGGTCTTCGTGCTCGCGGCCGTGGACGTAGAGCTCGACCACCGTCAGGCCACGCTCGCGTAGGAGCGCGGTGAACGCCTGGCCGAGCTGCGGCGTCACGCGGCGGATCTCGCGGAAGCCCGGCGAGTCGAAGCCGCTGCCATGGCCGAGCACCTTGCGGATCGTCTGGTACTCCCACGGCGACTGGCGCTCGAGCATGTCGAGCTGGTCGATCACGTACTGCAGCGCCTGGATCGAGCGGCGCAGCAGACGCTCGGCGCCGGCCAGGTCGCCGGCCTCGAGCAGCCGGGTCGCCTCTTCGGCCTCGTTCCACGCGAGCTTGAGCCAGAGCTCGGAGGCCTGGTGCACGGTCTGGAAGAGCAGCTCGTCCCGGTGCGCCTGCTCCTCGGGGGTCTTCTGCAGGCTCAGCAGCTCGTCGGTGCGCAGATAGCGCTCGTAGTCGCTGGCGCCCTCGCCGCCGAGGATGGGCTCGCTGAAGTCCTCGACCTCGCCGGTAGCCACGGCAGGAGCATACTTTCCGGCGTGAGCGACCTCTTCGCAGACTCGGCCCGCGCGCAGATCGAGGAATCGGCTCCGCTGGCGCTGCGCCTGCGCCCGCGCAGCCTCGACCAGTTCGTCGGGCAGCAGCAGGTGCTCGGCGAGGGCTCTGCGCTGCGGCTGGCGATCGGCGAGGACCGCGTCGGCTCGTCGATCCTCTATGGGCCGCCGGGAACGGGCAAGACGACGCTGGCGCGGATCGTCGCCCAGACCACGGGCGCCGCCTTCGAGGAGCTCTCCGCGGTCTCGGCAACCGTGAAGGACGTGCGGGAGGTCCTGGCGCGAGCGCGCGACCGGCTCGGCTCGACGGGCCAACGAACGATTCTCTTCCTGGACGAGATCCACCGCTTCAACAAGGCGCAGCAGGACGCGCTGCTGCCGGCAGTGGAGGAAGGTGTCGTCACGCTGATCGGCGCGACCACCGAGAACCCGTACTTCGAGGTCAACTCGGCGCTCCTCTCGCGCTGCCAGATCTACGAGCTGCAGCCGCTGTCGGAGGAGGAGCTCGCCGTGGTCGTCCGGCGCGGCGCCGAGACGCTCGGTACCGAGGTTCCGGACGAGCTGGTCGCGCTCGTGGCCCGCAGGGCCGGCGGGGATGCGCGGAATGCGTTGAACATCCTCGAGCTCGCGGCGCAGACTGCGCGGGCCGAGAAAGGCCCGCTGCGCGAGGAGCACATCGAGGATGCCGCGCGCAAGCGGCCGCTCGTCTACGACAAGGGCGGCGATGCGCACTACGACTTCATCTCGGCGTTCATCAAGTCGATGCGGGGGTCAGACCCCGATGCCTCCGTGTACTACCTCGCGGCGATGCTCGAGGGCGGCGAGGATCCCCGCTTCATCGCGCGGCGGATGATCGTGCTCGCCTCCGAGGACATCGGCAACGCCGATCCTCGCGCGCTGCTCGTCGCGGTCGCGGCAGCTCAGGCGGTCGAGCACGTCGGCCTGCCGGAGGCGCGGCTGAACCTGGCGCAGGCTGCGATCTACCTGGCGCGGGCGCCGAAGTCGAACGCGTCCTACGCCGCTCTCAAGGAGGCGGCCGCCGACGTGCGCCAGCTCGGGCAGACGCGGCCGCCCGACGAGCTCCGCGATGCCCACTACCGTGGCGCGAAGAAGCTCGGCCGCGGCGAGGGTTACGTCTACCCGCACTCGGACCCGAGCGGCTTCGAGGTCGATTACCTCCCCGAGCCGCTCAAGGGCAAGCAGTACTATCGCCCGTCCGGTTCAGGCGAAGAAGGGAGCGAGGATGGCAACTGAGAAGACAGCGACCGCGACCTGGGAAGGCTCGCTCGCGGCCGGACACGGGGCGGTTGACCTCGGCAGCGGCGCGGCACGCGGTCTTCAGGTCACGTGGAAGGACCGCGCCGAGGGCGGCGAGGGCACCAGCCCCGAGGAGCTGATCGCGGCGGCCCACGCGAGCTGCATCCTGATGGCGCTCGCCGCCGGTCTCGCCCGCGCGGACACCCCGCCGACCAGGCTCGAGTCGGAGGCGCGGACGACCTTCGACAAGGTCGGAGAGGGCTTCGCGATCACGAAGATCGCGCTGCAGATCAGCGGCGAGGTCGAGGGCATCGACGGGGTCGCCTTCCTCGAGGCCGCCGAGGCCGCGAAGGAGAACTGCCCGGTCTCGCAGGCGCTCAAGGGCAACGTCGAGATCACGCTCGACGCTTCCTTGGGGTAGGAGGGTTTGACGAAACCTAGTCTGTGCCGTCGGGCCGCGCTGTCCGCCTAGTCGGAGCCCCGCTCGATCCGCTTCGCGGCCATCTCGCCGAAGCCGCCGCCGAGCCCGCGGTAGCCCGCTGCCGCTTTCTCGACGTCGTACTCGGTGCGGCGGAACTCGAAGTCGCCGTCCCGGGTCGCCCAGGCCGAGCGCACGTCGCCGTCGAGCGGCATGCCGACGCTGCCCGGGTTGAGCAAGTGCGTGCCGTTCGGGCCGGGCCTGTGGAACTGGAGGTGGCTGTGGCCGAAGACGACAGTTCTGTCGCGCACGCCGTCGAGCAGCCTCTCGTCGTCCTCCTGCGGATCGGCGTGGAAGCCCTCCACGTCGGAGCGCGGAGAGCCGTGCACGAAGAGGATCCCGTCGAGCTCGGCCTGCGCCGGCAGCGCGTAGAGCCAGTCCACGAGCTCCTCCGGGTACGAACCGGCGAAGATCTTGTAGGACTCCATCACCTCGGGCCGGTCGAGCGGCGGCTCCCGGAGCCAGCGCTCGCCGTTGCCACGGATCCAGGTCGCGTCCGGCAGCTCGCGCAGCCGCGCGATCGTCTCCTCGGGCCACGGGCTCGGCGTTCCGTAGTCACCGCCGAGCAGCCAGCGATCGACACCGAGCGCGGCCGCCTCGTCGAGCACTCGCCCGAGCGCCGGGATGTTGCCGTGGATGTCGTAGAGGATTCCCAGCACCGCCAAGTAGTCTCACCGACGTGAAGATCGTCTGCCTCCTCAAACAGGTTCCGCGCGGCGACGCGATCCGCTTCGACGAGGAGACCAAGTCGCTCGTGCGCGAAGGCGTGCCGCTCGAGCTGAACCGGTTCGATGCCTACGCAATCGCCCACGCCGTCCGTCTCGGAGACGAGATCGTCGCGATGACGATGGGGCCGCCGCAGGCGGACGAGGCGCTGCGGGCCGCGCTCGCGCTCGGCGCGCACCGCGCGATCCATCTCTCGGACCGAGCGTTCGCGCTCGCCGACACACTGGGCACGTCGCGCGCCATCGCGCACGCGATCCGCGACGAGGGCGCCGACCTCGTCCTCTGTGGGCGCAAGACGACCGACTCCGAGACCTGGCAGGTGCCGGCCGAGGTGGCGGCGTTCCTTCAGCTGCCGCAGGTCACGAACGCCGTCGAGCTCGAGTCGGCAGGAGACAAGCTCCAGGTCCGCCGGCTCGGCGACGACGGCGAGGAGCTCTACGAGCTGGAGCTGCCCGCGCTCTGCTCCGTCGCGCTTCCCCCTGAGGCTGCCGACGTCGATGTCGAGCCGCTGCCGGTCCCGGAGGCGATCGAGCGGATCGCGGTCTGGACCGCGGAGGACCTCGGGGGCGACGAGACGCAGTTCGGCCAGCGCGGCTCGCCCACCCGTGTCCTGGCCGTCCGCGACGTCACCCCGGAGCGCGCACAGGAGCTCTTCACCGACCCGGGCGAGGCGGCGGCCCGCGTACGCGAGCTGCTCGCGGAGCGGCCGCGGCCCGAGGTCGCGTGGGAGAAGCCGGAGCGGCTCGGCGAGAGGCCGGGCGCCTCGTACGACTGCTGGTCGGTCGTCGAGCTCGTCGAGGGGCGGCCGGCGCGGATCTCGCTCGAGCTGCTCGCCAAGGGCCGCGAGCTGGCCGGCAAGCTCGGCGGCCGCAACGTCGGGCTCCTGCTCGGTCACGATCTCGACACGGCGGCGCGTCAGGCGGTCCGCTACGGCGCCGAGGCCGTCGTCATGGTCGACGACCCGCAGCTCGCCTCCTATGAGCCCGAGCTCTGGGCCGGCGCGCTCGCGCAGGTGTTGGAGCGGGAGCAGCCGCACGCGCTCCTGATCCCGGCGACAAGCCGCGGGCGTGACTACGGGCCGCGCGCCGCCGGCGCGCTCGAACTTGGCATGACCGGCGATTGCGTCGACCTGGGGATCGACAAAGCCGGACGACTGATCCAGTTCAAGCCGGCATACGGCGGCAACATCGTCTCGGTGATCATGGGCGCAACGACGCCCCAGCTTGCAACGGTGCGGGCGCGGATGTTCGAGCCGCTCGAGCCGAACGACTCCGCCAACGGCGAGCTGCGCCGTTTCGAGCTCGGACCGCTTCCTTCGTCGCGCACGCGACTGCTGGGCAAAGACGCGAGCGAGCGAGCCTTCGACCTCGACGAGGCGGAGGTTGTCGTCGCGGCCGGCGCGGGCCTGGGCGATGCGGACGCCGTCGAGGAGCTCCGCGGGCTCGCCCCGCCCGGTGCGGCGCTGGGAGGCGACCGCGGCGCCTGCGAGGCCGGGCTCATACCCCGCAGCCGCCAGCTCGGGCTGCTCGGCCGCTCGGTAGCCCCGCGGCTGTACGTTGCGGTCGAGACCGAGGGCGATTTCGAGCACGCCGTCGCGTCGGTGAAGGCGAGCGTGATCGTCGTCTTCAAGCAGTCGGAAACGCCGGTCGAGGGAACCGCCGACGTGGCCGTCGCCGGCGACTGGCGCACCACGTTCCCGCCGTTCGCGGCGGCGCTCTCAGGCGATTAAAGGATCCGCGCCCCGAGGGCGCTCGCGACCAGCTCGACGGCCAGCTTGGCGGTCTCGTTCTCACGGTCGAGGATCGGGTTCACCTCTACCACCTCGAGCGAGTTGACGGCCCCCGCCTCGGCGAGGAGCTCCATCGCGAGGTGCGCCTCGCGGTACGAGAGCCCTCCGCGCACCGGCGTGCCAACGCCCGGCGCGACCTCGGGATCGAGCACGTCCATGTCGAGGCTGACGTGTGTGAACCCGCCGCCCGAGACTCGCTCGAGCGCCTCGCGCATCACCGTCTCGATCCCGAGCTTGTCGACCTCGCTCATCGTGTAGACGAGAGCGTCGAGCTCGGCCAGCAGCTCCCGCTCCTCGTCGTCGAGCGCCCGCACGCCGACGAGCGCGATGCGCGTGGGATCGACCGCGGGTAGGCGGAAGGCAGGGCTGTCGAACTCCGGCCCGGCGAGACCGAGCGCAGCGGCGAGCGGCATCCCGTGCACGTTGCCGGTCGGCGAGGTCTCGGGCCGGTTGAGGTCGCCGTGGGCGTCGAGCCACAGCACGCCGCCGGGGCCGCTCGCCCGGGCCAGGCCGCCGAGCGTGCCGAGCGCGACGGAATGGTCGCCGCCCAGCACGAGCGGCAGATAACCGCCCTCGACCGCACGGACGACCTGGTCGGCGATCCGCTCGCACGTCTCCTTGATCGCCGCGAGGAAACGCATGCGCTCGTCCCCGACCGCGCTCGCTTCCGCGACGGGCGCCACGACGTTGCCCCAGTCCTCGCAGGGCCGGCCGAGCCCCGAGATGCGCGGCTCGAGCCCCGCGTAGCGGATCGCGGACGGCCCCATGTCGACGCCGCGGCGGCCGGCGCCGAGATCGAGCGCCGCGCCGATGATCGCGACCGGTTGCCCGGTTTCTTGAATTGCCACGCGGGCAAGGCTAGCTTTGCCCCCGATGACGAGTACAGCCACGGAAGCGACCGCCGCCCGGATCCGCGTCCTGATCGCCGACGACGACGGCTCCTTCCGGTCAGCCTTGCAGAAGCTGATCGACCGTCAGCCCGAGCTCGCCGTCGTCGCAGCTGCCAGCAACGGCCTCGAGGCGATCGAGCTCGCCGAGAACCTCTCGCCGGACGCAGTCGTCATCGACCTGCACATGCCGCTACTCGACGGCGTGACCGCGGCCGCGCGGCTTCGCCACGATCATCCAAGCGTCTGCCTGATCGCCCTGACCGGCGATGATGCCCCGGCGCTCCATCGCGCCGCGCGAGACGCGGGCGCCGACGACGTGCTGCTCAAGGGCGAGCTGCTCGAGGCCCTGCTCGAACGGCTCACCTCGGCTCGGCCTTCCAGCCGCTGACCGCGTTTAGGGCGTAGGCATTGACGTGGTGGTCTCGAGCGCGGCAGCGGCGGCGATGTTCCCTTTCTGTTCATACAGTCGAATCGCCTCTTGGACGGCGGCCGCGGACTCCTCCGACCGGCCCGCCAGGCGCAGCACCTCGGCGAGGTCGGCAACCGCGCGGGCGTGAAGATCGAGAAAGTCGGTGCGCGCCGTACGAGCCGTCGCCTCGCGGGCGAGTCGCTCGGCGGCCTCGAAGTCGCCCCGGCGAGCCAGGAGCTTCGCGCGCACGCGCAGCCAGCCGACCTGCGCGTCGACGTCCTCCGGGACAGTGAGGCGCTTGGGGTCCCATCGCTCGGTCACCAGGAATGCCTCATCGTGACGTCCCTGCAGGTAGAGCGCGTCGGCGAGTGGCGGCGCGGCGCTCGAGAGGTAGCCCAGCTCGCCGATTCGCTCGAGCGTCTCGCAGGCGGGGCGCAGCTCACGCTCGGCAGCCACCGGGTCTCCTGCGAGCAGCTCGATTTCCCCTACGCCGGTGGTTACCTGCGCGGCGAGGGTGGCCTCGAGCCCGAGTTCCTCGGCCAACGCCCTCGCCCGTCCGATGAGGTCGCGCGCCGCATCGAAGTGACCCAGCATCGCCTCGAGCACGGCATGAGACGCCAGCGCAGAGCGCTCGAGTCGGCGGTTCGTGCCCGCACGTGACTCGATCTCCGCGACCCGCTCGAGAGCCTCCTCGACCGGGGTGGAGCCGCGATACAAGGCTGTGAGCACGTACTGGAGGGTCTCCGCCTCCTGCGCCTCGTCGCCCACCGCGCCCGAGTACTTGACCGCGAGCTCCAGGTCCTCGATCGCAGCGGTGGAATCGCCTGCCCAAAAGCTGACCTTTCCGCGGAAACAAAGAGCTCGTCCTAGTCCGGCCTCGTCCCCGAGCTCCTCGAAGACCTGGACCGCCGCCGCGAGCTCGCGCAGGACGTCCTCTCGCCCGACGCCCGTATGTGCCGGCCTGTGGAAGCGGAGGTCTGTGAGCGAGACCGCCGCGTCGGCGGCGACCAACCGCATGCCAGCTGCCCGCCCACGCTCAACGGCCTCCGTCAACACGCCCTCTGCGCGCTCCATCTCGCCTCCTTCCCTGAGCGCGCGACCAAGGGAAGGAAGCAGGCTCAAGCGGCGCGGGTCGTCTGGCGGAAGCAGTGACAAGGCTCGCTCGAGCAGGTCCGCCGCCGCGAGTGGCTCACCACGGGCATTTGCCCGCAGTCCTGATGCGGCGAGCCGGTCGGCGGCCCGCCGGGCGAGCAACCGCGAGCGCTCGCCGGCCGGCCCGAGCGCGACGACGGAACGATAGGCCTGCTCGAGGTGGTAGCCGACGATCTCGTCGAACTCCTCGCCCCTGCCACCGAGCCACCCTGCAAAGCGTTCGTGCAGGTCGGCGCGAAGATCCTTCGAGATGGATTGGTAGGCAGCGTCGCGGATCAGAATGTGCCGAAACTGAAACGTGTCCTCGATCACGTCGTGCGACCGGATGAGCTCTTTGCGAACAAGCGCCGCGAGCTCCGTGCCGGCGGGCCGGCGCCGCTCGCGATCGAGCTCTGCGAGCGCCGCCCACTCGAACTCGAGCCCGATGACGGCGGCGCGCTCGAGCACGTCGCGCTCTGCCTCGGGGAGTGCGTCGAGACGAGCTTCCAGCAGCGCCTGGATCGTCGGCGGTATCCGATCGAGCGCACCCCCTTCGGCCACGACGGCGATGAGCTGCTCGACAAAGAGCGGATTCCCCTCGGCTGCCTTCCGGATCCGCTCGCGAGTAGGTTCGTCGAGCGGAGAGGCGGGGATGAGGCCTCCGATCAGCTCGTCGGACTCGGCTTCGGAAAGCGGGTCGAGTGAGAAGCACTCCCCGGGCCACCCCGGGCGCTCGTCGAGCAGCTCCGGCCGCGAGAGGCATAGGAGCAAGAGCGGTGCGTCACGGGTCCACTCCGCAAGATGCTCGATCAGGTCGAGGAGCGTCGGCTCGGCCCAGTGGATGTCCTCGACGAGAAGCACGAGCGGTTGCTCCCGAGCGCGTCGCTCGAGGGCCTTGCGGACCTCCCAGAAGATTTCCTCGGGCGCGCCTTGGCCAAGCGCAGTCTCGAGCTCCTCCTCGGCGTCGGCAGAGGCGAAGATCTCGCGCAGCGGCCAATACGTAATCCCTTCGCCGTAAGGGAGACAGCGCCCGACGAAGACGGCTGCCTTGCCGCCCAACGCGCCCGCGATCTCGCGTGCCAATCGGGACTTGCCGATCCCGGGCGCTCCGAGCACGGTGACAAGGCGGCATCGTCGTTCCGACACTGTCGCTTCGAATGCAGCACGCACTCGCGCGAGCTCCTCTCGGCGTCCGACCAGCGCAGCATCGAGCCGCCGGTCGAAAGCAGGCGCGTCTTCAACGACCCGCAAGAGCCGGTAGGCAGGAAGAGGCTCCGCTTTCCCCTTCAGCTCGAGCGCCTCGACCGGCTCGACCTCGATTGCATCCCGCGCGAGCCGCACTGTCGGCTCACCGACAAGAATGTCGCCCGGCTGCGCCGCCTGCTCGAGCCGGGCCGCGACGTTGACGGGGTCGCCCGTCGCCAGGCGCTCCTCGGTGCCGGTGACAACTTCGCCCGTGTTGACGCCGGTACGTAGCTGCAGCGCCACGCCGTAGTCGCGCTCGAGCTCGTCGTTCAGGGAAGCGAGCGAGTCCCGCAGGTCGGCGGCGGCGCGCAGCGCACGCAGGGCGTCGTCCTCGTGCACGATTGGAACGCCGAAGACAGCCATGACAGCGTCGCCGATGAACTTCTCAACCGTGCCGCCTTGGCGCTCGAGGCATGTTCTTGCAACGTCGAAGTAGCGCGCCATCACACGGCGGAGCGACTCTGGGTCGAGCTGCTCGCCGAGCGCCGTCGAGCCGGTCACATCGGCGAACAAGACAGTCACCGTCTTACGCACCTCGCGGCCCGGCGCGGCCGTGAGCCTGGCGCCGCACGCCGCGCAGAAGCGCGCCCTTTCAGCATTCTCCTCGCCGCAGCGTAGGCACGTCAGCATGCGCAAAAGCGTACGACAGTCGGGGTGAAGAAGCCGACGCGCGGATTCCACGCGGCCCTCGCTGCGCCCAGGTACGTTGTTCGGTGGAGCGTAGGTCAAGCCACGCAGAAGCCGCGACCGCCCCGATTATGTTCGCAGTGTGTCAGTTACTCTGGAACCCGCATCACTACGCGGCGAGGTAGCTCAGTTGGTAGAGCACACGGCTGAAAACCGTGGTGTCGCCGGTTCGATTCCGGCCCTCGCCATCGTCGCCGCGACCGACGTGGCGGCTCGGGTGAACGTCGCCGCCGCGACCGACATGGCGGCGCGGCCAACTGCCGTCGGCCGCTAGGAGAGCGCGAGCCGTACGGCTCGCTGCCAGAGCGAGCGGAAAGCGAAGCGGGCGACGCGGGAAAGAAAGGACGTCCGGGCCGGTGCTACCGCGCCGCGAACGTCCTTGTGCGCGGCAGCCTAATTGCCGTCGCCCTTGCGGGCAAGCAGCGAGGTGCCGACCCCCGCCTCGAAGTCCGCAAAGTCCGAGAATCCCCGGCTCTCCAGCTCCTTGCGCAGCCGCTCCGGCGGCACCCAGATCGGCGTCTCCGGTCCGGCCGAGAACATGAAGACGACGTGCCCGCCCGGCGACACGACTCGCTCGAGCTCGTCGAAGAACGGGATCATGTTGGCCAGCACGACGAGCTCGAACGCCCCCTCCTCGAAGGGCAGCTGGGCGGCGTCGGCGGCCTGGAACCGCACACGGCCCGCGAGCTCGGGCGGCGTGTCCGCCTGCGCCTGAGCGACCATCGCCTCGGAGAGGTCGGCACCGACGACCTCGGCGTCGGGGAAGTGCCGGGCGACGGCGAAAGCCGCGAGCCCCGTACCGGTGCCGAGGTCGAGAGCCCGGCCCGGCGGTTGCGGCAGCGAGTCGAGCGCCGCTTCCAGGGACGCGAAGGCATCCGCGCTGCGCATCGCGGTCCACCTGGGCGCCATTCGATCGAACTGCAGGCGTGTCAAGGGCCGGAACAGGCGCCAGAGCCATGGCCGGCGGACGACGGCGTCGGTCGCCAACCTGGCGAACCGCCGCCCGAGGTTGAGCTCGATCTGGCTCACGGCGTCCGCAAGTGGATCCGCACCTCTTGCCCCGGGCCGGCGCCGAACGTCTCCGCCGCGTTGCCGCCGTTGATCGCGATCGCGACGTTCCCGTAGGCGTCCTCGTAGAGGATCACGTCGCCGGCGCGCGCGTCCGCGAAAGTCCTGGCGGCAGTGGCGTAGTAGCGCTCGAGCGCCAGCTCCAGCTCGACGGTTACGCCCGGCTCGACGGCCCCATTCTCGAGGTGCTCGCGTTTCAGGTTGAGCTGGATGTTCCCGAAGTGATCAACGTAGAGCGCGGTCGCGCGTATCCGGTTCCGGCCGACCTCCGGCTCGGGCAGCTCCAGCCGGACGAGCGCGAGCGGGTCGACCGGCGGGCCGAGCTCCTCGAGCGCCACGCCGCGAGAGAGGTGGGCTGCCGCCGGCGAGAACAGGTCGCGGCCGTGGAACGTGCGCGACACCAACGGCAGCGCGTACTCGGGGTTCGCGAGCTCGTGCGCCTCGGCGACGCCGCCGAAGCGATCGGCCGCGGGCAGGAGCAGCCCGTTGTCGGGCCCGACGTAGAGGCGCCCTGGAGGACGTGCTGGGGCGGGATGCCATGGGTGATGTCGATGATCTCCGCCTCGGGCGCGATCCGCTTGATCACACCGTGGCAGGTTCCGACGAAGTCGTCCTGCAGGCCGAAATCCGAGAGGAACGTGATGACCACGCGCGGGAGCCTAAATGCGGGCGGCTGCGATCGCGGCGACGAGGCCGTCGAGATCGTGCGTCTCGGCCTCGCCGACCACCTCGATCCCCTGGGCCCGCGCTTCGCGGGTGGTCTCGGGGCCGATCGAGACCGCCGGCAGGCCGAGCCCGAGGTCGGCGTACGCCCGCGCCGCTGAGGCCGAGGCCAGCACGACGAGATCGCCCTCCGGGAGCGTGCCCGGCCGCAGCGCCCGGGTGCGGTAGAGGACGACCGTGTCGGCGCCGAGCTCGTCGGCGAGGTAAGGCCGGGCGTCGTCGGCGCCCGCGAAGAGGACCCGCCCGGGCGGCCGCGGGAGCTCCGCGACGAGGCCTTCCTGCGTCGAGACGCTGGGGACGAGCGCAGGTTCGATCCCGTGCTCGCGAAGGGCCGCGGCCGTGCCGGGCCCGATCGCGGCGACCGCCGGGAGCTCGCCGCCGCGCCGGCCGGCCAGCTCGCGCGCGCCGCGCGGGCTGGTGACGACGACCCAGTCGTAGCCGGAGGTGTCGACGGCCTCCGGGCCGACCGGCTCGATCTCGATCAGCGGGCAGAGCACGGCCGCGTGCCCGAGCGCCTCGATCCGCTGCGCGAGCTCCCCGGCCTGCTCGGCCGGCCGCGTGACGACGACGCGCAGGCGCCGGGAAGCGGGTCCCATCCCTAACCCCCACCCACCCGGGGATAAATCACGGTAGCGCGCGAGGGCGCGCTTGGCTGTGACGGATGTGTGGCGGGTTTGTGACGGTTTCTCAACAGCCGCCGCGCGCTCAGGAGGCGACGAGATTCGCCAGCTCGGCTGCGAGCGAGGCCGGATCGGAGCCGCTGCGCCGCTCGACCCAGGTCCCGTCCTCGGCGGCGATCAGCGCCGTCAGCGTCTCGCCGTCGTGATGGGCCGCCACCGGCGCTAGACAGCCGCCGCCGAGGGCGAACACGCACTCCCGCTCCGCCTCGACGCGGCGCCGCGTCTCCGCGTCGTCGGCCTCGGCAACCAGGCCCTCCTCCCCGGCGCGCACCTGCAGCGCCAGGGCGCCCTGGCCCGCCTCCGGCAGCATCTCCTCCGGCGGCAAGCGCCTCCCGATCTCCGCGCCGAGCCCGAGCCGGTCGAGCCCACACGCCGCGAGAACGACAGCGTCCAGCCCTCGCTCGCCGCGCTTGCGCAACCGCGTGTCGATGTTCCCGCGCAGAGGCTCGATCGACAGCGACGGCTCGAGCGCGAGCAGCTCCGCCCGCCGTCTCACAGACGCCGTCCCCACACGCATGCCAGGCCGCAGCTCGTCCACCCCGCACAGCGCGTCGCG
This sequence comes from Actinomycetota bacterium, assembly GCA_005883965.1. GTDB lineage: Bacteria > Actinomycetota > Thermoleophilia > Gaiellales > Gaiellaceae > AC-32. The sequence goes on from VAWL01000071.1 coordinate 26,706, forward strand.
CGGATCCTCACGCGCGAGGTAGGCGCCGACCGCCAGCCCGTCCGTGTCCGA
>VAWL01000207.1 GCA_005883965.1 Actinomycetota bacterium
TCCGCGCGGGAGAGCCGTTCGTCGTCGGTGCAGCAGTTCGCGCGGCTCCGTCACGCCGCGTTTCAGCAGAGGGGTTCAGGACCTTCTTGGCCACAGCTGTCCTCCAAGGAACGTTGGGCGATGCCTGGGGGATGCCTTCGCATTGTGCGGAAACTCACCGGCGGGCGCAAGGCCGCGGCCCCGGACGGAGCGGCGCCGGAGTCGAACCGACCGAGCCGTGGGTTACACGACCGCAGCAGTTTTGAAGACCGCCTGGGCCACCGGGCCCATGCCGCTCCGGGGTGAGCGTAGCGAGCCGTTTCAACGATTGGATGGCCTGCCCGCCTATCACTCATCGACATTGCGGCAAACCGCATCAAGCCCTACTTACCCTTGCCGCGGACGTTGTGGGCGGCTCGGCAGAGGCCCTCGTCGATACGCACGACTTTCCCTCCACCTGGGACGGGATCTGGTGGGCCGTCGTGACGGTCACGACGGTCGGGTACGGCGATGTGACCCGACGTCGGTCGATGGCGGAATCGTCGGCATGGTCGTGATGCTCGTCGGGATAGCAGTCGCGCACCGCACCGAAATGGCGTGTGAGGCGGGAAGGGCCGCCCGAGGGCGGCCCTTCCGCACGAACCGTACTCTCGTCGAGCTACTTCGACGCCACGGGCAGGTTCGCCGTGTAGAGGTCCTGGTCGTTCAGCGTTGCACCGCTCGCGTTCTGGCCGCCGCAGACGGCAGGCGGCACCCCCGGGCAGACGAAGAGGTCCGGGCTGCGCGTGTCCATCCACAGCGGGTTGGCGTTCGTGGCCACCGCCAGCCCGGTGTAGTCGCCGAAGAACGTGCCGTTCCCCTGCGCGTCCGGGAACTGCGTCGGCACGGGCATCGACGAGGACGTTGCGCGGAGCGTGTTGAAGTTCGCGAGGTCGCCGGAGCCGGAGAGACTGACGTCCGACTGACCAGTCGTCTCGTCGTCGCCGTACTGGCGGTCGTAGTACGAGACGGCGAGCTTGCCGTTCTTGGTGAACCCGGCCCACTGCCACCACTGGTCGGTCGTTGCCTGGCCGGGATCCTGCGTCACGGTCGGCAGCGCCCGTGGATCGGTAGCGGTGCCGGTGAAGGTTGTGCCGCCGTTGTTTGAGGTGCTGATCAGGATGTCGTTGTTGCAGGCGCCCGCCGTCTTCACGCCCGTGAACAGGTTCTGCCCGTCTGCGGGGTTGAAGCCGGCCGGGGCGCAGCCGTTCGTCTCGTTCGAGTGCTTGTTGATGTACGAGCCGAACGTGACGACGACCTGGTTCGCATCGGTCGGGTTGACCGCACCCGAGGGGTAGTTCGTCGCGCGGAACACGGACCGCTGGCTCGCGCCCTTCTCCGGCACGCACGCGCGGCCGAAGTCCTGGCCGCCCTGGTAGGTGGCGCAATCGGGCAGGTCGTAGTAGTCGGACACCTTGACCGGCGGCGAGAACGTGTTGCCGCCGTCGGTCGACTTGACGAGCAGGATCTGGTTCCGGTTGTCCGGCGTCGTCACCGAGTTGTTGAAGTTCTGGTACGCGATGTACAACGCGCCGTCGGGCCCGGTGAACGGGTCGGCGAACTGGTTCTCGTTGCAGTCGCCCTGCGGCGTCGGCACGGCGAACGTCTGCGAGCAGAGCGACGAGGTCGCGCTAACGAGATGCCTCGTGCTGAAGTGCTCGCCGTAGTCGTTCGAGTACGACTCGTAGATGTACGCGGTCCCGTCGGCGGCGAACTCCGTGTAGGCCACGTAGATCCGGTCCTGGAACGGGCTCCCGGCGTGGTTGTCGACCGTCATGTACGGCTTGTCCCGGTCGAGCGGAAGACGTAGACCGCGCTCGACAGGTCGTGGTTCGGGGTCGTCCCGATGCCGCGCTGGAACATCTGGCACGTGTAGTAGACGTTGCCCTTCGTGTCGTAGGCGACTGACGGGTCGCCGCTCGCCTGGAAGTACTGCCGAGCGTTGCCGCCGAACGCGCCCCCGCGGACAAAGCCGTTCGGCAACGTCGTGTCATTCCAGGTCCGCCCGCCGTCGAGGCTGTATTCGCCGTAGCAACCGCCGTCGCCACGGCGGTAGTCGTTTGACGACGCGAGCAGATGGTTCGTGTTGTTCGGGTCGACCGTGATCGACGTCTCGTTCTGTGCCTGCGCGCGGCCCTGCAGGTCGGAGTCGCTCAGGTTGAGGCAGTTCTGGTTGACCTTGATGTTGGACGAGATGTTGTTCGGGCAGGCGTCGCTGCCGCGGGTGAAGTAGGTCGTCGGCTGCTGTTCGCTCTTGCCCGTCGGCTCCGACTGGCTGAGCTCTAGTGTCGCGTAGCCGTCCAGAATCCGCTCCTGGATCTCCGGCCCGAGCGTCGGGTCGTATCCCTGCGCGGTGGACGGCCGTGTGGCGGCGCCGACGGCGAACACCACGGCGGCTCCGAGCACCGAGACGGCCAGGAGCAACAAGAATTTCCGCATGTCCTCCCCTCCTCGTTGGTGGAGGGACCCCCCAGACCCCTCCTCGAGAGCGGCGGGACTATAGGAAACCTCGCCGCGATCCGCAAGGGGGAGCGGAGCCGTTGGATGCAATCTCTACGCGCTGATCCGCGGAAACGACGAGGGTTGGGAGGCCGCTGATCGTCAGCTGCTTCGCGGCCTCCGCACTGCTGCTCGCGCTGTTCGTGATGGTGGAGCTGTCCAGCGCGCTCACGGAGGCAGCGACGCACTTGACTGCCGTCGCGGCGGCATAGACCTTCGCCTTTCCCTTGAGGGCGAACGAGAGCGGCCCGCTTCGAAGGGCCGTTCGTCGTTTCTGGAGGGCTCGACGAACGCCGACTGTCCCGCACGGCCTTGTAACGGCTTGGCTCCGAGGGATCTGAAAGATTTTGAAGGCCGCCTCGGCCACCGGGCCCATGCCGCTCCGCGACGAGAGTAGCTTGGAGAGCTCAGCCCCGGTAGGCCGCACGGAGGCGCCGCTCGTCGCCGATGCGGCGGGTGATGCCGTCGGCGTCGTAGCGCTCGAGCAATAGCTGTGCCGTGCGCCGTGAGATGCCCAGGGCGTCTCGGAAGCCGGCCAGCGTGATCGGCTGCAGCGCCGGCAGCGCCTCGCGCCCGCGGTCGTAGAGCTCGGCGGAGACGGCGAACCCGTCGCCGACGCGCTTCAGCCTCCCCTCGGACTCGAGGTAGGCGGCGAGCTTGGCGTCCTCGACCCGGGCGAATCCGGTCTCCGCCAGCTCGGCCTCGAGCTGGCCGGCCGCAGCCTCGTTCTCGCCGAGCCTCGGTGCGGAGCCGGGCAGGTACGCCTTGCCGCCGCGCCGCTCGAGCTGGAGGAGCGGCGTAACCGACGGCGCCCACGCCTCGGCCGGCAGCAGCTCGGCGAGCGGCAGCCCCGGGTCGAGCGGCGACTCCTCGGCGCGCCGCGCGAGCCGCTCGCGTGCCGACGCACGCAGCTCCTCGAGCCATTCGGGCGCGAAGAACCAGTCGCCCGCCTGCTGCAGCGCCGCGAGCCCGCGGGCGAGGTCGGCGGGGCCGAGGAGCCCGCGCGCCTGCAGGCTCTGGCCGGTGACCGGCTCGCGCACGAGCGCGCGCACGATCGCCTCCGGGTCGTCCTCCTCCAGCAGCGCGAGCCGCTCGGGGTCGAGGCCGCGCGGAGGGAACGGGTCGAGGACGACCCCGCCGCCGACGGTTGTCTCGGTCCGCAGCACCACCCGATCGCCGCGCGCTGCGAGCACCGACTCGCGCAGGCGCAGCTGTGCATAACGCCCGTCGCGCACGACCCGGGCCGGCACATCGCTCGTCCCGATGTGCACCGTGACCGCGGGCGGGACCGGCTCCAGCTCCTCGAGTGCGACATCCAGCCGCCAGGTGACGGGGTAAAAGCCGGGCTGGACGAGGACGTCGCCTCGCCGCAGGCGGCTGCGCTCGATCCCGGGAAGGTTGACCGCGACGCGCTGGCCGGCCTCGGCGCGGAGGACCTCGACGTCGTGCACCTGGACGCTGCGCGCGCGGGTGCGCAGGCCCGACGGCTCGACGCGAAGCTCGTCGCCCGGGCCGATTGACCCGGCCCAGAGGGTGCCGGTGACGACGGTGCCGATCCCCGTCAGCGAGAAGGCGCGGTCGACGTAGAGACGCGTTCCGCCGGGGCGCTCCTGCCTGGCGGCGGCGTCGGCCGCGCGGGCGAGCGCGGAGCGGAGCACGTCGAGCCCGGCGCCGGTCTTGGCGCTGACGGCCACGACCTCGGCCCCGGGGACGAGCTCCTGCGCCTCGGCGAGCGCGAGCTCGAGCGTTTCCTCGTCGACGGCGTCGGCCTTCGTCACCGCGACGACGCCGCGCTCGACGCCGAGCAGCCGCAGGATCGCGAGGTGCTCGTGCGTCTGGGGCCGTGCGCCTTCCGCCGCGTCGATCACGAGCAGAAAGAGGTCGATCCCGGTCGCGCCGGCGACCATCGTCCGGACGAACCGCTCGTGGCCCGGGACGTCGATCAGCGACAGCGAACGGCCGTCC
>VAWL01000208.1 GCA_005883965.1 Actinomycetota bacterium
GACTGCAAGTCTGGGAGCGTCGACGTCGATCGTGCGGCCGTCGTCGTCGGCGCGGCGCCGGAACCGCTCGGCGACGTCATGCAGCAGGTCGCGCACCTCGAGTGGTTCTTTGCGGAGTGGAACCTCGCCTTCGTCGAGCCGGGCGAGCAGGAGCAGATCATCGGCAAGCTGGGAGAGCCTGTCTGCTTCCTCGCCGATCGAGGGCAGCGCGGCCTGGAGCTCTTCGGCGCTGCGGGGCAGGTCGAGAGCGAGGTCGACCTCGGTTCGCACGAGCGCGAGCGGCGCGCGTAGCTCGTGGCTTGCGTCGGCGACGAAGCTGCGTTCGCGCTTCACTGCACGCTCGACTCGGGCGAGCATCTGGTTCAGCGTTGCGCCGAGCCGGGCGATCTCGTCGTTTGCGCTCGGCACCGGCAGCCGCTCGGATAGATGCTGCTCGGTGATGGCGGCTGCGCGGGTCCGCATACGCTCGACGGGTCGGAGTGCCGCCCCCGCGACGAGGTAGCCGATCAGCGAGGCGAGCAGCAGGGCCGCCGGGCCGCCGACGAGGAGTTCGCTGCGCAGGTTCGCGAGCGTCTGATCGCGGGAGCGAAGCGGGGCGCCGACGACAAGGACCAACTTCTGGTTTCGCGGTTGGAGGGGGATGGCGAGCAGTCGGACGTCGCCGCCGAGTCTGTGCGCGCGGGCGATCAGGAGCGACTTGGCCTGCGCCCTGCGGAGCAGCGGACCGGTGAGGAGCGGCTGCTGTCTCAGGCCGGGGCTTTGGTCGCGGATCGTGCCGTGACTGTCGAGGACCTGGGCGAAGCTGCCGGTCGCGTCGGCGACAGGTGCGGGCGGCGCCTCGCGCAGGCCGGGGTCGCCCTGGCGGACGATTGCGGCGACGTCGGCGGAGCGGGCGCGCAGGCTCTGGTCGAGGGTGCGGTCGAGCGAGTCGGCGAGGTGGTGGTAGAGGAGGAAGCCGCCGCCTGCGAGCACCGCGCCGATCGCGGCCGCGAAGGCGAGCGTGAGCCGGGCCCGGATCGGCAACCTCTTCATCCGCCGGTGTCGCGCAGGCGATAGCCGGAGCCGCGGATCGTCTCGATCGAGTGGCGGCCAATCTTCTCGCGGAGGTGGTTGACGTGCACGGTGACGACGTTCGAGCGATTGTCGTAGTTCATATCCCAGCCTTGTTCGAGCAGTTCGTACCGCGAGAGCACATGCCCCGGCCTGCGCATGAACAGCTCGAGCAGCGCGAACTCCTTCGCAGAGAGCTCGATCTCGACCTCACTGCGCCAGACACGCTGCGTGGCGGGATCGAGCTTCAGGTCACCGGCCTCGAGCACTGCCGGCCGCTCGACCGCCCCGCGTCGGACGATCGCACGCAGCCTCGCTCGCAGCTCCGGGAGCGAGAAAGGTTTGATCAGGTAATCGTCGGCGCCCGAGTCGAGTCCGTGGATCCGATCCTCCACGGCGTCGCGCGCAGTCAGCAGGAGGACCGGCGTCCAGATCCCGCCAGCGCGAAGGCGTGCGCAGGTCTCGAAGCCGTCTAGGCCCGGCAGCATAACGTCCAGCACGATCGCGTCATAGCTCTTCGACTGCGCCATCCAGAGCGCGTCCTCGCCGCGCACGGCGAGGTCGGCGACACCGCCACGCTCGCTCAGGCCGCGTCTTAGGAGCGGGCCGAGCTTCGGATCGTCCTCGACGACGAGCGTTCGCACCAGCGGCAGGGTGCCACGGCGCGGTGAAGCAGGTGTGAAGCGCTGCATCACCGCCAGTTCACCTTCGCTTTCTAGCCTGCTCGTGCATTCCCAGCCGCGATCCGAGGAGGTACGACGTGCGCGACCTAGTCATCAAGCTCGCGGGCAGGCGGCAGGCAGGTGAAGGTTGAGGCGCCGTCTCGTCACGCCGATTGCCGCCGTCGCCGCTCTGCTCGCCGCCCTGGTGGCGACCGGCTGCGGCTCGGGGGGGCACAAGGCCGCCGCGTCGTCGACCGGTGGGACAACGACGCAGACCAAGGCGCCTGCGACGACACACGCGACCACGACCACTGCGTCCGCGAGCACCGGCCCCGGCGCGCTGCAGGCCGAGGCGAACTCCGCGGCTGCGGGCGACATCCCCGACAACCAGGTGTTCCTCGTCTTCGCAAACCACGCCGCCCGCTACTCGATGAAGTACCCCGAGGGATGGGCGCAACAGGGCAACGGCGACCAAGTCACGTTCCGCGACAAGAACAACATCGTCCGGATCGTCGTCGGCCGGGGAGCGGCTCCGACGCAGGCGTCCGTCCGCGCCGACGTCGCCCAGCTCGGCAGCGCGCACGTGGAGAGCCCGCCACACGCGATGACGATCTCGGGCCGGCCGGCCTTCAAGATCGTCTACAGCACCGAGAGCGCGCCGAACGCGGTCACCGGCAAGCAGGTGAAGCTCGTCGTCGACCGCTACTACCTCTGGAAGGGCGGCCGCCGCGCCGTCGTCGATCTCGGCACACCGCAGGGAGTCGACAACGTCGACGCCTACCGGCTGATGATCGAGAGCTTCCGTTGGAGCTAAGGAGCCTCTACCGTGAGCCGGAAACTCGCGAGGAACTCTCCTTCGGCGCGCTCGAGTTCCACGACGTCTTCCGGATCTTCCGCTCCGGGCCGGCCGAGACGGTCGCGCTGCGCGGGCTCGATCTACGGGTCGAGCCGCGCGAACTCGTCGCGCTGTACGGGCCGTCGGGCTCGGGCAAGAGCACGGCCCTCCATCTGGCAGCGGGCCTCGACGAGCCGTCGGCAGGCGACGTGGTCGCGTTCGGCCGCTCGCTTGCCCGCCTCGGCGAGACGGAGTTGGCGGCCTACCGGGCGCGCGAGGTCGCGATCATCTTCCAGAGCAGGAACCTCTGGCCCGGCTTGAGCGCACGCGAGAACGTCGCGCTCGGGCTGCGGCTCGCCGGCCACCGAGGCGGCCGTGCGGCGGCGGAGCGAGCGCTCGAGGCCTTCGACCTGAAGCGCCGCACCAGACAGCGTGCCGGCTCGCTGTCCGGCGGCGAGCAGCAGCGACTCGCGATCGCGGCCGCGGCCGCGCGGGAGGCGCCGCTCGTACTCGCAGACGAGCCGACCGCGGAGCTCGACCGGCGCAACGAGGAGATCGTTCTGCGGGCGCTGCAGCGACTGCGCGACGAGTTCGGCAGCACCGTCGTCGTGGTCACGCACTCGCCGCGCGTCGCCGATGCGGTCGACCGCGTGGTTGAGATTCGAGACGGGGCGACGGCATGACGGTCGACTCTCCGGTGCAAGCATCGCTCGCCTCCTGCCGCAACGTGGAGGTCGTCTACGGCGAGGGCGAGTCGGCAGTGCACGCGCTCGCCGGCGTCTCGCTCGCAATCGGTGCTCACGAGCGGGTCGCTCTGCTCGGCCGCTCCGGCTCAGGGAAGACGACGCTGCTGCACGTGCTCGGCGGCCTCGTCGAGCCGACCGGTGGCGAGGTCGCCTGGCGAGGACGACCGCTCTCGTCGCTCGACCGAGCGGCGCGCGGCGCCGTGCGTGCCCACGGGATCGCCTATGTCTTCCAGGGAGCGAACCTGCTGCCCCACTTCACCGCGCTTGAGAATGTCGCCTTCGCCGCGCACCTGGCGCTCGACGGCGCCGGTCCCGCAGTCGCGTCTGACGCGCTGCTCGAGCTGGTCGGGCTCCAAGCGAAGGCGGACCACCTGCCCGCCGAGCTTTCAGGCGGTGAGGCGCAGCGCGTCGCGCTCGCGCGCGCGCTCGCGCAGCGGCCCGAGCTGCTGCTCTGCGACGAGCCGACCGGCCACCTCGACTCCGACACCGCTTCGCGCGTGCTCGACCTGATCGACGCGCTGCAGGCCGAGTTCGCCTTCGCACTCGTCCTCGCGACCCACGACGGCGAGGTCGCCTCGCGCCTCGACCGACGGCTGGAGCTCGAAGACGGATCTGTCGCCGCGGAGCAGACGCAGTGATCGCTGTCGCGCCGCTTGCGTTGTCGGAGCTGGCGCGCTCGCCCTGGCGGACGCTCGTACGCGCGCTGACGCTCGCCGCGGCAGTCGGCCTACTCGGGGCGATGCTCCTCTTCGTCGGCCACTCCCTCGGCACGATGACCGGGGCGGCCGTCAGAAGCGTGCCGCTCGACTGGCAGGGACCGGTCGGCAGTTATCGCGCCGCAACAAGCGTCGCGGCCGGCGTCGCGCGCCAGCCGGGCGTCGCGGAGGCCGTGCCTACCGCGACCGCGCCCTTCGCCGGGCTCGAGCACACTTCGCCGACGGTGGGAACGATCCGCTCCGGGGCGGGCTCGATCCTCGCGGTCCCGCCGCGCTACCTCACACATCTGCACACGTTCCGCCTCCTCCGTGGTTCGCAGCGGCCGGGCGAGATCGTGCTCGACCAGCAGCTCGCTGCGACCTTGCAAGCGCAGCCGGGCGACAGGGTGTTGCTGACGCCGAAGCGCGGGGTGCGGGCGGTTCGGCTGCGCGTAAGCGGGATCGGGCTCGTCACCGCTCCGGAAGTGCTTTTCCAGCCGCTCAACCCGCTGCTCGGCCCGGCGCCGGCGCAGCCGCCCGCCAACATCGCAATCCTCCCGCTGGCTACCTTCGCGGCCACGGTCGCCCCAGCGCTGCCGTCGATCAGCAGCGCTGCCGGCGCCTCCGCCGTCCCCGGCTCGCAGACCGGGACACAGTGGCAGGTGCAGGCGCAGGCCGATCCAGCTGTGCTCACCGGCAGCCCCGCGCACGCGCTCGTGCAGGCGACCGGGATCCGCAACCGTGTCGAGCGCTCCCTGCCCGGCCAGGTCGTCTTCGTCGACAACCTCGCCGACCAGCTGAACACGGCGGCCGGCGA
>VAWL01000202.1 GCA_005883965.1 Actinomycetota bacterium
AGCCAGCGCATGAACCAGGCCTGGCCGACCGCGAGCAGCTCGTTCAGGTCGGGTCCAGGGAAGGTCGAGGGCGAGTGGCCGAAGTCGCCGACATAGAGCTCCTTCGGGCCGGCCACCCGGCGGTAGCCGGCGGTCGCCTGCGAGATGTCGAAGGCGAAGTCGCGCCGGCCCTGGAAGAACAGAACCGGCGTGTGCACCTGCGCGAGCGAGTCGCGGCTCGAGCGTTGGGCGGCGAAATCGCGGAGCACGCTGAGGTTCTTGCTCGCGATCGCGTCGTCTCTGATCGCAATAACCGACGGATCGAGGTGGTTCTCCGGCACCGAGTTGAGGAACTGATAGATCGCCCCCGACTTGGAGAGGTCCTGCGGCGCCAGCGCGCCGAACAGATCTGTCCAGGTCTCTGCCGTCTCGATCGCGGCCCAGGGCACGCCCTCGACGAGCGAGCGCAGGACGGCGCCGCCGCCGAGCGAGATCCCCCAGGCGCCGATCTTGTGCGGGTCGACTCCCGGCTGGGCGGCGAGCCAGTTGAAGACAGTTTTCGTGTCCTTCATCTCGCGCGGCCCGTCGATCGAGACGAGCCCGCCTGACTCGCCGTGCCCGCGCGCGTCGAAGGCAAGGACCTCGAAGGTGCTCGCGAAGTGCTCCGCGACCACGTCGAGGTCCTGGCGCTTGCCGCCGAGGGCGTGGAAGAGCACGAGCGCGGGCCTGCCGCCGATCGGCGGGCTGCCGGCAGGCGCGTAGAGGGTGGCCGCCAGGCCGACGCCGTCGTCCATGTGCAGCGTCACTTCCTGGGTCGTGATCGAGGCGCCGCGCGGCGCTGCGGCACCGGCCGCTCCCAGGGCGAGCACGGCGACTGCGAGAAGTGCGATGCCCCGGCGGCCCACAGCCTCAAGCGTAGCTTCCCTAGAATCGCCCCGTGGATTCCCGGCCGGTCGGTGTCTTCGACTCGGGCGTGGGCGGCCTGACCGTCCTGCACGAGTGCCTGGTGACGATGCCGCACGAGGACTTCTGCAATGCGGCCACCTCGGCGGCGCTGCCGCAGCTCCAGGAAGAGCTGGCCCTCCCGGTCGTCGGCGTGATCACGCCCGAGGCGCACGCGGCGGTGCAGGCGACGCGCAACCGGAAGATCGGGCTCCTGGCGACGCAGGCGACGGTCGAGGCAGGCCGCTACGCCGAGCTCGTCCATGCCCTCGACGCCGGCGCGCAGCTCGTCCCCGTCGCCTGCCCGCGCCTGGTGCCGCTGATCGAGAGCGACGACCCGTTCTCCGCCGAGACCACCGAGGCCGTCCGCGAGTACGCGGCGCCCCTGAAGGAGGCAGAGGTCGACACGGTGATCCTCGGCTGCACGCACTACCCGCTGATCCGCCCGATCTTCCAGCGCGTCTTCGGCCGCGGCGTGACCCTCGTCTTCTCGGCGGAAGAGACCGCACGCGAGGTAGCCGAGACGCTTGCGCGCAAGGGGATCGAGAACGGCGAGGGCCGCGAGGGTGCCTACCGCTTCCTGACCACGGGTGAGCCTTCGCTCTTCCGCGAGCTGGGCGAGCGCTTCCTGCAGCTGCCGCTCGGGGAGATCGAGCAGGTCGCGGTCGCCGACCTCGAGGCCGTGGCATGAGGGAAGGGCGTCGCTCTGATGAGTTGCGCCCGCTCGAGATCGAGGTCGACTACCTCGAGCAGCCGCTCGGCGCCGTGCTCTACGCGCAGGGCAAGACGCGCGTACTCTGCACAGCCTCGCTCGACGAGCGGACACCGCGCTGGCTCAGCGGCTCGGGGCGCGGTTGGCTGACCGCCGAGTACTCGCTGCTGCCGGCGTCGACCGGCGAGCGCACGCAGCGCGAGGCGAGCACGGGCCGGCAGAAGGGCCGCACGGTCGAGATCCAGCGGCTGATCGGCCGGGCGCTCCGCTCGGTGGCCGACCTGGAAGCACTCGGCGAGCGGACGCTCTGGCTCGATTGCGACGTGCTCCAGGCCGACGGCGGCACCCGCTGCGCGGCGATCTCCGGGGCGTACGTCGCCGCGGCGCGCGCGCTCGGCCGCGCCGGGCTCGGCCGCGTGCTGCGCGACTCGGTGGCGGCCGTCTCGCTCGGGATCGTCGGCGGCGAGCTTCTCCTCGACCTCGACTACGTCGAGGACTCCGGCGCCGAGGTCGACCTGAACGTGGTCATGACCGGCGAGGGCCTGCTGGTAGAGGTGCAGGCGACTGCGGAGCGCGCGCCGTTCGCGCGGGAACAGCTCGACGAGCTGCTCGAGCTCGGTGCCGCCGGGATCGCGACCATCCGCGAGGCCCAGGAGCTGGCCCTCGATGCTGCTGCTCGCGTCTAGCATCCCGTCCCTCTCGTGGCCGGAGGTGCTCCTGCGCCTCGCCCTGGCGGCGGCCCTCGGCGGCGCGATCGGCTTCGAGCGGGAGCTGCGCGAGCGGGAGGCAGGCCTGCGGACGCACACGCTCGTTTCGGTCGGCTCGGCGCTGTTCACGATCGCTGGCGCCTACGGCTTCCGCGACTTTCACGGCAGCTTCGACCCGACCCGCGTCGCGGCCCAGATCGTGACCGGGATCGGTTTCCTCGGCGCCGGCGCGATCATCCGCCAGGGGCTCTCCGTGCGTGGGCTGACGACGGCGGCGACGCTCTGGGTGGTCGCGGCAATCGGCCTGGCGTCGGGCGCCGGCTACTACTCGGCGGCGGTGATCACGACGGCGCTCGTGCTGCTCTCGCTCTGGCCCCTCCGCATCGTCGCGTACAGGGTGATGAGCCGTTTCCGGCCCGAGAACGAACGGCTGGTGGCGCAGCTCCCGTCGGGCGAGAGCCCGGGGCCGCTGATCGCTCAGCTCGAGACGCTTGGCGCCAGGCTCCAGTCGCTCGAGATCAGCCACGAAGCCGACCGCAGGATGGTGCTCGTAGACGTGACGCTGCCGCCGAAGGCGGACGCGCCCGGAATCGTCGCGAAGCTCTCCGAAGTCGAGGGCGTTCTGGAGGTCCGCTGGAGCGACTGATCTTCGCCTCGAGGAACGCGAACAAGCTCCGGGAGCTCTCGGCGCTCCTGCCCTGGCAGCTCGAGCCGCTGGATGCGGATGACTATCCCGAGGAGGGAAGCGACAGCTACTACGACAATGCGCGTGCCAAAGCGGCCCACGCGCTTTCCGCCGGCGCGTGGGCGCTTGGTGAGGACTCCGGGATCGAGGTGGAAGCCCTCGGCGGCGGACCCGGCGTTCGCTCGGCCCGCTACGGCAAGGATGAGGGCATGCGCGCGATCGCGCGGCTCATCGACGATCTGCAGGGTGTCGAGGACAGGCGGGCGCGATACGTCTGCGAGCTCGTCCTGCTCGGCCCGGACGGCGAGGAAGTGCGCGGAACGGGTGTGCTCGAGGGCCGGATCGCCGAGGAGCCGCGCGGGTCCGAGGGATTCGGCTACGACCCGGTCTTCGTCCCGGACGGCGAGGAGCGAACCGTCGCCGAGCTCGGGAACGAGTGGAAGTCGCGCAACTCGCATCGCGCCCGCGCCACCCAGGCGCTGCTAGGCCAGGCCGGCGGCTTCCTCGGGCGGGCGGCGGCGGACGGCTAACCACCAATTCACCTCGGCGCCGAAGACGAT
>VAWL01000203.1 GCA_005883965.1 Actinomycetota bacterium
CCTGCGGGGATCTCGACAACACCGCCGCCTTCACGAGCGACGGAGGCCCCGGTCAGTCCTCGGACTCCGTCACGGTCGACTGCGCTCCGCCTCCGCCTCCGCCGCCTCCGCCTCCGCCGCCACCCCCACCTCCGCCTCCTCCGCCACCGCCACCTCCTCCGCCACCGCCACCTCCGCCACCTCCGCCACCTCCGCCACCGGCGTCGTACTCGGCCACGGTCCTGGCTGACACTCCGATCGCCTACTGGCGCCTCGGCGAGACGAGCGGCGCCAGCGCCGCCGACTCGAGCGGCCACGGGCACACAGGCAGCTACGCGAACGGCGTCACGCTCGGCGTCCCCGGCGCGCTCTCGAGCGACCCGAACAAGGCCGCTCGCTTCGATGGCAACAACGGCGAAGTCTCGGCTTCCGACTCACCCGAGCTGCGGCTAAACGGCTCCTGGACGATCGAGTTCTGGGCGAGGCAGATCAGCTTCGTCGGGACCGCGCCCGGCATCGTCGACAAGGGCACGCCGGGCAACTCGAGCGACTACAGCATCACGTCCGACGCCAACGGCGCACTTAGCTTCGCGCGGAATAACAAGCAGGTCAGCACCGGAAACGGTGCGCTCACGGCCTCGTACCGCTACTTCGCGATCACGTACGACGGCTCGAGGGTGCGCTGGTACATCAACGGTGCCCTGACCGCGACGGCCGCGGTCACCTTCCCGAGCGGCGGCAGCCCGCATCCGTTCGCGATCGGCAAGGGCCCGGGCCACGACAACGCGCACGACGACATCGATGAGGTCGCGCTCTACGCTTCAGCCCTGAGCGCAAGCCGCATTGCTGCGCACTACGCGGCGGCCTCGTAGGGATCAAGAGTGGGGCCACGCGGGCCGATAACTCAGATATGAGCTCTGCGGCCTCAACGGCGACGCCTGGGCAGGACGAGACCGCTCCAGCACACAGGCGCGGCAAAGCCTCGGTCTCCGTGTCCCGGAGAGCGGCGCTCCCGCTACTCGTCGGGCTACTCGTCGTGGCGGGCATCCCGGTGGTTGCGACTGTCCGCATTCTCGACGCGAGCGCGCTGCGAAACGAGCGTGCGCGCGCCGATGCCTCGTTGCAGACGCAGCTCCAGCAAGCAGGCGACACGCTGCAGGGCCTGGCCGACAACGCGTCGAGCCACGCCGACGACCTCTCCCGGTCGCCGGCGCTGCAACGAGCCTTCCTCACGAATGACCGGGCGACGATCGCTGCAATCGCGCGGAAGAACCCGGGCGCCGCCTTCTACCTCCACGGCCCGCGCGTCGCCGGCCCGACCCCTCGCGACGGCATCACGCGCTCCACATCGCTCGCCTTCGCGAACGGCGTCACGGTGGGACGGGTCGTCGAGACGCTCCCGCTCGGAGGCAAGCTCGCGAAGCGACTCCTCGGCTCGACCACGCACGCTCACGCCGACCGGCTGCTGATCACCCGCAACGGGGTCGCGCTCGGCTCCGGCGAGCGTGTTCGTGTCGCCGGCCGCACCGTTCGCCTCGGCAAGACGAGCTACCGAGGCACCTCAGCGCCCATTCCGAACGCCCCCGGGACCCATCTGCTCGCGCTCAGGCCAGAGCGCGCGATCAGCGCGTCGGTCGCGCCGTACGAGCATCGGATCCTCTACGCGGCGATCGGCTCCTTCGGCCTTCTTCTCCTGGCCGGCCTGCTCTTCGGCGGGCCGATCCTGCGCAGCCTCGGCGACTTCCGGCGGGTCGTCTCGCAGGCGGCGACAGACTCCCTGACCGGCCTGGCGAACCGCTGGCGGTTCGACGAGGAGCTCGCGCTGGAATGGCGCCGGGCCGAGCGCGTCGGGGACTCCCTCGCGCTGATCCTCCTCGACCTCGACAACTTCAAGTCCGTCAACGACACCTACGGCCACCCGGCCGGAGACGAGGTGCTGCGCCAGATCGCCGAGATCCTGGGAACGAACATCAGGCAGGTCGACCTCGCCGCGCGCTACGGAGGCGAGGAGTTCGCAGTGATCGTCCCCGAGGCCGACCTCGAAGGCGGTCTCCAGCTGGCCGAGCGGCTCCGCTCGGCGCTCGAGGCGCACCACATCGATCTTCCCGGCGGCAAGCCGAGAGCGGTGACTGCCAGCTTCGGCGTCGCCATCAAGGGCGATCTCACTCGGGCCGAAGAGCTGATCGCCGCCGCCGACGAGGCGCTGTACGAATCCAAGCGGGCGGGCAAGAACCGTGTCTCCCCGGGCCTGCCGGGCAAGGAGACGAAACCGGCTCGCCGCCCTTCGGAGCGACGCAAGAAGGCTCCGGTCAAGAAAGCAGCGACCAAGAAGGCGCCACGGAAGGCGCCGGCCAGAGGCAAATCCCAGCCGGAGGGCTAGGGTTTGCCTGCATGCGGGTCACGGCCAAGGTCGACTACGCGGTGCGCGCCGGCGCCGAGCTGGCCGCCGCTTCCGGTGAAGGCCCGGTCAAGGGCGAGCGGATCGCGCAGTCGCAGCAGATCCCGCTGAAGTTCCTCGAGAACATCCTGCTCGAGCTGAAACACGCGGGGCTCGTCCAGAGCCAGCGCGGCGCCGAGGGCGGCTACTGGCTCGCCCACCCGGCGGACGAGATCTCGCTCGCGGACGTGATC
>VAWL01000067.1 GCA_005883965.1 Actinomycetota bacterium
GACCGACGCGCCCGAGCTCATCAGCTGCAGGTAGTCGACGACGATCAGACCGAGGTTCGGCTCGCGCGACTTCAGCCTCCGCGCCTTCGAGCGGATCTCCATCATCGTGATCGAGCCGGTGTCGTCGACGTGGATCGGCGCCTTCGCGAGCCGGTCGCAGGCGGCGGTCAGGCGCGGCCAGTCGTCGGCGCCGAGCTTGCCGGTGCGCAGGCGCTGCGACTCGACCTTTGCCTCGCTGCACATCAGGCGTTGCGTCACCTCCGACTTCGACATCTCGAGGGTGAAGATCCCGACCGGGATCTGCTCGCGGACCGCGAGGTTCGCGGCCATGCAGAGCCCGAGCCCCGACTTGCCCATGCTCGGGCGGGCGGCGACGATGATCAGGTTCCCGGGCTGGAAGCCCGACGTGTGCCGGTCGAGGTCGCGGAAACCCGACGGTGTGCCGGTCACTTCGGCGCCGGCCTCGTAGAGCGCAGTGATGCGCTCGAAGCTGTCCTTCAGCAGCTCTTCGATGTGACTGAAGTCGCTCGTGACCCGGGCCTGGGAGAGATCGAAGACGATCTGCTCTGCACGATCGACGAGCTCGGTCGCGTCTCCGGGTCGGTCCCAGCCGAGGGTGGAGATGTCGCCGCCCGCTCGAATCAGCCCGCGGAGCGTGGCCATCTCGCGCACGATCCGCGCGTAGTGGCCGGCGTTCGCGCTCGCCGGGACGAGGCGCGCCAACTCGTGGATGCGCACGCGCCCGCCCGCGCCCTCGAGCTCTCCGCGCTCTTCGAGCTCGTCGACGAGCGTGATCGCGTCGACGGGCTCTCCCTTCGCGTAGAGCGCGAGGGCGGCGCGGTAGATGACGCCGTGGCTCTCGCGGTAGAAGTCGCTCGCGTCCAGAACTTCGCTGACCGCCCCGATCGCGCCGGGGGAGAGCATCATCGCGCCAAGGACAGATTCGGCGTTCGTGGAAGGTCTGGACGACGCCCCTTTCGACAGGGCCAACAGCCTCCGCCGCGCTTGGTTTGCAGGCATAAGGGAACGCATGTTCCCACGACCTCCGGACGACACCTGTGGGCGGAATTCCTGCTCGGAGCGGGAAGTTCGTGCGCAATTCCACAGGGATGCGGTCACCTGTGGAGAAAACTGTGCGCTTTTGTTACACCCCCAGGTGGCAGCTCAGCGGGCTACTCGGGCGGTGTTTCGGGCTCGAGCTCGCGCGGCGCGGCGCCGGCGTCGGCTTCGGCCTCGGTGTCGGCCTCCTCCGCCTCGTCCTCGTCCTCTTCCACGATCGCCTGGATCTCCGCCTCAGCCTCCGCATGCTCGGCCTCGGCCGCCGCCTGCGCCTCGGCCTCGGCCTGTGCCTCTGCCTCTGCGAGCGCCTCGAGCTCCTCCTCGGGCGGCAGCTCGCCGCCCTCGGGCACGATCGCGAGCCGCAGCGTCGCCGTCACGTCGGGGAAGAGCTCGACCGGGACCTGGTAGCGGCCGATCCGCTTGATCGACTCCGGCAGATCGAGCTTGCGGCGGTCAACGCGGACCTTGAGGTCACGCCAGGTCGCCTCGGCGACATCGGTCGCCGTTACCGAGCCAAACAGCGTCCCGGTCTCGCCCGCCGGGACGTCGAAGCGCAGCTCCGTGCCCTCGAGCCTGGCCGCGATCTCCTGCGCCTGCTCGAAGCTCTGCGCCTCGTGCTTCGCGCGCTTCTCCTCGTGCTTGCGCAGCTCGGCGACCTTGGCCGGCGTGGCCGTCTCGGCCAGCTTCCGCGGGAGCAGGAAGTTCCGCGCGAAGCCGGGCGCGACGTCCACGACCTCGCCGCGGAGCCCGACCTTCTCGACGTCCTGTCGGAGAATCACCTGCATCCCGCTAGCCCTTTGCGTACTCCAGGAGCGCCATCTCGCGCGCCCGTTTGACCGCGACAGCCACCTGCCGCTGGTGCCGCCGGCAGGCGCCGGTGATCCGCCGCGAGCGGATCTTGCCCTTCTCCGAGACGTAGCGTCGGAGCTGGTTGATGTTCTTGTAGTCCACCTCCTGCACCTTCTCGCGGCAGAAGTAGCAGTTGCGCTTGCGGATCGGCCCGCCGGGAGCGGGGCGGCCCTTGCGCTGCTGTCGCTGGTCTCGCTGGGCCATCAGAACGGGATGTCGTCGTCGCTCGCGGTGCCGAAGTCGGCGCCCTCGGCGGGCGCACCGGCGCCGCTCGGCACGAACTGCGGCTGGCCGCCCTCGCCGTCCTGACGGCTGCCGAGGAACTGGACGCTGTCGGCGATGATCTCGACCGCCTGGCGCTTCGACCCGTCCTGGGCCTCCCACTCGCGCCAGTCGAGTCGGCCGTCGACGCCGACGGGGCGGCCCTTCGACAGGTACTGAGCGCAGCTCTCGCCCTGGTTGCCCCAGACGGTGACGTCGAAGTAGTTGGGCTTGTCGCCCCACTCGCCGGTGGCGCCGTCCTTCTGGCGCGTGTTCACGGCGAGGCGCAGCTTGCAGACGGCCGTGCCGCTCGGCGTGTGACGCAGCTCGGGATCCTTCGTCAGGTTGCCGACGAGGACGACGCGGTTGATGTTTGCCATTCCTCCCTCTCCTCTCAGCTCTCGGGCGGGCTCTCGGGTTCCGGTTCCGGTTCCGGCTCTGAATCTTGACTTGCGGGAACCGCAGCCGCTACGGGCTCTTCGTGCCGGGGCTCTTCACGGCTTGGCTCTTCACGGCGGGGCTCTTCACGGCGGGCCTCTTCGCGGATGGGGTCCGGTGGGCGCGTCGAGCCGCCCTTGACGCGGCGCACCGCCAGGTGGCGCATGACGCCGTCCGTGATCTTCAGCACGCGCGAGATCTCGTCGAGCGTCGCCGGCTCGGTCTCGAACGTCAGCAGGTGGTAGGTCCCCTCCGGCTTGTGGTCGATCTCGTAGGCGAGGCGCCGGCGGCCCCAGGGCTCGTGGCCCTCCCAGCGGCCGTCGCGCTCGACGGCCTCACGGATTCGCGAAATGATCTCGTTCTGGCGCTCCTCCGGGAGCTCCGCGTCGAGCATCAACAGGATCTCGTAGTCGGTCACGCTCCCGAATCCTCCCTTCCTTCGGTCTCAGGCGGCCTCACCGGCGAGCGCCGCTCGGGAACGGACGGCGCGAGGGCGAGGCAGGAAGGCGGCCAGTGTAGCATCGGCCTGGTGAGGGCCAGAACGGCGTGGCTGGCGGGTGCAGCGGGCGCGGCGATCGCCGTCTACCGCAGGATGCGCCAACCCGTTTCCGCGCCGGCTCCAGTGGAGGACCCGCGCGCCGAGGAGCTCCGGCAGAAGCTGGACGAATCACGCGCCGTCGTCGACGAGCGCGACGAGTTCGAGGCGGGCGAGACCCCTGTCGACCAGGCCGACCCGGACGCTGCGGTCGAGGATCGCCGCCAGTCCGTCCACGAGCGCGGCCGGGCAGCCGCCGAGCAGATGCGGCACAAGCCCGGCGAGTGAAGGACGCGCTCCTCCTCGTCGACGTCCTGAACGATTTCCGGCACGAGGACGGCGAGCGGCTGCTCGAGTCCTTTCGGATGCGGCACGAGGGGATGGAGCGGGCGCTCTCAGAGGCGCGCTCCGGCGGCGTCCCGGTGATCTATGCGCAGGACAGCCGCGGCGTCTGGGACGGCGACCGGAGCCGGCTCGTCCGGGAGGCTTTGGACGGGCTTGGCGGGGACCTGCTCGACCCGCTCGCGCCGGAGGAGGACGACCGCTTCGTCGTCAAGCCGCGCTACTCGGCCTTCGACAAGACGCCGCTCGAGCTCGTCCTGCAAGAGCTCGAGGTCGAGCGGCTCCTGCTTGCCGGCTCGGCCACCGAGGGCTGCGTCGCCCAAACCGCGATCGACGCGCGCGAGCTCGGCTTCAAGGTCTCGGTGCTGGCGGACGCCTGCGCGACCGTGGACGAGCGCCTCGAGCAGGTCGCGCTCGAGTACCTGGAAAGCGTCGTCGGCGCACGGATCGAACGCTCGTAAGGTCAGGGCTTGACGAAGGCGGCGACGCCGGCGCTCAGGCCGCGCGCGACGCGCTGCTGATACGACGGGGTGTGCAACAGCTTCCAGTCGCTTGCGTTCGAGAGGAAGCCGGTCTCCACCAGGATCGTCGGGACGTTCGCCCAGTTGAAGCCGGTCAGGTCCGAGCGGCGGACGATGCCGCGGTCGAGCGCCCCGGTCGAGGCGACGACCGCCTTCTGGACGTCGCGGCCGGCGCGCAGGCTCGGCGTGTAGATGTCGTCGGTCCAGCCCTTGTGCCAGGCGGGCACCAAAGTCGAGATCCCGTGCAGCGAGCGGTCGGGCGAGCCGTCGGCGTGGATGCGCACCATCAGCGCCGCATGCCGGCGGTTGCAGAACTTGGCGCGCGCGACGTTGCCGTCGCCGTCGCCGAGATGGATCGTCGGGCCCGTACGCGTCATCGCCACTCGGTAGCCGCGCGCGAGCAGCAGCCCACGCATCCGCTTCGAGATGGCCAGCGCGACCGCCGCCTCGCCGTGCGCACCGCCGCCGTCCTTGATCTTGCGCTCCGAGGAGCCCGGCCCGATCGGCTCGGTCTGCGCGCCAATCGCGGGCGGCGTCCCGTGGCCCGGGTCGATGCAGATCAGCGCGGCCGCGGCGACCCCCGCCGCGATCACGCCAGCCGTTCCGCCAGGTACGCGAGCGCCAGCGGGTAGCGGTACTCGATCATCGAGTGCGTCCCGTCGAAGAGCTCGAAGAAGATGTCGGTGACGCCGATCGCCTCGAGCTCGCGCCTGAAGGCCTCGGCGCCGAGGTCGAGGAAGAACTGGTCGCGCTTGCCGCAGTCGATGTAGATCGCCTTCAGCGAGCGGAGGGCGTCGGCTCGCTCGCGCGCCATCCGTACCGGGTCCCACGCGAGCCAGCGCTCCCAGATCTCGGGCCGCAGCTCACCGGTGTCGGTGTCGTAGGGCAGCTGCACGGTGCCGTCCTCGTCGGCCGAGTAGCAGGCGGCCATGCACCAGTCGTTCAGGAGCGTGTGGTCCGTGTCCTTCGAGAAGGCCGGCCGCGAGCGGAAGTCCTCCCAGAAGCGGTCGAACGACCCCTCGTAGCGGTCGCGCAGGGTGCGCACCGAGTTGCGGAACTCGGGCAGGTAGCACATCTCGAAGAGCGCGTCGCCGGCGTGCGTGGCGAGGCCGCCGAAGACGTCGGGCCGGAGCATCGGGTTGACCATGGCGCCGTAGCCGCCGCTCGACTTACCCGCGATTCCGCGGTGCTCGGCGCCGGCCAGCGTCCGGTAGCGCTCGTCC
Organism: Actinomycetota bacterium; assembly: GCA_005883965.1. GTDB lineage: Bacteria > Actinomycetota > Thermoleophilia > Gaiellales > Gaiellaceae > AC-32. The sequence goes on from VAWL01000067.1 coordinate 5,229, forward strand.
ACGAACGGGACGAGCTCGTCGCAGATGTACGTGTGGTAGCGGCCGGTTCCCGGCGAGTCGACGAACTGGCTGCCGCCGACCGACGTCCACGCATCGAGGTAGACGAGCACGCACGGTGGGCACTCCCCGTTCGCGATCGCGGCGTCGGCGAGCTCCGGGAAGTTCTGCCGGAAGGCGGTGCGGTTGCGCCACATGTCGACCTGGCCGGTCAGGCCCTGGATCACGTAGATCGACGGATAGCGACCGTCGGAGTCGTCATAGCCGGGCGGGACGTAGACCCAGAGCGGCCGCACGTGCGGATCGCCGAGCGCGTTGTCCTTCAAGACCTCGCTCTCGAAGGCGTGCTCGTCGAGGCGGCCGGCGAGCTCGTACGACCAGGGCTCCATGCGCTGGATGCTACGGAACCGTGACCGGGAGGCTCGCGTCCTGCAGCAGCGTGCGGAGCATCTGGGCGTTCACGGGCGCCTGCGCGACGGTCTCGCCCCCGACCAGCTCGCCCAGGCCCGGCGTCGGGATCGTCGAGCGGCCGTTGTTGTTGAACATCGCGTAGACCGTGTCCGATCGCCCGGCCAGCTCGCTGAGCGGATCGACCCACGCGCGCAGCTCGTCCTCGGAGTAGAGGTAGTCGAAGCGCTCGGCTGCACTGCCCGTCCGTTTGTTCCAGGTGGCGGCGTTACGGCCGTGGAAGCGCACGTAGGCGGTCGGGCTCGTGGTCGCGACGACGGTGGGGAGGACGTTGCGGCCGCCGGTGCGCGGCGCGTCGACGATCACATAGCTCATGTGGTTCCGCTCGAGGAAGGTCAGCGTCTCGGCTCGGTGCTCGTCATCGAGCCAGCTCGCGTGGCGGAACTCGACGAGCATCTCGTCGCCGCCGAGCTGCTCGTGCGCCCACTCGAGGTAGTCGAAGGCAGCGGGCCGCGGCACGACGTAAGGCGGGAACTGCATCAGGATCGCGCCGAGCTTTCGGGTCTCGCGCAGCGGCTCGAGCGCGTCGTGGAAGCGGCGGAAGACCTCGGCCCGGAACTCGCGCGGCGGCCGGTCGACCCGGCCGCGCTCGTCCCGCGGCGCCTCGTCGCGCAGGTCGGGCGGCAGCTGCTCGACCTTCACCGGATGGCGCGTCATCACGCCGAACGCCTTGACGTGCATGACGAACCCGTCCGGCGTGCGATCGGCCCAGCGCTGCACCATCTCGCGGTCCGGGAGTCTGTAGTAGGTCGAGTTCGCCTCGACCGTGTCGAAGCGGTCGGCGTAGAAGCGCAGCCGCTCCTCGGCGCCCTTCACCGACGACGGGTAGAAGTACTTCGTCAGCGACTCGTCGGCCCACGAGCAGGTCCCGATCCTGATCGCCGCGGCCACGCCGCGATCCTAGTGCTAGACGAGGGAAGCGGGGACGGGCGACTCGGCCAACGGCAGGTCGACGTAGAACGTCGAGCCCTCGCCCTCGGTCGAGGCGACCCAGACGCGCCCCTGCATCCGGCGGACGAGCTCGCGGCAGATGTAGAGCCCGAGGCCGGTGCCGCCCACACCGCGCGAGAGCTGCGGGTCGACGCGGTAGAACTTGCCGAAGATCCGCTGCTGCTCGCCGCGCGGGATGCCGATGCCCTCGTCCCGGATCGCGACGCGGACGCTGTGCGGGAGCGGCTCGATCTCGACAGCGACGCGTCCGCCCTCCGGCGAGTACTTGACCGCGTTGTCGATCAGGTTGATCAGTACCTGGCGCAGCCGGTCGGGATCGGCGACGACCGCCGGCTGGCCGTTCGCGCTCGGCAGGTCGATCCGCAGGCCATCGCGGTCGGCGAAGATCGCGCGCATCTCCTCGACCACCTCGCCGACGAGCGCGTAGACGTCGACCTCCCGGCTGTCGAGGACGAGCCGGCCGGAGTCGAGCGAGTTAGCGAGCAGGATTTCGCTCGCGATCCGCGTCAGCCGCTCCGACTCGGTCGTGATCACCTCCAGCAACCGGCCGCTGGTCTCCTCGTCGAGCTCGAGGTCGTCGCGCCTCAGCGTCTGGGCCGAGCCGTAGATCGCTGCCAGCGGCGTGCGCAGCTCATGCGAGATCGTCGCGACGAACTCGCCCTTGAGCTCATCGAGCGCGCGCTCCTCGGTGACGTTGCGGAAGGCGTAGACAACGCCGTCGGGGAAGGCGACCCCAGAGATCGAGAGCCAGATCTCCCGGCCGCCGGGCTCGAAGGGCAGCGTGCCGGGCGGGAGGCCGTCCGGGCCGGGCATCGTCGCGACCGGGACGAGCGGGCCGGCCTGCTGCCAGCCGGGCAGGACCTCGGTTACGGGCCGCCCGAGCACGTCGTCGTGGCTCATCCCGGTTGCAGCCCGTGCGGCCGGGTTCCAGTGCTGGACGAGGCCGTCGCCGTCCACGACGAAGATCCCGTCGCCCACGTGCTCGAGCACGCGCGCGTGCCGCTCCAGCGCGAGGCGCTGGGCCTCGACCTGCCGCTCGAGCCGGCGCAGCTCGAAGGCGCGCTCCAGCGAGGCGACGAAGTAGTCGCGGTCGATCGGTTTCTGGACGAAGTCGTAGGCGCCGCCGCGAAGCGCCTGCACGGCCAGGTCGTGCTCGCCGTGGCCGGTGATGAGGAGCGTCGGCGTCGTCGGCCGCAGCCGCTTGATCTCGCGCAGGACGGCCAGGCCGTCCATGCCTGGCATCTTGATGTCGGTGACGACGGCGTCGTAGTCGGTCTGCTCGATCCGCTCGAGCGCGTCGGCAGCGTTGTCGGAGGTCTCGATCTGGACGCCGTCCATCCGCAGCTCGAGCGCCCGGGGAAGCGCTTCGAGCAGCGCGGTGTCGTCGTCGACGATCAGGAGACGTGTCAAAGCAGCGCCACCTCGGGAGCGGGCTCGCTCATCACCGGCAGCTCGATCAGGAAGGCGGCGCCGCGGCGGGTGGGCTCGACCGCGATCGAGCCGCCGTGCTCCTTGACGATGCTGTAGGTGATCGAGAGGCCGAGGCCGGTGCCGGTCCCGACCTCCTTGGTCGTGAAGAACGGGTCGAAGATGCGTTGCTCGAGCTCGCGCGGGATCCCCGGGCCGGTGTCGGCGAAGCGGATCCGGATCCACTCCGCGTCGCGGCTGGTGGCCACGCGGATCGTCTTGCCGCGCGAGCCGTCGAGCGCGTCGCGCGCGTTGGTGAGCAGGTTGATGAAGACCTGCTCGAGCTGGATCGCGTTGCCGAGCACGACCAGCTCCTCGCTGCAGAGGTCGAGCTCGACCTCGATCCCGCGGAGGCGCAGCTGCTCCTGCATCAGCAAGAGCGAGCGCTCGATCACCTCGTCGACGTCGACCTCCGCGAGGCTGACCGGCGCCGCCCGGCCGAACGTGCGCAGGTGCGAGATGATCGCCGTCGCCTTCTGCACCTGCTCCATCGCGCTTTCGAGCTCCTGCTCGACCCGGGCGGGCTCGAGGTCGCCGCCGCGGAGCTGGTCGAGCACGTTGCCGACGAACAGGCCGATGTTGTTCAGCGGGTTGTTCAGCTCGTGCGCCACGCCTGTTGTCAGCTCGCCGAGGGTCGCCAGTTTGCCGGCCTGGACGAGCTGCTCCTGCTTCTCACGCAGCTCCTGCTCGCGGCGCTCCATCTCCTGCGTCGTCTCGCGCAGGTCGCCCATGATGTGGATCATCGCCTTGCGGCTGTCGCCCAGCTTCACGTTGGAACGGGCGAGTCGGCTGCGGTCGTCCTCGTAGTCGCCGAGGATGTGCAGCATCGCCTTGCGCTGGTCGCCGAGCCTGCGGTTCGACTCGTTCAGGTCGCCCATGATGTGCAGCAGGGCGCGGCGACGCTCCTCGGCCTGCGCGACACGCAGCTCGAGCCACGCCACTCTCTCGCGGAGCTTGTCCGCGTCGAGCTCTTCAGCGTTCTGCTGGGGAACGCGCTCCGGCTCGGCGGCCATCAGCCCGAGGCGCTTTTGCTCCTGAGGGTGCCCAGCTCGCGCTGCACCGATTCGAGCTCCTTCTCCAGCGCGATCATCTTCAGCTCGCGGCCGACGACGACCTCCTCGAACTTCTCCAGGTCGAGAATCTTCTCCTGGAGCTCGGTCTTCGACTTCTCGAGGTCCTGCACGACCTCCTCGTACGCGCGCATATCTCTGAGGATGCCGATTGCGCCGATTACCTTCCCATCCGAGTCGCGTAGGGCTGACGCGTTCAGCGTGGTCGGGATCACCTCGCCCGAGGCGCTGCGCGGGTTCAGCCGCGCGTTTCGCGTCACGCCGCGCTCGACCACCTCGCGAAGGGCGGCGGTGAACTCGCGCGTCTCCTCGGGACTGATGAAGCGCGACAGCGACTGCTCGACGACCTCATCCTGGCGGAAGCCCAGGAGCTGCGAGACCGCGTCGTTGGCCTGGAGGATCTTGCCCTCGAGGTCGGAGACGAACACCGGGTCGGGCGCGTTCTCGATCAGGCTCTCCGCGTAGGCGCGGGCCTTGTCCAGCTCGCGCATGTCTCGGAGGATGCCGATCGCGCCGAT
>VAWL01000068.1 GCA_005883965.1 Actinomycetota bacterium
GTACGCCAGCCCGCGCGAGGAGAAGGGCGCAATCTGCTGCGCCGAGCCGTTGACCGCCGTCTTCGGAAGACCGATCGAGACCACCGCGGGATGATGCACGGAGAGCGCGGCGACAACGAGCCGGCCGACGCGCCCGGGGACGCTGACGACAGGAACGTCGACCACCTCGTCGAGGCCGAGCCCGCCCGCGGGCAGCTCCGTCCCGTAGACGACGACCGCCCGCGCGCCCGCCTGCACGGCGTTCTCGATCGCGCGCATCGGGTCGTCTCCGGCTCGAACGAAGGCGGCCTTGCCCGCGACGAGACTGACGCCGTGCCCGTCGAAGAAGGCATCCAGGCCGTGGGCCGAGACGCGTGGCGCGGCCAGCTCGAGCTCGAGCGGCTTCGAGGGGACGACGGCGCCCGCGAGCGGCAGCCTCCGGTCGAGCAGCAGCCGCAGGCCCGTGCGGACAGTGACAGGAACGTCCTCCGCCTGCGTGCGCACGTCGGCCGCTCCGACGGTCAGCGCGTCCGGGGCGCCGCCCGGGCTGGCGATGCTCCCGTAGCCGGGCCCGGCGGGACCGTCGTTCCCGGCCGGGGCCACGACGAGCGTGTCGAGGTCGAGCGCGCCGGAGACCGCGCGGGCCTCGGGCGAGTCGGCAAACGCCGCGTAGGGGGCCGCGACGCCGACGAGCGCGATCCGCGCCGCGTCGTGCGCGTCCCCGTCGAGGTTCGGGTCGACCGCGCGCTCGAGCCCGGCGACCAGCTGGTCGGTTCGGGCATAGACGGCCCAGCCGCCGGTCTTGTCCAGTTGCCAGCCCGCGACCCGGACCGGCAGGAGCGACGCGCCGGTCGCGACGCCGGCGATCCCGCCGGGCCCGCCCGCGCCGACCAGCAGGCCGGCCATCTCGGTCCCGTGCCCCTCGAGCCGGCTCGGCTCGTCCGGATCGGCGACCGCGGCCGCGCCGCCGCGCACCTCGGGATCGACCAGGTTGACGCCGGGGAGGATCCGGCCACGAAGATAGGGATGCGCGCGATCGACGCCCGTGTCGAGCAGGGCGATCGTGACGCCGCGCCCGTCGTAGCCGGGCAAGAGCACCGAGAGCAGGCTGCCGGCGCCGACCGCCACTCCTTCCTTCCCGAGCAGTCGCGACGAGAGCGAGGCTGGATAGGCGACGCGCACCGGGTAGACGCCCGCGACATCGGACTGGCGCTCGAGCAAGGCCACGGCGCTGGGGTCGAGCGGAGCGGAGAATCCGTTTAGGACGCGGGCGAAGCTGAAGTCGACACGTATCAGGATCCCGTGTGTCGCCATCTCGGCGAGAAGCTGCTTTTGCGCGGCGATCGCGGCCCGCGTCCACTCGTGCTCTTGGTGCTGCGTCGCCAGGCCGCCGTTCGCGGCCACGCGCTGGGCGAGCGAGGGCGTTTTGAGGACGACGATCTCCCGTTGCCCGACGGTGACGCTCGGCCGGGGGCCGCCGACCAGGCCGCGCCAACCGGACGCCTGCGAAACGAGCGAGCGCTCGTCCGAGCCGCCGACGCCGAAGCCGACGACCAGCAGCATCGTCGCCAGCACGATGGCCGCCGCAGGGACAGCTCGGCGGGCTTCAGACAGCCTGGGCGTAGGCATCCAGGGCAAGATAACCGGGCGGGAGGATCGCCTCGGCGTAGCGCGCGGCGGAAGCGATCATCGCCGCGTTGTCGGTGCACAGCTCGAGGGGCGGCGCGACGGCTTCCGGGAGGGCGGCGCGAAGCTCGGAGTTCGCAGCCACGCCGCCGCGCCGCCAGGTCGGCCCGCCGGCCCGCCAGCGCATCCCGGGACTGTCCCTGAGACTGTCCCTGTGACTGTCCCTGTGACTGTCCCCGGCCGCCGTCGAGATCGCGGACGGCATACAGGAGCGCCGTCTTGACACCCGAGAACGAGAAGTCGAGACCGGGGACGCGGGCGACGGGGAACGCGAACGCCTCCGGGTCGCCCTCCCGCGCGAGCCGGTCGATCTCGGCGCCGCCCGGGTAGCCGAGACCGAGCAGACGAGCCCCCTTGTCGAAGGCCTCGCCGGCCGCGTCGTCCAGCGTCGTGCCGAGAACGGTGAAGGCGCCGCGCTCCTGGACGTCGAGCAGCAGCGTGTGGCCGCCGCTTGCGAGCAGGCAGGTGAACGGCGGCTCGAGCGGCTCCGGGCCGAGGTAGAGCGAGGCGACGTGCCCTTGCAGGTGGTCGACCGGAACGAGCGGCAGGCCGCGTGACCAGGCCAGCGCCTTGGCCGCGGAAAGGCCGACGAGCAGCGCGCCGATCAGGCCCGGGCCCTGGGTGACGGCGATCGCCTCGAGGTCATCGAGGCTCGCGCGGCCGAGCGCTTCCTGCACGACCGGTAGCACGAGCTCCAGGTGGTGGCGCGAGGCGACCTCGGGCACGACCCCACCGAAGCGCGCATGCAGCTCGGCCTGTGAGGAGACCACGTTCGACCGGATCTCGCCGCCGTCGACGAGCGCCGCGGCGGTCTCGTCGCACGAGGTCTCGATGCCGAGGATCAGGACTTCGCCGCCGGTTCCTGCACCGGGTCCTTCCACATGATGAGCGCGTCCTCGCGGTTGTCCGTGTAGTACCCGCGGCGAACGCCTCGGGCCCGGAAGCCCAGCCGCTCGTACAGCTTGATCGCGCCCGCGTTCGAGACGCGCACCTCGAGCGTGTAACCCCTGCGACTCCGGCCCGACGTGAGGTCGAACAGGCGGTTCATCAGCATCGACGCGATTCCCTGCCGGCGGCGGTCCGGGCTGACCGCGACGTTCATCACGTGCCAGGCGTCGACGTAGCGCGAGATGACGAGGTAGCCGACCAGGCGGCCGGTCTCCGCATCGAAGGCGCCGAGGCAGAGCGACGACGGCTTCGAGAGCTCGCTCGCGAACATCGAGCGCGACCAAGGCGTCGGGTAGGAGGCGCGCTCGATCTCCTCGATCCCGGCGAGGTCGCGCGGCTCGAGGCGGCGGAGCTCGACGTTGGTCACCTTTCCCGCTCCCGGCGCCAGCAAAGCCAGCGCCTCCGCTCTCTGGTGAGCTTCGTCGAGCCTACGCTCACGGGTTCCGCGTCCGGGAGCCGCAAGTAGAGCGGCTCGACTTCGCCGGCCGGGACGAACGGCCCGGCGAGCTGTGCGTGGAAGCGGGCGCGCGGCAGATGGCGCTCGTCACCGTCGGGCGGCACCTCGGCGCCGCGCTCCTCGAGCACCGCGCGGTAACGAAGGGCGCCGTCGCCGACGCAGAGGCGAGGCTCGACCTCTTGCGGCGAGCAGACCACGGGCTCGCCGTCGCGCAGCGTGAAGACCTCGCGGCGGCCTGCGTCGATCACGGGCACCGCGCCCGGCGCGCCGGCGGCGAGCGCGTCCAGGGTCGAGACACCCGCCACCTGCAGGTCGAGCGCGAACGCCAGGCCACGCGCGGCGGCGAGCCCGAGTCGCAGGCCGGTGAAGCTGCCGGGGCCGGTCCCGACCGCGAGCGCGGTCAGGTCGCCCGGAGCGCCGCCGGCCTCGCGCAGCAGCTCGTCGGCGTCCTGGAGCACCGAGACGGCGCGGGAGACGCGCTCACCGAGCACAGTCCCGTCCTGGACGAGCGCCGCAGTGGCGACCCGCGTCGCCGTGTCAAACGCGAGAGTCAGCACCCCCGAAAAGGCCTGTGAGCAGGGATTCTTCCGTGCTGTCGAGCGTCAGCAGTCTATGCGTCGGATCCACGTGGGACAAACGTACCTCGACCCGCACCGGCGGGAGCGAGCCGGCCGCGGCCTCCGGCCACTCGACGAAGCAGATCGCGTCCTCGAAGTACGGCTCGAGGTCGCCCCACTCTGCCGCCGACAGGCCCTGGAAGCGGAACAGGTCGAGGTGCGAGACGTCCGGGTCGCCGGGGTAGCGGTGGCCGATCGTGAAGGTCGGGCTCGTCACCGGCGCGGCCACGCCGAGCGCACGGCATGCGCCGCGGACGAAGGTCGTCTTGCCGCTGCCGAGGTCGCCCGAGACAGTGACGACGTCGCCGAGGGTAAGGCCGCGTGCGAGCCTGGCCGCGACCGCCTCGGTCTCCGCCGGCGAGGCGGAGCGAATCTCCACGCTCAGAAGAGGCCGAGCTGGACCGCGGGCTCGGCGGCCGGGGCCGCCTCGAGCAGCGGCGGCGCCGGCTCGGGCACCTCGGCCGGACGGCCGAGCAGCTCGGGCAGCCGCGCGAAGTCGGCCTCGAGCACCTTCAGCATCGCCGGCGTGTAGAGCGCGGCGGCCGGGTGGTAGAGCGGGTAGAGCAGGACGCTCAGCGGGCCCACCTTGATCGGCTGCTCCTGCCCGTGGATGCGCGTGATGCCGATCTCCTTGCCGCTCAGCTGCTTCGTGGCATGGTTGCCGAGCGTCGCGATCACCTTCGGGCGGATCAGCTCGACCTGGCGGAAGAGATACGGCTCGCACGCCTCCTTTTCCTCGGGCACCGGGTCGCGGTTGCCGGGCGGACGGCACTTGAGCACGTTGCAGACGAACACGTGCGAGCGCTCGAGGCCGATTCCGGCCAGGAGGTTGTCGAGCAGCTTGCCCGCCTGCCCGACGAAGGGGACGCCCTGCTTGTCCTCGTGGAAACCGGGCGCCTCGCCGACGAACATCAGGTCGGCGTCGGGGCTGCCGTTGCCGAAGACCACCTGCGTGCGGCCCTCGTGCAGGCGGCAGCGCGTGCAGCCGGCGACCTGGCGCTGAAACGCCTCGAGCTCGGTCAACTGCTCAGCAGCAGCCACAGCTGCCGCCGCAACAACCGCCCGAGGATCCGTAGGTCGGCTGGTCGGCGGCGCCGTGCGCTGCGAAGACCGAGAGCTGCTTGCGCACGTTCGCGGAGCTGCAGTCCGGGCAGTCCGGCTCCTCGCCGTTCCGGACGAGCTCCTCGAAGTGCGACTCGCACTCCATGCAGACGTATTCGTAGATCGGCACCGTGTCAGCGGACCCTAGCAACGGGTCCGCATCTTCGACCCCCCACCGGACGTCAGGCTTTCGGCAGCTCGAAGTAGAACGTCGAGCCCGTGCCCGGCTCCGAGCTGACGCCGATCGAACCGCCCATCCGGCCGACCAGCTCGCGGCAGATGTAGAGGCCGAGCCCGGTGCCGGCGCGCACCGGCTGGCCGTGGAGCTCGCCACGGTAGAACTTCTCGAAGATCGAGCCCTGCTCGGCCGGCGCGATCCCGATTCCCGAGTCGCGCACCTCGACGCGGACGCCGCCGTCCGAGAGCGAGGTCGAGACTGCGACCTCTCCACCGCCGGGCGAGTACTTGACGGCGTTGTCGATCAGGTTGACGAGCACCTGCTCGATTCGGCTGCGATCGCCCAGGGCGGCCGTGCCGTTCGTGTCGGTTCTGGCGACGAGGGAGATCGACTCGGGCAGGTGCTCGCTCATCGTCTCGACGGACTCGCGCACGAGCTCGCCGAGGTCGACGCGGTCGCGCTCGAGCCGCAGCTCGTCGCGGTCGAGGCGGCTCGCGATCAGCACGTCCTCGGCGATCTTCGTGAGGCGGGTGCCCTGGGCCCCGATCATCTCCAGCAGCTGCCGGCGGCGCTCGTCGCTGAGCTCGATGTCGTCACGCATCAGCGTCTTGGCGGCGCCGATTACCGACGTCATGGGCGTGCGCAGCTCGTGGGAGACGGTGGCGACGAACTCGCTCTTGGCCTCGTCGAGCCGGCGCTCGACGGTCAGGTCGCGGAAGGCGTAGACGACCCCGCTCGGGCTTCGGACGGCGACGAACGAGAGCCAGAGCTCCTGGCCGTCGACCTCGACCGGCAGCGTCACCGGCCGCGGCGCCGCCGGGCCGAGCGAGACGGGGATCTGCTCCTCGATGCGCCTCCAGTCCGCGAACGTCTCAGCGGCCGGACGACCCCAGACCTGGTCGCCGGCCCTGTGCGTGACGAGCTCGGCGGCGTGGTTCCAGAAGCGGACGAGACCCTCATCGTCGAGCAGGAAGACGCCGTCGCCAACCGCGTCGAGCACCCGCGCGGCGTGCTCGCGCTCGGCCGCAGTCGCCTCGGCGCGGGCCCTGGCGGCCGCCTCCACCTGCCCCGCCTCGTGGAGGCGCGCGTTGCGGGCGGCGGCTCCCATCAGGCCGACGAGCCCCTCGGCCAGCTCGAACTGCTCGTCGTCGTACTCGGAGTCGGCGTTCATCAGCTGGACGACACCGACGACCGCGCCCTCGTGCTTGACCGGCAGCAGCATCGCTGCGCGCACTCCGGGCGGACCTTCGTCGTCGGGGAGCTTGCGCATGCGGCCCTCGCGGTCGACGTCGTAGTAGACGCCGCCAGGCTGCTTGACCTGCTCGTGCACGTCGTTGACCAAGAGCGGCTCGCCGCTCGTGATCACGCGGCTCTGCATCCCGCCGCCCTCACGATTCAGCGGCAGCGATGGAAAGATCGCCGGGTCGAGCTTCTCGCCGTCGACCCACGCGTATTCGCAGCTGATCAGTCCGCTGTCGGCGTCGAAGGACGAAACGACGACACCGGCATGCGGCACGGCGTCGCGCAGGAGCTCGTGGAACCGGTCGTAGACGCGCTCCGGATCGAGCGTCTCGTTCAGATAGCGGGCGGCCGCGAGCAGCAGTTCGGCCTTCTCGGCTGGTTTGCGGCTCACGTCCATCATCATGCCTGTGATGTTCGACAACCTGGCCCAGCGACTGGAGGGGCGGATCGTCACGCTCGAGCCGCTTGGGCCCGAGCACGTAGACGGGATCCGGGCGGCTGCCGCAGACGACCGGATCTGGACATGGATGTGGACGACGGACATCGACGCCTGGCTCGAGCACACCCTCGACAACGAGCACTTGCACCCGTTCGCCGCGCTGAAGGACGGGCAAGTGGTGGGCTCGACGAGCTACCTGATCTGGGAGCCCCAGCATCTTCGGGTCGAGATCGGGAACACGTGGATGCACCCGTCGCTGTGGAACACGGGCGCGAATGTCGAGGCGAAGTACCTGCTCCTGCGACATGCCTTCGAGCTCGGGGTCCGGCGGGTCGAGTTCAAGACCGACGCCAAGAACGAGCGAGCGCGGCGCGCTCTCGCGGCGCTGCCGGCGGAGTTCGAGGGGATCCACCGCAAGCACATGGTCGTGCGCGGCGGCGAGCGGCGGGACTCGGCCTGGTACGCGGTGATCGACGACGACTGGCCCGAGGTGAAGGCCGCGCTCGAACGGCGCCTGGAGGGCAAAAGCTAAGATCCGCCTGCCCGGTATCCGCTACGGAACTGGAGCTTCTGATGGTCGAAAGCGTGAATGTGATCGGTCGCGGCCGGGTCGGCTCGGCGGTCGCAGCGCGCCTGGAGGAGCGTGGCGTCGCGCTGCGCGAGGACGCGGGGCTGGCGCTGCTCTGCGTCCCGGACACAGCCATTCGGGACGTGGCCCGGGGTCTGACCCCGGGCGGATGGGTCGCCCACGTTTCCGGCGCAACGCCGCTTGCGGCGCTCGACCCGCACGAGCGGCGCTTCTCGCTCCACCCGCTGCAAACGTTCACGCGTGCCCGCGGGCCCGAGCAGCTCGACGGCGCCTGGGCCGCGGTCACGGCCGAGACGGGCGACGCGCGGGAGCTCGGCTTCGAGCTCGCGCGGCTACTCGGCCTTCGGCCGTTCGAGCTGGCCGACGAGGCGCGGCCGCTCTACCACGCGGGCGCGGCGATCGCGTCGAACTACCTGGTCACGCTGCACCGCGCGGCCTCCGAGCTCTTCGCCGCCGCCGGCGCGCCGCCCGAGGCGCTCGAGCCGCTGATGCGCCGTACGATCGAGAACGGCTTCGAGCTGACGGGGCCAATCGAGCGCGGCGACTGGGCGACCGTCGAAGCGCACCGCGAGGCGATCCGCAGCGTGCGGCCCGACCTCGAGCCGCTCTACGACGTGCTCGCGGAGGAGACCGCGCGATGAAGATCGTGCGCACGGCAGCCGAGCTTCGCACCGAGGGCTCGACCGGCCTCGTGCCGACGATGGGCGGCTTCCACGAGGGCCACCTCTCGCTCTTTCGCAGCGCGCGGGCCGAGAACCGCACCGTCGTCGCCAGCCTCTTCGTCAACCCGGCGCAGTTCGCGCCCGGCGAGGACCTCGACCGCTATCCGCGCGACGAGAAGCGCGACGCGACGCTGGCCGAGGAGGCCGGCGTCGACGTCCTCTTCGCCCCGGCCGCGGAAGAGATCTACCCGGATGGGTTCCAGACCTGGGTGGACGTCGAGGAGGTCGGCTCGATCCTCGAGGGCGAGTACCGGCCCGGCCACTTCCGCGGTGTCGCCACCGTCTGTCTGAAGCTCTTCAACCTCGTCCGGCCCGCCCGCGCCTACTTCGGCCAGAAGGACGCGCAGCAGGTCGCAGTGATCAAGCGGATGGTGCGCGACCTGGCCGTGCCGGTCGAGATCCGCGTCTGCCCGACCATCCGCGACGAGGACGGCCTCGCGCTGTCGTCGCGCAACGCCTACCTCTCGCCCGAGGAGCGCGAGCGGGCGCTCGCCCTCCCGCGCGCCCTCGCCGCCCGCGACCCCGGCGCGCTCGACGGCCTCGCGGTCGATTACTTCGAGGAGGCCGACTTTGAGCCCCGCGTTTTGGCCGCCGCCGTGCGCGTCGGCTCGACACGTTTGATCGACAACGTCGTCCTGGAAGGAGACACCGAATGAGCACACCGCCCAAGGGAAAGCTGCCGCTGCCGAGGCTCGCCGAGCTGAAACGCGACGGCGAGCCGATCGTGATGGTCACCGCCTACGACGCACCTGGCGCGCGCTTCGCGGAGGACGCCGGGATCGACATCGTCCTCGTCGGCGACACCGCCGCGATGGTCATGCTCGGCCACGAGGGCACGACCGTGCCCGTGACGATGGAGGAGATGCTCTTCCTGACGCGGACGGTCGTGCGCGCCGCGCGGCGCCCGATCGTGATCGGCGACATGCCCTTCGGGTCGTACCAGGTCTCCGACGAGGCGGCTGTCGAGAATGCCATCCGTTTCTTCAAGGAAGCCGGAGCCGACGCGATCAAGCTCGAGGGCGCAGGGCCTTCGCTCTCACGGGTACGGGCGATCGTCGCCGCCGGGATCCCGGTGATGGGCCACGTCGGCCTGACGCCACAGTCGGCGACGATGCTCGGCGGCTTCAAGACGCAGGGCAAGACGGCGGAGGCGGCGGTGCGGCTCGTCGAGGACGCGCTCGCGCTCGAAGATGCAGGCTGCTTCGCCGTCGTGCTCGAGGCGGTTCCCTCGCCGGTCGCGGCCGAGATCACGCGGCGGCTCTCGGTGCCGACGATCGGGATCGGCGCCGGGCCCGACTGCGACGGACAGGTGCTCGTGTACCACGACCTGCTCGGCCTCAGCGAGGGGCATCTCCCCCGCTTCGTCAAGCGCTACGCGAACCTCTCACGCGAGATCCGCGACGCGCTGGAGGCGTACGCACACGACGTGCGCACCGGCGCCTTCCCGGAGGAGCAGCACACCTACGAGATGCCGGCGGAAGAGCTCGAAGAGTTCCAGAAGACGATGCGGACGCCGAGCGCCAGCAGGGCCAGCGACCAAGCGAGGAGCGCGAGCTCGAGGCCGGCGAACGCCCAGTTGCCGGCGGCGCGGTCGGAGCCGCCGGGCTTGAAGACGTCCTCGCCGTAGACCGCGAGGCGCACCGGCCAGACCAGGAACAGCGAGAGGGCCAACGGCGCCGCCGCAAAGGCGAGCAGGTGCCGGGCCTGCCGGTAGGTGTGCGGCACGTGGAATGGGCTCGCGGCCGCGTGCAGCAGGAGCCCGCCGAGCCAGTAGACGAAGGTGCCGTAGAGGCCGCCGCCGATGAAGGCGAGGACGGCGATCAGGAGCGGGTCCCAGGCGACGCCGCGGTCCCGCAGCAGGTGGGCGTAGGTCGGCGTCCAGAGCACCGTCGCGATCCCGGCCAGGAGCACCAGCGCCAGCACCGCCTCGCTGCGCGCCCGGGCAGCGTCGTCAGAGTCGTCGCGGATCCCCGCCAGCACCATGCGCGGCGCGACGAGCACGAACACGGCGCGCTTCAGCCAGACGAGCTCGTCGGCGGCCGCCGGCTTGGCTG
>VAWL01000204.1 GCA_005883965.1 Actinomycetota bacterium
CTGACGCCGATGAAGCGCAGCGAGCTCATTCCTTGACCAGCGCCACGTAGGCGTCCTCGAGGGTCGGCTCGCGCCGGCTGATGCGGCCGACGTCGGCGCCGTTCAGATGCCCGAGGACCGCGTGGGTCAGCTCGACCTCGGGCCGGGTCTGCACGACCAGCACCTGCGCCTGGCCCCGCTCCTCGACCGCCACGGCGACGACGCCGTCCAGGCCGCGCACCCGCTCGGTGGCGCCCTCGGCGATCCCGAAGACCTCGATCTCCAGGACGCTCACCTCGGCCACGCCGCGCTTGAGCTCGAGCGGTGTGCCCTCGGCGACGATGTCCCCCTTCGAGATGACCGCGATCCGGTCGCAGAGGGCGTCGGCTTCGAACATGTAGTGCGTCGTCAGGAGCACGGTCTTGCCCGCGGCGGTCAGCGAGGCGATGGTCGAGCGCATCTCGCGCGCGCCGACCGGGTCGAGCCCGATCGTCGGCTCGTCAAGGAAGAGCACCTCGGGGTCATGGAGCAGGCCTCGCGCGACGTGGAGGCGCTGCTTCATCCCGCGGGAGTAGCCCTCGGCCCGCTCGTGCTCGCGGTCCTTGAGCCCAACGAGGTCGAGCAGCTCCTCGATCCGCCGCTTCTGGTCGCGGGCCGGCACCCCGTAGAGCTCGGCGAAGTAACGCAGGTTGTCGTAGCCGGAGAGCCGCTCGTAGACGCCTCGCTCGCCACCGAAGACGTAGCCGATCCGCCTGCGAACCTCGTGCGCGTCGCGCACGACGTCGAGGCCAAGCACCCGCGCCGAGCCGCTGGTCGGAATTAGCAGCGTGATCAGCATCTTGATCGTGGTCGTCTTCCCGGCGCCGTTCGGGCCGAGCAGTCCGAACAGCTCGCCGGGCTCCACCGCGAAGCTGATCCCGCGCACCGCCTCGATCTCTTTCGCCCGGCGGCGCACTGTGCCGGTGTGCGTCTTGTAGGTCCGCCGCAGATTCGCCGCCTCGATTGCAGCCATGCGCGAGAGCCTAACGATGGGAAACCGATTGCTACACTCAAGCCCGCGGGGCGGCGTAGCTCAGTTGGTTAGAGCAGCGGAATCATAATCCGCGTGTCGGAGGTTCGAGTCCTCCCGCCGCTACTCCTCGCGTACTCGGAGCAAGAGAGAAGGCAATGGCAACCGGAGTCAGAGTTGGAATCACGCTGGCCTGCACGGTGTGCAAGCGGCGCAACTACCAAACCGAGAAGTCGAAGCGGAACACGCCGGACCGCGTCGAGTTCAGCAAGTACTGCCGCTGGTGCGGCTGCCACACCCTGCACCGGGAGACCCGCTAGCCATGGCCCGCCAGACCCGCTCCGAGCGCCGCGCGCGCCGAGCTGCGCAGGCCGAAAGCGAGGCCGCAGTCGAGCGCACGCGTGTCCGCCCGCAGGTCGCTCGCCCGGTGCCCGAGCCCGCCCGCACCCCGGACGAACGGCGCGGCGGTCCGCCCGGCATCGCCATCAAGCGCTTCGTCTCCGAGTCCTGGGGCGAGCTGCAGAAAGTCGAATGGCCTGGCCAGCAGCAGCTGATCCAGGGTACGGTTGTCGTTCTGCTCGCCTGCCTGATCGTCGGCGTGTACCTATGGGCCGCCGACGAGGTCTTCAAGCGTCTTGTCCAACACATCCTCCTGAGGTAGCGCATGTTCCGCTGGTACGCGATCAACACTTACTCCGGGCACGAGAACAAGGTCAAGGCCAACCTCGAGCACCGGATCGACTCGATGGCACAGCAACCGCGCTTCCGCCGCGTGGTCGTCCCGACCGAGCAGGTCGTGGAGACGCGCGACGGGCAGAAGGTGCAGACCGAGAAGCGGATCCTTCCCGGCTACGTGCTGGTGAACATGGACCTGAACGACGAAGCCTGGACGGTGGTCAAGAACACCCCCGGCGTCACCGGCTTCGTCGGCGCCGGCTCCAAGCCCGTGCCGCTCTCGCAGGGCGAGGTCGACCGGATCCTGCGTACCGGCACGACTGCCGGCGACCGGCCGCGCGCCCAGGTCGAGTTCTCGCTCGGCGAGTCGGTCAAGGTCACCTCGGGCCCGCTCTCCGACTTCGACGGCGAGATCGTGGACGTCAACGCCGACCAGCAGAAGCTGAAGGTGCTCGTCGACATCTTCGAGCGGCAGGTGCCGGTCGAGCTCGGCTTCGACCAGGTGAAGAAGATCGACTAGTTATGGCGAAAAAGGTTCTCACGCTGATCAAGCTGCAGATCCCCGGCGGGCAGGCCAATCCGGCACCCCCGGTCGGCCCTGCGCTCGGCCAGCACGGCGTCAACATCATGGAGTTCTGCAAGGCCTTCAACGCCCAGACCGCGCAGGAGAACGGCCGCATCATCCCGGTCGAGATCACGGTCTACGAGGACCGCTCGTTCGACTTCATCACCAAGACGCCGCCGGCCGCCGTCCTGATCAAGGAGGCGCTGCGGCTGGAGAAGGGCTCGGGCGAACCGAACCGCGAGAAGGTCGGGCGCCTCTCGCGCGACCAGCTCCGCTCGATCGCCGAGGCGAAGATGCCCGACCTGAACGCCCGCGACGTCGAGCACGCGATGCTGATCGTCGCGGGCACCGCACGTTCGATGGGAGTTGAGACGGATCTATGAGCGTAGGCTTGACGGAGCTCATCAAGGAGCGGAGGTGCCGGGAACTACCGCAACGCGCGCGCCGAGATCGACCGGGAGGAGCTGTACTCGCCCGTCGAGGCGGTGCGCATGCTCAAGGGCTTTCCGGCCGCGAAGTTCGACGAGACCGTCGAGGCGCACTTCAACCTGGGGCTCAACGTTCGCCACGCCGAGCAGCAGCTCCGCGGGACGCTGATGCTCCCGCACGGCACCGGCCGCGAGTCGCGCGTGATCGTCTTCGCCGACGGCGAGAAGGCGCGCGAGGCGCAGGAGGCCGGCGCCGACGTCGTCGGCACCGCCGACCTCGCCAAGCGCATCGAGGAGGAGGGTTTCGACGACTTCGACGTCGCCGTCGCCACGCCGGACCAGATGGGCGTCGTCGGCAAGCTCGGCCGGATCCTCGGCCCGCGCGGGAAGATGCCGAACC
>VAWL01000209.1 GCA_005883965.1 Actinomycetota bacterium
TGTGGAACTGGTTGCCGCCGTCTGTCGAGACTTGCGCGTAGTCGGCGCCCTGCGAGAAGCCGGTCGGGCCGCAGGTGAAGATGTTCCCGGCCTTGTCGGTCCGCATCAGCGGTTCGGACTCGTCGCGCTGCGGGTCCGCGGGAACGGCCGCGGAGAACTGCAGCCCCTGAGCCGGCGCGGAAGGCAGCGACGACTCGAGGGCGCTCGTCGTGACGACGAGCTTGCCGCTGTACGGTTGGAGCAGGGCGTTGGCGAAGCCGCACGCCAGCACGCGGTAGGTGCCGCCGGCGAGGTTCAGAGCAGCCACCGTCTCGGTCGTACTGCCTCCGTCGCTCGAGCCGACCTCGTTGCCGTTCGGCCCGATCACGGTGAGGATTTCGTCGGCCGTGTCCTCGGTGGGCGTTCCCGGCGTCCACGTGATCGAGAAGGTGAACTGGGCGTTGAGCGTGCTGTAGACGCCAGTCGGCACGGTCACCTGGATGTCGTGCTCGTCCACGCTCGTGGACGGCAGGCCGCTGCAGTCGCTCGTCGGGTTCGTGCCGGGCGGGATCGTGCCGGTCCAGCTGTCGCTCACCGTCTGCCCGGCGGTCGACGGAACCGTGACGCTGCCGGTCGGCGGCGTCGAAGCTCCGACCGAGCCTGTTGTGACAAGAAGAACCGCCGCCGCGAAAGCGGCCGCGAGCGGTGCGGCGTACCTCAACATCTGTTCCCTCCTCCGGGTGTCTCCTCGACTGGGCGCACTGCCAAAAAGCGGCAGGACTATACCCATCCTGAAGGGAAATGCAACCTTCGATATCTCGTATCGTTTACGACCGGTTAGATTGATTCGTCAGTCAAAAGTGCCGCGACAAATCACCGCCAGAATTTTCTGGGGAGTCGGTAGAAACTTCTTCTGAATTCTCGTGATTTATGACGTGCGGGGCGTCGCATAGCCGCGCATCCCGTCCACAAGCAGCGAGTAGAAGCGGTCCGCCAGCTCGACCGTATCGCGACCTCGCTGGAGCCACGTGTAGGCCCAGTTGACTGCCGAGAGAACGAGCAGCGCCGCGGTCGCGTCGTCGAGGTCGGTGCGCAGTTCGCCGAGGTCGCGCCCTTCGCGGAAGAGGGCGCGGATGCGCTCCTCGTAACGCCGACGCTCGCCGACGATCTCCTCACGGCGCTCGCCTTCGAGGTAGCGCCATTCCTGGACGAACACGGTGGCGACGTCGAGTTGGTCGGCGACGACTTGCAGATGCGAGCGCAGCGCCAGGCGGATCTTCTCCGTGGCCGGCGCTTCGTCCGGGATCGCATCGAGCCCGGCATGAAAGGCGCGCGCGCCTTCGGCCATCGTCTCGTAAAGCAGATCCTGCTTGGAGCTGATGTGCGCGTAGAGCGAGCCTTTCTGCACCCCCATCGCCTCGGCGAGGTCGCCGATCGAAGTGCCGTGGTAGCCCTTCGCGGCGAAGAGCCGTGCTGCCTGGCGCGTCAGCTCTGAGCGGCGCGTGGTCATTTGCGCTGCGGCTCCGCGGACGAGGCGCGAAACACATCGGCAGCAGCCAGATGAAAGCCGTCCGGGAGCCCGGCTGCGGCGAAGGTGGAAGCGATCTCCTCCATCTCTCCGACCCAGCGCCACCCCTTGACTTGCGCCGAGCGGGCGGCGCACTCGAGCCGGTCGGGCAGCTGGGAGAGCGACAGGCGCCACTCCTCGACAAGCGCCTGCTCTACGCCTTCGGCGCGTGCGAGGTCGTGAATCGCGAGCAACAGCGCTGCCGTTCCCTTCGTCCAAGCGGCGTACGCCATCTTCACTGCCGAGGCCGCTCCGACCTCGTCCGACACGACGCGGGCGTCGACGACTGAGCCGGCGAAGAGCTCCGCCACACTCGGCGCCGCGGGGCCTGAGAGATACAGCCGCGTCGTCCCGGGCTCGCGCGGCGGGGGGCCGACGATCCCGCCGTCGACGCACTCAGCCCCTTCCGCCTCCACGACCGCGGCGACATCGCGCGCGGTCGCCGGAGCGATCGCATTCGCGTCGACGAAGACGCCCTCGAAGCCCGGCACGGAAGCGGCAACCTCCAGAGCGGCGTGCGGCGGGCAGACGGAGAGAATGACGTCACTCCGGCGCACCAGCTCGCTGATCGAGCCGGCATCGTCGAACCCTGCCGCTTCGGCCCTCCCGTGGGTGTCCTCGCTGCGCTCCGCCGATGCCCAGACAAGCGGATAGCCCCGGTCGCGCAGGACTGCGCCCACCGCGACTCCCATCTCGCCCGGATGCAGCAGGCCGACCGTCTGCGGAGCCATTACACTGCACACCCTAACGATCGTTAGGGTCGAGCAAAGGAGCATCGTGGAGGCGCGAGAGCAGGAATTCCTCGACTACGTGCAGGGCGGCGGCCAGGTCGAAACCGATGACTGGCTGCCGGACGAGTACCGCGCCAGGCTGATCAAGTTCATCGAGATGCACGGCAACTCGGAGCTGATGGGCGTCCTGCCCGAGCGCGAGTGGATCCTGCGCGCGCCGACGCTCCAGCGGAAGCTGGCACTGACGGCGAAGGTCCAGGACGAAGTCGGCCACTCGCAGCTGATCTACCGCGTCGTCGAGGACCTCGGCAAGCCGCGGGAGCAGTGCCTGGACGACCTGATCTCCGGCAAGTCGAAGTTCCATAACGTTTTCCACTACCCGACCAAGACCTGGGGCGACGTCGGCGTGATCGCGTGGCTCGTG
>VAWL01000210.1 GCA_005883965.1 Actinomycetota bacterium
CGTCCGAGTGGGCGACGACGTAGCGGAGCAGGCGCCGCATGTTCCGGCGGTTGATGTGCGTCGCGTTCGTGAACTGCTGCGGCGAGCCGCCCCAGCGGCGGATGTCCTCGCCGTCGACGACCACGAAGTCGTAGCGGCGGTGCAGCGCGTGCAGGTAGGCGAGCGAGGCCCGGCGCTGCGCGAAGCCCTGCTTGTGCAGCTCGGCGAGCACCTTCGGATGGATCGGGTTGAGGACGATCACCGGGCGGACCCCGTGCGCGTTCATGAATGCGAGCGTCCGATCGAAGAACTGATAGCGCGCCGGGTTCGTGTTCGGTTTCCGCGGCGGGTGGGCCCGCACGGCGTCGACGAGTCGCGAGATCGAGTTCTGCAGCGAGGCCGCGTGCTCCGGGAGGTACCTCAAGGTCGGCCGGGCGATCGCGCCGTCGGGGAGATAGCGCAGCCGCGCCTTGCAGGTGTGGAGGAAGCACTTGTCGAGCACGCGCCACGAGGCGAGGCTCGCCTGCGGACCGATGTAGGTGCCGACGTCCGCCAGTGTGAAGCCGACTCCCTTGCCCGCGAGGTACCGCTTCCCGCGAGGATCCTCCGCGAGTTGCGGGTTGATCCCCTTCGTCGCGATGCCCGCATCGACGAACCAGATGTAGTGGTGCGGCTTGCGCGGGAAGCGGTCGTTGACGTACCGAGCCGTCACCCATGCATCTGCCGCGGTCCCGCCCGTGACGGCCGCGTTGAAAGCGGTCTCGCCGGTGAGTTGCGTCAGGAACGACGGCTCCGCCTGGCGCGCGCGCGAGCTGCCGAGGATCACGATGTCCGGGCTGCGCTCGAGCTTCCGGATCAGATCGAGCTTGACCGTCCGGTCCGCCTCGACCGCCGTCGGCAGCAATCCCGTGCCGGCGATCGCGAACGGATCGACGAGCACGTTCAGCAGCAGTGTGGCCGCGAGCAGCGCGAGGCACGCCCCTACGGTCGCGATCGCGAACTTCGTGTACCCGATCGCCTGCACGCCTGCGACACCGGGTTCGAGGGGGCGCTCCAGCTTCTCCGCCTCGGCGCCGGTGCGGCCGCGGAAGATCCCCGGGGGCGCGAGCGATTCGACGCTCTTCCTAATCGTCGCCATGCCATCCTGCCGTCAGACGCGCGAGCGCTTCGATCTCAATTGCGGCGGAACTCACAGCACCCATACCCCCGGCCGGCCGGACGCTTCTCAAGGACAGCACACGAATGGTAAGCCGCTCTCGTGACGTTTAGCAGCCCACGTTGTCGGCCGCCACGTACAGGCCGCGGCCCATTGGACCCTCCGGGTCGTGGTCCGCTTCGAGCCCGGCCGCGCGGAACGCCCCAAGATACTGCTCGACCGTGAACAGACCGAGCTCGTGCCGCTCGCTGAAGCGGTCGATCCCGTCCGGCGTGCCGACGAGGTACTGGAACTCGACGATCGAGACGTCGCCCTCGCGCTCCGGGACGTTCATCCGCGCGATCTTCAACTCCGGCTCGTCGACGAAGACCGCGCCGACGTGGCGGTCTTTCCATTCGTCCGGCGCCAGCCACGGCTCGACGACGAGGGCGCCGCCCGGCTCGAGGTGCCGCGCCATCGAGGCGATCGCCGAGCGCAGCCGCTCCTCCGTCTTTACGTAGCCGATGCTGCTGAACATGCAGATGACCGCGTCGAAGCGCTTGCCGAGGTCGAACGAGACCATGTCGCCTTCGTGGAAGGCGACGGCGGGCAGCCGCTCGCGCGCGACCGCGAGCATCTCCGGCTCAAGGTCGAGCCCTTCGATCTCGTATCCCGTCAGGTGCTCGAGGTGCGCGCCGGTCCCGCAGCCGACGTCGAGCAGCGTCCGCGCTCCCGGTCCTCGCTTCTGGATCAGGCGGTCGAGCTCTGCCGCCTCCCGCGGGTAGTCGCGGATCGACGCGTAGATCGGGTCGTAGAG
The DNA here is from genome assembly GCA_005883965.1 of Actinomycetota bacterium. Taxonomy (GTDB): domain Bacteria; phylum Actinomycetota; class Thermoleophilia; order Gaiellales; family Gaiellaceae; genus AC-32. The sequence goes on from VAWL01000210.1 coordinate 1,932, forward strand.
GCGGGCCGAGCGGCTGAACACGGGCCCATCTTGTCAGCCGCGAGAAGCCGTACTAGATTCGCCGGCGTCGGCTCCGCCGACACCGCCTTCGCGTATAGCGACACGGGCTGGGAGCCGACCTAGAAGTGGGACGTTAGGCCGGCGCCGGTGGCGTCGCCGTCAACCGAGGCGGCGCCTTCCTCGGCGTTCTCGTACCACGAGTACGCGTACTTGCCATCGTCCAGGTCCTTGGCGAACTTCGTCAGCCGGAGCGGGTGGAACGTGTCGCACATGACCGC
>VAWL01000120.1 GCA_005883965.1 Actinomycetota bacterium
ACCGCGCCGGCAACCTCTACGTCTTCGCCGCGCTCGGCGGCCAGGACGCGGCCGGCAACCCGACCAACGGCATGTACTACGCCGTCTCCTCCGACAGGGGGCAGACGTGGTCGCCGATGCGGCGCATCAACGCCGGCGGCGGCGCAGTCGTCTTCCCGACGGCGGTCGGCGGGGCCGGCGGCGTGATCGACGTCGCGTGGCTCCAGTCCAGCGCGGCCGACCAGAGCGACACCTCGGCCACTTGGGCCGCGCACTTCGCGCAGGTTCGCAACGCGACGAGCTCACTCCCGGCGGTCACCGAGGTGACCGGGCCGACCGTCCGTACGGGCGCGATCTGCACGCTCGGTATCGTCTGTCCGAACGACGGCAGCCGGAACCTCGGCGACTTCATGGAGATCGCCCTCGACTCGTTCGGCTACGCGCACGTCGCGGTGCCGGCAGGCGACCAGGGCGGCGCGATCCGCGACATCTGGTGGCGGCAGGACGCAGGGCCGTCCGCGACTACGCAGCCGTGCGATGGGGGATGTACGAAGACACGGCCCGGCCCACGGCCGTGACCGAAAAAGGGGGGACAGTGCGCAGACACTTACGTAGAGCCGCGCTCGCTGCGGCCTCGGTGGTGGTCGGGGTCCTGATCGTCGGCTCCGGCACCGGCGGCGCGGCGAGCGCCACCTTCACGAGCCCGCAGCAGTTGCCAGGCTCCGCGGGCTTCGGCGAGCCGAGCATCGCCATCGGCTCGGGTCGCATCGTGGTCACTGCGCCGAACGGCCTGCTGACCACCGCCACGACCGACCAGCCGAGTCCTGTCTGGATCTCGACCAACGGCGGCACGAGCTTCCAGGGGCCGATCTTCCCGGCCGACGCCGGCGTCGTCGGCATGCCTGCCGGCGGCGGCGACACCGACGTCATCCTCGACCCGGCCGGCGACATCTTCCAGACCGACCTCTGGCTCGTCGACACGACGACGCGGGTCTCGACCGACGGCGGGCAGACGTGGCTCTCCGACGTCTACAGCCACACCTCGCCCGGCGACGACCGGCCGTGGCTCGCCTACTCGGGCCCATCGAACAGCCTGTACATGGTCTACGACGGGCTCGACGCCGTTCACGTCGCGCGCTCGAGCCTCGCGGCGGGTCCGCAGGGTGGGATCGCGTTCGTGCAGGACGTTCCGGCGGTGCCCGAGTGCCTGCTCGGCGACCAGTACATCGTCGACACCGGGGACGTCTCGCTGGCAAACCCGTGCTACGGGGGGACGCCCGCCAACATCCGCCAGTGCGTGTGCCCGCCGGGCGGCATCGCTGTCGACCAGAACACGGGCATCGTCTACATCACGTACAGCCGGCAGAACGGTGCCGCGGGCGGTGGCGTCGGCGTCGCGCGCTCCGAGGACCAGGGGCTGACGTGGACGCAGACGCCGATTCCGGGCACCGGCTCGACCGGCTCGGCGTTCGACACGGAGTGGAACTTCCAGCCCGTGAAGATCGACTCGCTCGGGAACGTGTACGTGACGTGGGGCGAGGTGAAGAAGGGCGGCAGCGTCGCGATCCGCTTCTCCGCGAGCAAGGACCACGGGGCGGCGTGGACCAAGCCGGTAACCGTCTCGACGACGACCGCGTCCAATGTCTTCCCGACGATGGACATCGTCGCCCCGGGCCAGGTGGACATCGCCTACTACGGGACGAAGTCCTCAGGGGACCCCAACAGTCTCACGAAGGCGACGTGGAGCCTCTACCTGGCGAAGAGCGTGAACGCGCTCTCGAAGGCGCCGAGCTTCAGCGCGAAGACCGCCGTCGCCGGGATGCACACCGGTCCGATCGAGTCGAGCAACGGCACCTCGGACCGCAGCCTGCTCGACTTCTTCCAGGTCGCGGTCGATCCCGCCGGCAAGGCGAACATCATGTACACGGCGGGCGACCAGAACATCGGCACTGACCTGTTCTTCACGAAAGAGAAGTAAGAGCCTTTGGGCGAGAGAGGGCCCCGCCTTCGGGCGGGGCCCTCTCGCGGCCGGCCGCCTCTTGAATCGCATGTTGGGTGTCGCTCGATACTGAGCGCGCTTGGAATGAACAGGCCCGGCGCATTACGCTTTCCAGCGTGAGCGTCTGTTCCAACTGCGGGACCGAGAATCCCGCCGGGGCGAAGTTCTGCGGCGGCTGCGGAGCTGCGCTCGGCCGCGTCTGCGCGGCCTGCGGCGCCGAGAACGACCCGTCCATGCGCTTCTGCAACCAGTGCGGCGCGTCTCTGGAGGGGCAGGCGGTAGCCGAGCCTCAGGCTGCACCGACCGCCGAGCGCCGGCTCGTGTCCGTGCTGTTCGCCGACCTCGTCGGCTTCACGGCGGTGTCGGAGTCGCGCGATCCCGAGGAGACGCGCGAGCTCCTCTCCCGCTACTTCGAGACCTGCCGCCGTCTGATCGGCGTGTACGGGGGCGTGGTCGAGAAGTTCATCGGTGACGCTGTGATGGCGGTCTGGGGGACGCCGGTGGCGACCGAGGACGATGCGGAGCGCGCGGTCCGGGCCGCTCTCGACCTCGTCGCTGCGGTCTCGTCGCTGGGGGACGAGATCGGCGCGCCTGGCCTGCGCGCGCGGGCCGGGGTGCTGACGGGCGAGGCCGCGGTCAACGTCGGCGCCACGGGCGAGGGCATGGTCGCCGGCGACCTCGTCAACACGGCGTCTCGAATCCAGTCGGTGGCCGAGCCCGGCTCGGTCTTCGTCGGTGACTCCACCCGCCGTGCGACCGAGCAAGCCGTCGCCTACGAGCCGGCCGGCGAGCACGAGCTCAAGGGCAAGGAGCAGCCGACGACGCTCTGGCGGGCGCAGCGAATCGTCTCCGCCCGCCGCGGCGACCTGCGGTCCGAGCGCCTGGAGGCGCCCTTTGTCGGCCGCGAGCGCGAGCTGCGGCAGGTGAAGGAGCTCTTCCATGCCACGGCCGAGGAGCGCAGGGCGCAGCTCGTCTCGATCACCGGCATCGCCGGAATCGGGAAGTCGCGGCTCGCCTGGGAGTTCTACAAGTACTTCGACGGAATCGTCGAGACGGTCATGTGGCACCGCGGGCGCTGCCTCGCGTACGGCGAGGGCGTCACCTACTGGGCGCTCGCCGACATGGTGCGGATGCGCTGCCAGATAGCCGAGGACGACGAGCCGGCCGCCGCGCGCGAGAAGCTCGGGGCGACCCTGAGCGAGCACCTGGTCGACGAGGACGAGCGGCGCCTGGTCGAGCCGGCTCTCGCGCAGCTGCTCGCCCTTGGCGACGCCGACCTCGGCAACCGGCAGGAGCTGTTTGCGGCATGGCGGCTGTTCTTCGAGCGCCTGTCCGATTCGTATCCGACCGTGCTCGTGTTCGAGGACCTGCAGTGGGCGGACGAGAGCCTTCTGGACTTCGTGGAGTACCTGCTCGAATGGTCGCGAGCCCACCCGCTGTACGTGATCACCCTGGCCCGGCCCGAGCTGGTCGAGAAGCGCCCGACGTGGGGCGCCGGCCAGCGCAGCTTCACCTCCATCTACCTGGAGCCGCTGCCAGAGCCCGTGATGCAGGAGCTCCTCGACGGCCTCGTGCCGGGCATGCCGGAGACTCTGAGCGCGCAGATCCTGGCGCGTGCGGAGGGCGTGCCGCTGTACGCAGTCGAGACGGTGCGCATGCTGCTCGACAGCGGGCTCGTCGAGCAGGAGGGCTCGACGTACCGCGTCGTCGCCGAGGTCGCCGCGCTCGAGGTGCCCGAGACGCTCCATGCGCTGATCGCCGCGCGGCTGGACAGGCTCAGCGAGGAGGAGCGGCGGCTGGTGCAGGACGGCGCCGTGCTCGGCAAGACCTTCAGCCGCAGGGCCCTTGCGGCTCTCTCGGGGCTCGCCGAAAGCGAGCTCGAGCCGCTGCTCTCCTCGCTCGTGCGAAAGGAAGTGCTCTCACTGCAGGCCGACCAGCGCTCGCCGGAGCACGGCCAGTACGGGTTCCTGCAGGACCTCGTGCGCCGGGTCGCGTACGAGACGCTCTCCCGGCACGACCGGAAGAGCCGCCACCTGGCTGCCGCGGATCAGCTCTCCGCCACTCTCGGCGAGGAAGAGGTCGCGGAGGTGGTCGCCGCCCACCTGCTCGCCGCCTTCGAGGCGGTTCCGGACGCCGGCGACGCCGAGGAGCTGAAGAGGCGCGCGACCGAGGCACTCGTCCGCGCCGGGGAGCGGGCGTCGGGCCTTGCGGCCGCGGCCGAGGCGCAGCGCTACTTCGAGCAGGCGGGAGACCTCGCCGACGACGAGCGGGCGCAAGCCGATCTGGCGGCACGCGCCGGGGAGATGGCCTGGCTCGCGAACAAGCCCGACGAGGCGCGCGCCCTGCTCGAGCGTTCCCACGCCGCATATGACGAGTTGGGCGAACCGGTCGCCGCCGCCCGGGCGGCCACGCTTCTCGCTGACATCGACTTCAACGAAGGCCACCCGCCGCGCGCAGTCGCGCGACTCGAGCCCGCACTGGCGGCGCTGGAGGAGGGGGCCGAGGACCCGGACATCGCCCCGGTCGCCGCCCAGCTCGGCCGCTACCTCCACTTCGTCGGAGAGAGCGAGCGTGCGGCTGTCCACGTCGAGCGCGCCCTCTCGCTCGCCGAGGCCATCGACCAGCCGGAGACCCTGGCGGAGGCGCTGAACACGAAGTCGCTCCTGCTCGCCCGGCTGCACCGTCCGCGCGAGTCCCAGATCTTGCTCGAGGGTGCGCTCGAGATTGCGCTTGCGCACGATCTGCACTCCTCTGCGCTGCGGGCGTACAACAATCTGGGTGCGTTCCTCTGGGTCGACGGCCAGTGGCGGTCGTTCCTGGTGAACGCGGAGCGGGCGCTCGAGGCCGCACGCCGGGTGGGAGACCGTCAATGGGAGTCGGTCTTCCTCGCCGGTCCGGTCGGGGCGCTGCTGATGCTCGGGCGCTGGGACGAGGCGCTTGCCATTGCTGCCGAGGCCGAAGAGGGGGCGGCGACGGAGTTCGTGCGCGGGATCATGTTCTGGGTTGCACCGATCTACCTCTACCGCGGCGAGCTCGACCGTGTGCATGCGTTCCTGACGGAGAACGAGACGATGGCCCACTCCGAGAACGCGGGCTGGGCAGGCATCTATGCGCTACTGGAGGCCCAGCTCCACGCCACCGAGGGGCGCGGCGCAGAGGCGCTTGCCGCGGTTGAGCGCGCGCTTGCGACGCGCTCCAGGGTCTCCGGGACGGAGACGATCCTCCGCTTCGAGGCGCTCGAGGCCGTGGCCGGCTTCGATGACGACGAGAAGATCCGTGAGCTCCTGGACGTCGTCGACGAGCTCTCTCCGGCCGAGCTGCCGCCGTACCTGCGCGCACAGCGGGCTCGCTTCCGGGCGAGGTTGCCCGAGTACGAGACGGAGGCGGAGCTCGTCACGGCAGAGGAGCTGTTCGCGGAATCGGAGGCGCCGTTCTACGTCGCCGTCACGCGGCTCGAGCATGCGGAGTACCTGCTCGCGCAGGACCGTGTCGAAGAGGCCCGTCCGCTGCTTGCGGAGGCGCGAGACAGCTTCGACGAGCTGCGGGCGGCCCCGTGGCTCGAGCGCGTCGACAGCGCATCGGCCGGCGCGCGCGTCCCCGCCTGAAACCCCGGAGCGGCCTGGCGGCCGCCCCGGGGAGAACGCTCTGGATCTAGTAGGGCGGAGGGCCCTCGTCGACGTAGCCACCGCGGCGGCGACCCGACCAGTAACCGGGGCCTGCCCACGTTGACCAGAAGATCATCGACAGAACGGCGCCGACGATCCCGACGATCAGGAGGATCCACCCAACGGTGTGGATGTCCACACCGGAGACGTTCGCGTTCACCGCCCAGGCGAGGATCGCCCCGGCGGCAATAAGCACGATGCTGACTCCAAGTCCCATGAAACCTCCTTCGATTGAGAGCCTGGTGTACCCGCTTTTGGAAACGCTGAACCTCGCTCGTTGCAGGCGTTTCGAGCGGCTTCGCTTCCTCCGGCGAACCGGCCTCGCGGTCGAGTAGTCTCGTTCGCGGTGCGCAGGGGATCGATCGTCCAGCTCGTCGCGATCGGAGTCGCGTGCGGCGCGGGGGCCGCGGCGGTCGCACTGCTGATCCCCTGGCTGCCCCACTCGGCGAGCAGGCAGGCCGGGCGGATCGACTTCGTCTTCTGGTTCGTGACCGGGATCTGCATCGCCATCTTCGCCCTGGTCGCGTCGGTGATCATCTACTCGATCTTCAAATTCCGCGCGCAGCCCGGCGAGGACGAGGACGGCCCGCCGATCCACGGGAACACCAAGCTCGAGGTCGTTTGGACCGCGGTCCCCGCGGTGCTCGTGACGGCGATCTCGATCGTCAGTGCGATCGTCCTCGCCAAGAACGACCACCTGCCGCACGCCTCGGCCGCATCCGACCCGCTGAGCCCGCTGGTCGTGAACGTCACGGCCCAGCAGTTCGAGTGGTCGTTCAAGTACCCGGCCTTCGGCAACCTCGCCTCGGCCAGGCTCGAACTGCCGATCGGCGCTCCGGTCAAGCTGCAGATCACTTCCGTCGACGTGACCCACTCGTTCTGGGTCCCGGAGTTCGGCCAGAAGCAGGACGCCGTGCCGGGCTCCGTGAACACGCTCGCGATCACGCCCGACCGGATGGGCTCCTACCCGGTCATCTGCACCGAGCTCTGCGGGCTCGGCCATGCGCTGATGCGGTCACGGGCCGACGTGATGGCGAAGGACAAGTTCCTCTCCTGGGCCAAGAGCCAGCAGAAGAAGCTTGGCGGCGGGTCCGGGTCGAGCCCCGGCCTGGCCGTCTTCAAGGCGCAGGCCTGCAGCAGCTGCCACACCTTCGTGCCCGCCGGGGCGACGGCGAAGATCGGCCCGGACCTCGATAAGCTGCCCGCCGAGGCGCAACGGGCGGGCAAGCCGCTGGAGCAGTTCATCCATGACTCGATCGTCAACCCGAACGCCTACGTCGAGCCCGGTTATCCGAAGAACGTGATGCCTTCGATCTTCGCGCAGCTGCCGAAGGACCAGCTCGACGCCCTGGTCAAGTACCTCGCCGCCGGAGGCAAGCAGTGACCGAGGCCGCCGTCCACACCGGACACGCGGAGCACGGCGCCCCGCCCGCACCGGCGCGCGGCTGGCGCCGGTTCCTGGTCGCAGGCTGGCTGCGCGTGCCGTGGATGACCGCGCTCTTCTTCGGGATCGGCGCCGGGATCACGTGCCTCGTCCGCTGGCTGGAAGGGTGGGACCCCGTCTGGGACGGCCAGGTGATCACGACCGTGGAGCTGACCACAGTCCCGCTCGGCTTCCTGGCCGCGATCGGGGGATTCGACTACTGGATTCGCTACGCGTCGGGCGCGCCGACGCAGCCCGAGGACCACTCCGGCCACGGAGCCAGGAGCTGGCGCGACTACTTCCGCATCAACACCGATCACAAGGTGATCGGGATTCAGTATCTGGTCACCACGATCTTCTTCTTCGTGATCGCGGGCCTGCTGGCGATGATCATGCGCGCCGAGCTTGCGCGGCCGGGGATGCAGTTCGTCGACAACCAGACGTTCAACGGGCTCTTCTCGGTGCACGCCGCGCTGATGATCTTCCTGTTCGTGATCCCCGCGTTCGCCGGGATCGGCAACTACGTGATCCCGCTGATGATCGGCGCGCCGGATATGGCCTTCCCGAGGCTGAACGCGCTCTCGTTCTGGCTGCTGCCGATCGCCGGCTTCATGATGGTCTCGAGCTTCCT